>JBEPUH010000003.1:0-232982 GCA_041691635.1 Hyphomicrobiales bacterium
ACTCATAATGCCGGGGTCGGCGGTTCAAGTCCGCCCCCAGCTACCAATTTCGCCCCCGGTCCTTAACGGTCCGGGGGCTTTATTTTACGGCTTCTCTTCGCCACGTTAGGACAATGGCCAGCGGTCACACCCATCACCAGACCGACGTCGTGATCGTCGGCGCGGGGCCCGTCGGGCTGTTCACGGTCTTCGAATGCGGCATGGTCCGGCTAGGCTGTCACGTCGTCGACGTGCTGGACGATGCCGGCGGTCAGTGCACCGCGCTCTACCCCGAAAAGCCGATCTACGACATCCCGGGCTTTCCCCGGATCGAGGCGGCCGAACTGATCGTGCGGCTGAAGGCCCAGGCGGCGCCCTTCAAGCCGGTCTATCACCTGGGCGAGCAGGTTCAGTCCCTCGAGCCGCAGACCGGCGGCTTCTGGCGCCTCACCACCTCCAAGGGCACGACCATCCAGGCCAAGGCGGTGATCGTCGCCGCGGGTGTCGGCGCCTTCGGACCGAACCGGCCGCCGCTCCCCGGCATCGAGGCCTACGAAGGCAGAAGCGTGTTCTACTACGTGACCCGCCGCGAGCTTTTCCGCGGCAAGCGCGTGGTGATCGCCGGCGGCGGCGACACTGCCGTCGACTGGGCGCTGTCGCTCGCCGAGATCGCGAGCCGCGTCTCGGTGATCCATCGCCGCGACAAGTTCCGCGCCGCGCCCGAGAGCGAGGCCAGGCTGAAGGCGCTTACCCGGGCGGGCAAGATCGATCTCGTCGTGCCCTACCAGTTGCACGGCCTCGACGGCGCCGACGGCCAGCTCGCCGCGGTGACGGTGGCGAGCCTCGACGGCGCGGTGAAGAAGATCGAGGCCGACGTGCTGCTGCCGTTCTTCGGCCTGTCGATGTCGTTGGGGCCGATCGCCGACTGGGGCCTGGCGCTCGAGCGCGGCCAGATCGTGGTCGATCCGGCGACGGCGGCGACGGACAAGCCCGGCATCTTCGCCGTGGGCGACGTCGTCGGCTATCCCGGCAAGCTGAAGCTGATCCTCACCGGCTTCGCCGAGGCCGCGATCGCCGCGCGCTCGGCCTACGCGCTGGTCTACCCCGAGACGCCGCTGCACTTCGAATATTCCACGACCTCGGGCGTTCCCGACGCATGAGGAAGACGGCCTTCTATGCCGCGTGCAGCCTGGCGATCACGGCAACTTTCTTCTTCGGCTGGTCGAGCATCGCCTGGGAGACGGTCTTCTTCTGGGCGGTCCTCGCCGGCTTCAACCTCGCGATCTGGAGCAGCTATCCCCGGTACCGCTCGCTGGCGCTGAAGCAGCTCGCGATCACGCTCACCTTGCTGGTGCTCGCCAATCCCCTTGTCACCATTGCCCTCACGGCCTTCAAGAGCGACCAGCCGCAGGCGCCGACCGGCATGCCGGGGCTGGTCATGCGGATCAGGCCCGAGGGTGAGCGGATGCCCGGATTCAGTGAAACCGCTCGGCGCATCAGCGTCGACTGGCACGGCCACCGCACCAACGGTCCGATCGACTATGACAACAAGCCGCCGGGCGTGGTGCGCATCGTCGGCATCGGCGCCAGCACGATCGAAGAGGGGTTCATCGACGATCGCAACACCTGGACCAGCCGCGTGGCCGACCGGCTCGCGCAGGCGCTCGGCCGCAAGGTCGAGATGGTCAACACCGGCGTGTCGGGCCTGCGCGCCGAGCACGACTACCGGATCCTGCTGGGCAGCGAGGCCTATGCGCCCGACATCGCCATCTTTCTGATCGGGATCAACGACTGGAACCAGGCAATCGTGAAGGCCCACGAGCAGGAGAGCCGACCGAAACCGGAAGGCCTGCGCGGGCTCGTCGGCAAGTACCTGTCGGTCGACCGCACCGTGCTGGTGAAGGCAATCCAGCTCGGCATGCGCGCGGCGCACTGGCAGCTCGATCGCTGGGGCTGGCCGCCGGAGGTCGTGCCCGAGGACGACTCGGAGTTGAAGGGTAAGCAGCACTCGCTCGATCGGGTGAAGAAGATCGACTACGAGCCCACGACCGTCGATGCCGACTACGCCCGCTGGGTCGGCAAGATCATGGACGAATGCCAGCGGCGGAAGATCCAATGCGTCTTCGTCGACCAGCCGACGGCCTATCAGCCCGACATCACGCCCGAGCTGCGCTGGCGCCTGTGGATGACGCCGCTCAACGCCGATTACACGCTCCGCTTGGACAACATGATGCACATCGCCAGGCTCTACAACGACTGGCTGGGCAAGACGGTGAAGGAGCGCGGCTTCCCGTTCTGCTCGATCTCGCCGCACGTGCCGGCGACCACCGGATACTTCTTCGACGACTGCCATTACAACGACGGCGGCTCGGAGCTGGTCGCCAAGCTGGTCGGCGACTGCCTGATCGATCAGAAAGTCGGCGCCGACATCAAGTGACCGGCCGCTGCTGGGGCAGGCGGTCTTTGGTGGCGTAGACCGGCGGGGCCAGGCCGTCGGCGTCGCGGCCGGCCCAGTCGCGCTGGCTCACCGTCGACAGGCGCCGGCGCTGGCCCTCGATCAGGCCCGCGGTCTCGCTCTCGATGTCGACCGTCAACACCTTGCCGTCGCGCACGACCTGGCGGCCATCGACATAGACGTCGCGGATGGCGCGCTCGCTGGCCGAGTAGATCAGGCTGCGCACCGGCTCGTGCGCTGGCTGCATGTAGGGATGGCCGAGATCGACCAGCGAGAAGTCGGCCTTGCAGCCGACCTGGAGGCGGCCGAGATCGGGCCGGCGCAGGATCGCCGCACCGCCCACGGTGGCAGCCTCGAAGACATGGCGCGTCGTGCCCATCTTGTAGTTGCCCGCCATCACGCGCGCGACGTAGCAGGCGAGCCGCATCTCATCGACCATGTTGTGCGGGAAGGTATCGGTGCCGATGCCGACCGGAATGCCGGCGTCCATGTAGCGGCCGATCGTGTTCAGCGCCATGCCGCGGCGGGCGAATACGGTCGGGCAGTGGGCGACCGCCGCGCCCGAGTCGCGCAGGCGCGCGAAATCGTCGGCGTGCGGATAGCGGACCTGCGGATGGTCGCTGAGGAAGATGCCGTGGCCGATGATCAGGTCGGGGCCGAGTACTCCGATTTGGTCGAGCCATTCGACCGGCGTCTTGCCGTGGCGGCGCACCATCTCGTGGAACTCGACGACGGCCTGGCAGGCGTGGGTCTGCAGCGGGATGCCGCGCTTGCGTGCCTCCTGCAGCGCCTCGCGGAAGAAGCCCTCCTTGCAGGTGTCGATCTGCGACGGGCAGGCCATCGCAGACAGCCGCCCGCTCGGATGATTGAGCGCCGCATCGATGGTGGTCATTGCCGCCTCGAAGGCTTTCTCGCCCGCCTTGTCGTCCCAACTGTACTCGACGGTGTGGCCGTTCTTCGTGAACCAGTAGCCTTGCCGCATCATCGGCGCCACGACGGCGCGGATGCCGGTGGCGGCAAGGTCGTCGAGCCAGCCGTCGCGCGCGATCGACAGGTCGGTGATCGTGGTGACGCCGCTCTTCAGCAGCTCGGCCATCGCCACCTTGGTCGAGGGGCCGGCATCGGCCGGGTCGAGGCCGAACACCGGCAGATATTCGTAGAGCGAACTCTGGCCCAATTTGTCGCTGCCGACCTCCTCGGTCAGGCCCTTGTTGGCCGGCTCGGAAAACGGATGGGAGTGGACGTTGATGAAGCCCGGGAGCGCCATCAACCCCTTGCCGTCGATCGTGGAATCGACCTTGCCCGCATGATCCGTGCCGATGTGGACGATCTCGTTGCCGGCGAACACCAGATCGGCATTCTCGAGATAGACGTGCCGTCGGTCGGCCTCGTCCCAGGCGACGGCGATATCCAGGTTCGCGATGCGGGTGATTTTGGCGGTCATCGGTCCTTACCCTTCGCGGGCGAGACTGGCATGATCCGTCCATGACTTCAAAACTCACCGAAAACGCCAAAGGCGTTTACATCATCGCCGCCACGCCGTTCACCGACGAAGGGGCTCTCGACCTGCAGAGCCTCGACACGCTGACCGATTTTTACCTGCGCGGCGGTGTCCACGGCTTCACCCTGCTGGGCATGATGGGCGAGGCGCCCAAGCTCACGGCCGACGAATCCATCGCCGTCGTCAATCGGGTGATCGCGCGCGCCGGCGACAAACAGGTGATCGTGGGCGTGAGCCAAGCCGGCCTCGAGAACGTCCGCCGGCTGTCGCACGAGGCGATGATCGCGGGCGCGTCGGGCGTAATGGTGGCACCGCCGCCCGGCCTGAAGGGCGACGACGGCATCTACAATTACTACGCCCAGGTCTGCCAGGCGCTCGGGCCGGACATTCCCCTGGTCTACCAGGATTATCCGCAGACCACAGGCGTCTACCTGCCGCCGCCGGTGTTCGAGCGCATGGTCGACGATTTCAAGCAGCTCGTGATGCTGAAGCACGAGGATGCGCCGGGCCTGGCCAAGCTCAGCCGCGTGCGCGACAGCGAGAAGAAGCCCGGCCGCCGCCGCGTCTCGATCCTGGTCGGCAACGGCGGGCTCTATTATCCGCAGGAGATGCGGCGCGGCGCCGACGGCGCCATGACCGGCTTTGCCTGGCCGGAAATGCTGGTCCAGGTCTACGACCTGTTCGCGGCCGGCAAGGTCGAGGAGGCGGAGGACCTGTTCGACATCTATCTGCCGCTGGTGCGTCACGAGGTCCAGCCGGCGATCGGCCTGGCGCTGCGCAAGGAGGTGCTGTTCCGCCGCGGCGCCATCAAGAGCCCGAAGCAGCGCGCACCGGGCTCGTCGCTGACGCCGACCGACAAGGCCGAGCTCGACGGCATGATCAAGCGGCTGGAGCGGCGGCTGGCTGCCGCAGGCCGCGCGGACAAGATGGCAGCGGAGTAGGGCACGATGGCCGAGTACGACCTGATCGTCCGCAACGGGCGCATCGTCACCGAGGACCGCCAGATCGAGGGCGACATCGCGGTGAAGGACGGCGTGATCGCCGCTATCGAGCCGTCGATCAAGGGCAAGGGCGCGAAGGAGATCGACGCCGGTGGCAAGTTCGTCCTGCCCGGCGGCATCGACAGCCATGTCCATATCGAGCAGAAGTCGGGCTTCGGCATCATGTGCGCCGACGATTTTTATTCGGGCACCGTGTCGGCGGCGTTCGGCGGCACGACGACGGTGATCCCCTTCGCGGCCCAGCATCGCGGCATGTCGCTGCGCCAGGTGGTGAAGGACTATCACGAGGCCGCCACGCCCAAGGCGGTAATCGACTACGCTTTCCACCTGATCGTCACCGATCCCACTCCGCAGGCGCTGGGCCAGGAGTTGCCGGCGCTGATCCGCGACGGCTACACCTCGTTCAAGATCTACATGACCTATGACGCCATGAAAGTGAGCGACTACCAGATGCTCGACATCCTGGCGCTCGCCCGCAAGGACGGCGCGCTGGTCATGGTGCATGCCGAAAACCACGACATGATCCAGTGGCTGGCCCATCACCTGATCGAGCAGGGCCATGGCGCGCCAAAGTTCCACGCCATCGCCCACGCGCGCGTGGCCGAAGCCGAGGCCACCAACCGCGCGGTCTCGCTGGCGCGGCTGGTCGACGCGCCGATGCTGATCGTGCACATGTCGGAGATCGAGGCGATCGAAGTCGTGCGCCAGGCCCAGAAGAAGGGCCTGAAGATCTTCGGCGAGACCTGCCCGCAGTACATCGCGCTCACCGCCGACGACATGGACAAGCCCGGCGTGCAGGGCGCCATGTGGTGCTGCTCGCCGCCACCGCGCGATGCAGCGGCGCAGGAAGCGGTGTGGGCGGCGCTGAAGGACGGCACCTTCCAGACCTTCTCGTCCGATCACGCGCCCTACCAGTTCAACGAAGGCGGCAAGATCCCCAAGGGCGACAAGACCACGTTCAAGGAGATGGCTAACGGCGTACCCGGCATCGAGCTGCGCCTGCCGCTGCTGTTCAGCGAGGGCGTGCAGAAGGGCCGCATCACCTTGCAGCAGTTCGTGGGCCTGTCGTCGACCAACCACGCGCGGCTCTACGGCCTCTATCCTCGCAAGGGCACGATCGCCGTCGGCTCCGACGCCGACCTCGCGATCTGGGATCCCGACAAGGACGTCACCGTGCGCTGGAAGGACCTGCACGACAACGTCGGCTACACGCCCTACGAGGGTCGCCAGATCAAGGGTTGGCCGGTCACCGTCGTGAGCCGCGGCCGGGTTGTGGTCGACCACGGCAAGCTCGACGCCGCGCGCGGCTCGGGCCAGTTCCTGCCGTGCGCCTCGCCCGACAGCGCCAGGCCGCTCGGTAACACTGCGCCCGAAATGAAGGCGATGTCGAAGTTTGGCCTGAAGCCGCTGTTCTAAAGGAGAGTTGGAAGTGTCCCGTCGCCTGAAAGTGTCGTCCGCCCAGCTTGGGCCCATCCATCGCGCCGACAGCCGCGCCAGCGTTGTGAAGCGGATGATCGAGATGCTGAAGGAGGCCGACTCGCGCGGCTCGAAGTTCGTGGTGTTCCCCGAGCTGGCGCTTACGACTTTCTTCCCGCGCTACTGGATGGACGACCCGAACGAGGTCGAGAAGTATTTCGAGAACCAGATGCCGAGCCCCGAGACGGCGCCGCTGTTCGAGCTGGCGCGCGCCAAGGGCATCGGCTTCTACCTGGGCTATGCCGAGCGCATGGAAGAGGGCGGCAAGCCACACCATTTCAACACTTCGATCCTGGTCGGCCCCGACGGCCGGCTGGTCGGCAAGTACCGCAAGGTCCACCTGCCGGGGCACGACGATCACCGCCCGAACGTGCCGTACCAGCATCTCGAGAAGAAGTACTTCGAGGTCGGCGACATCGGCTTCAACGTCTGGAAGATGTTCAAGGAGAACGTGATCGTCGGCCAGTGCATCTGCAACGACCGGCGCTGGCCCGAGACCTTCCGCGTTATGGCCTTGAAGGGCGCCGAGATGGTCGTGCTGGGCTACAACACGCCGAGCGACAACGTCTATGCGCCGCACGAGCCGCCGTACCTGCGCGTCTTCCACCACATGCTGTCGCTGCAGGCGGCGGCCTACCAGAACGGCATCTGGGTCGTGGCCACGGCCAAGGCCGGCAAGGAAGACGGTTTCTGGCTGCACGGCGGCTCGGTGATCGTGGCGCCGACCGGCGAGGTCGTGGCCAAGGGCACGACCGAGGAGGACGAGGTCATCTCCTACGACTGCGACCTGGCGCTGGGCGAATACATCCGCAACACCACCTTCAACTTCGCCAAGCACCGCCGCCCCGAGCATTACAAGCTCATCAGCGAGCAGGCCGGCGTGAAGGTCGACACGGCCAACTGAGGAATTCGCCAACTGAGGAATTCGAATGCAATACGCCGCTTCAGACGTCAATCCGCGCGACCGCTACAAGATCCTGACGGCCTTCGTGCTGCCGCGCCCGATCGCCTGGGTAACCACACTCGGGCCGACGGGTGTGGTCAATGCCGCACCGTTCAGCTTCTTCAACGTCTTCGGCGAGGATCCGCCGCTCTGCATGATCGCCGTCAACAAGCGGCCGGACGGGCGTCTGAAGGACACCTGGACGAACATCGAGCGCACCGGCCAATTCGTCGTGCACATCACCGACGAGCCGCTGGCGCTCAAGATGCACAATTCGAGTGGCGACTTTCCGCCCAATGTCGGCGAGCCGGATTATCTCGGCCTCAAGCTCGCGCCGTCCGTGGACATCAAGGTGCCGCGCCTGGCCGATGCGCCGTGGGCGATGGAATGCAGGACATGGCAGGTCATCAACGTGAAGGAAGAGCGCCAGCTCATCCTGGGCGAGGGCACGCGCTTCCACATCCGCGACGAGCTGTGGGACCCCAAGGCGATGCGCGTCCACATGGACAGGTATCACCCGATCGGCCGCATGTTCGCCGATCGCTACTGCCGCACCGACGACCGCCTGGAATTCCCGGCCGCGCCGGTGGTGAAAGCCGAGGCAGCCGAATAGCCCGTCGTCCTGAGCGACCGGGTCTGAGAAAAATGTTAGGTCCTTCGCTACGCTCAGGACGACAGGGGCGATTGTCGTCCTGAGCGTAGCGAAGGACCTCACGCCAGCCTCACGCTCGGCATCAGCTCGCGAAACTCGGGATTGATCGTCCGAACGAGTTCGTTTTTGCGCTCACGGCGCCAACCCTTGAGTTGCTTCTCACGAGCGATAGCATCGGTCGGATTGTCGTATTCTTCGGCGTAGACGAGGCGCGTCACGCGGTACTGCTTGGCGAAGATGCTGCCTTTGCCGGAGCGGTGCTTGAAAATCCGATTTTCGAGATTGTTGGTGACGCCGATGTACATGGCGTTGCCGTTGGCGCTGGTCAGGATGTAGACCCAGAACTGGCGATTGCCCATCGGTCAGCGGATAGACCCAGTCTGCGGCAAATGTGAGGTCCTTCGCTGTGCTCAGGACGACGATTTACGCCTCAGAGTCGCGCGCAGCGCAATCTCGCTTGCTCAGCTAGCTCCAGTTGAGCCGACTGCGCCCGATCGCCATCGACACGGCGGCCTGGCTGGGCTCGACCACGGGCAAACCCACATGACGCTGCAGGTGGTCGCGGTAGCGCGCCATGCCGGCGCAGCCCATGACCAGCACGTCGGCGCCGTCTTCGTCGCGCAGTTCGGCGGCAACCTCGGCCATGCGGCTGAAGGTACGCGCCTCGTCGGACAGTTCGACGACACCGAGGCCGATGGCGCGGTCGCCGGCCATGCGGTCGTAGACACCCATCTGGCCGACATAGCGCAGGTGGCGCGGGATCGATTTCTTCAGGATCGAGATCACGCCGAAGCGCTGGCCCATCGTCATCGCCGTCATGATCCCGCACTCGGCAATGCCCAGCACCGGCTTGGTCGTGAGCTCGCGCGCGGCGTGCAGGCCCGGGTCGGAGTAGCAGGCGATGACGAAGGCCGAGCAGTCGTTGTCGCGGCTCTTCACCATCTGGCCGAGCGGCGCCACGACGCTCTCGACATGCGCCTGGGTCTCGATGCCCGGCGGGCCTTCCTTGAGCGTCACGCACTCGATGGCCGGACCGCCGGGGATACGCAGCGGCTCCATGGCGCGGTCGATGCCGTCGGTGACGGCTTGCGACGAATTGGGATTGATGACGAGGATGCGGTCCATCGTCGGATCATGCGCCCGAATTCGTCCTCCAACAACGGCGGCGGCCCGCCGGCGGCGGCCCACCCGTGTCGGATCGGGCGTTCCTGGCGCCGCGCAGCGAAAGCATGGTCTCGCGGCAGAGCAGCAAGAGCGCGAAGGCGAAGGCGAGCAGGGCCGTGGCGCTGATCGCTCCCGTCAGCAGGGCGAAGAAATGGTCGCGCGGCAGCGGCGTCGTTCCGGTCAGTCCATAGAAGAGCAGCAGGTTGATGTTGAACAGCGCCGCGGTGGCGACGACGGCGGGGGCGAGGCGCGGCGCGCGGGTCCACAGGGCGAATCCGAGGACGACAGGCACGAAGAGGTGGTTCTCGTGGACGCTCGGGCCGAGCAGGAAATAGGCGAGGAAGCCCGCCATCGCGAAGGTCAGCATGCGGGCGGCATCGCGGCGCTGCGTGGCGATCGCCGCGAGCAGGATCGGCACGTACACCGCCGCGAACAGGAGGCGCAGCAGCCACTTCGAATGGTTGGTGACCAGGAACAGCGGCTCCGGTGGATAGCCGAAGACGAGTTGCGCCGCCCACGCCAGGTTGAGTGCATCGCCGCTCCACGGCGCACTGTCCAACGCCGAGGCGAAGGCGAGCCAGATCGCCGGCCAGAAGGCCAGCAGCACGAAGGCGCCGGCGATCGACAGCAGCCCGATGCCGGTGGCCAGGCGGCGGCGCGGCAGGGCCATGTGCCTGGTCGAACCACAGCACGAGCAGGAACGGCAGCAGGACCAGCGGCTGCCACTTGATGAGGCAGGCGACCGCGAAGCAGGCCGCCGAGGCGGTCGGCCGCCGGTCGAGGGCCGCGAACAGCGACAGTAGAAGCGGCAAAGCGTAAAGCACGTCGAGATAGGCCAGGCCCGCGCCCGACAGTGCGATGGCCGCGACGAAGCCCAGCGCCATGGGCGTGCTGGCGCGGCGGGCAAACGCCAGCCCGGCGGCGAGCTGCGCCAGCCCGAGCAGCAGGTCGATGACGGTGAGGTCGGGCAGCGTGGGCAGCACCGCGTCGGCCGCCATCAGCAGCGCCGCGGTGCCAGGCGGATACATGTCGGCAATCTGCGCGTAGCCCGCAACCAACCCGTCTTTATGCAGGATCAGCATCCACGGCAGCCAGTTCTCGGTGACGTCGTAGGTCCCAGGCGCGCGCAGGAAGAGGGCGGACAGCAGCAGCGAGAACGCCGCGACGACAATATACTTTCTCATGGCTCCATGACGGCAGAACACCGCAAACATGGCCTTCAAATTGCTATTCAACAACGACTGTTCTACCGTCGCGCCTTGGGGATTGAATAAGGGAGGGACTTCGATGATCAACCGTTTCGCAGCCGTTGCCGCGGCTATTTTGCTCTGCGCGTCGCCGGCGCTGGCCCCGTTCGCGGCAGCGCAAGACAAGTTGCCGCCGCTGCGCACCGGCGTCGACGGCACTTTCGCGCCGCACGCCTTTCCGAAGTTGGGCGGCGGCATGCAGGGCTTCCAGATCGATCTCTTCAACGAGGTTGCCAAGCGCATGCACCGCGGAATCACCATCGACTCGGTGAGCTTCTCGACCCTGATCCCGGGTCTCCAGTCCGGCCGTTACGACTTCATCGCCGCGCCGACGACCGTCACCAAGGAGCGCGCCGAGCAGATGATCTTCACCTCGGGCTACCTGTGGACGTCCTACCAGTTCGGCATCAAGAAGGGCACGCCGCCGATCAAGGGCTGGGAAGACCTCAAGGGCAAGGCCGTCTCGGTCAACAAGGGCACGCCGTACGAGACCCAGAGCAAGGCGATGGGCGAGAAATACGGTTTCACCGTTCAGTCCTACGACACCCAGCCCGATGCCACGCAGGCCGTGCTGGCGGGCCGCGCCTACGCCACGCTGGGCGGCAACACCACGATCGTCTACGCCGCGTCGAAGAACCCGATGTTCGTGGCCGACCTCGAGCTCAAGGAGTCGCGCGCGCACTGGGCCGCCCCGTTCCGCAAGGATAGCGTGGCGCTGCGCAACCAGATGCAGGACGTGCTCGACTGCATGAAGAAGGACGGCACCATCGTGAAGATGTCGACCCAGTGGTTCGGCAAGGAGCCGGCGCCCGACGCGCTCGAGCGCGTGATCACGCCGGGCTACGGCGTGCCGGGCATGCCGGGCTACGATCCGACGCCGCACGAGCTGCATTGTGGCGGCTGATCCTGCCCTGCCGATCGTCTCGGCAAAGGGCATTCACAAGCACTTCGGCTCCCTTCACGTCCTGAAGGGAGTCGATCTCGACGTCGCCGACCGCGAACTGGTGTTCGTGATCGGCCCGTCGGGCTCGGGCAAGTCGACCTTGCTGCGCTGCCTCAACCGGCTCGAGGAGCCGACCTCGGGCAGCGTCGTTGTCGACGGCATCGACATGCTGAGCCCCAAGACCGACATCAACCATGCCCGCCAGCGCATCGGCATGGTGTTCCAGTCGTTCAACCTCTATCCGCACATGACCGCGCTCGGCAACGTGACGCTGGCCTTGCGCAGGGTCGCCGGCAAGTCGCGCGCGGAGGCCGAGGCGCTGGGCCACGCCGCCCTCGACCGCGTGGGACTGGGCGACCGCGCCACGCACCGGCCGACCGAGCTGTCGGGCGGCCAGCAGCAGCGGGTCGCGATCGCCCGCGCCATCGCGCTCGAGCCCAAGGTCATGTTGTTCGACGAGCCGACGTCGGCGCTCGATCCCGAGCTGGTCGGTTCGGTGCTCGAGGTCATGCGCAGCTTGCGCGAGAGCGGCATGACCATGGTCGTGGTCAGTCACGAGATGGGCTTTGCCCGCGCCGCCGCCGATCGCGTGGTGTTCATGGACGACGGGCTGATCGTCGAGCAGGGCTCGCCGGCCGAGATCTTCGAGACCCCGACCCACGAGCGCACGCGCGCGTTCATCGGCCAGATCAGGCGGCACTGATGCTCGCCGCTTGTCATCCTGAGCGAAGCGAAGGATCTCGCGCTGATTGCGAAGACAGGCCCTGGGAGTGGCGCAAGGTCCTTCGCTCCGCTCAGGACGACAAGGCCAGATGACCAACTGGAACCGCTTCCTCGAGACCTTCTTCAACGCGAAGGTCATGGCGAAGTACCTGCCCGACATCCTGGGCGGCATGGTCGTCACGGTCGAGCTGGCGCTGCTGATCGTGGCGACGGGTCTGACCGCCGGCCTGGCGCTGGCGCTGGTGCGCAGCCTCGCCATCCGGCCGCTCAACTGGCTGATCATCTTCGTCGTCGACCTGTTCCGCTCGCTGCCGCCGCTGGTCATCATCGTGCTGATGTATTTCGGTCTGCCGGCGGTCGACATCTCGCCGACCGGCTTCGTCTCGACCTGGCTGTCGCTCGCCTTCGTGCTGATGGCCTTCTCGGAGGAGATCTTCTGGGCCGGCATCACCTCGATCCCGCGCGGCCAGTGGGAGGCGGCGCGCTCGACCGGCCTCAGCTTCGGCCAGACCCTGCGCGACGTGATCCTGCCACAGGCGTTCCGGCTCACTATCCCGCCGCTCACCAACCGCACCATCGCCATCACCAAGGGCACGTCGCTCGGCACCGTGGTCGCCGTCAGCGAGATCCTGGGCGTCGCCAGCTCGGCGGTGTCAAATTCCTACAGCCCGTCGCCGCTGATGCTGGGCGCGGCGGCCTACCTCGTGCTGTTCCTGCCGGTCGTGGTTGCCGGGCGCTGGATCGAGACCAAATTCGCGTGGAAGCGATGATCGAGACCTTCTTCAACCCCGAGATCATCGTCGCGGCCTATCCGATCGTGCTGGCGGGCCTGCTGAACACGATCCTGCTGTCGTTGCTGGTCGTGCCGCTGGGCTTCATCGGCGGCCTGATCCTGGCGCTGCTGGCGAGCGCCAAACAGCCGTGGGTGCGCTGGCCGCTGATGGCCTGGGTCGATTTCTTCCGCGCCTTCCCGCCCCTGGTCTTGCTGGTGCTGCTGTTCGCCGGCCTGCCGTTCGCCGGGCTCGAGCTGAACGGTTTTGCCTGCGTGGCCATCGCCTTCTTCCTCAACACCGGCTCGTACTACGGCGAGATCCTGCGCGCCGGCATCGACTCGGTGCCCAAGGGCCAGGTCGAGGCCGCACGCTCGACCGGCCTCAGCGCCCTGCAGACCACGGCTTTCGTGGTGCTGCCCCAGGCGGTGCGCAACGTGCTGCCCGACCTGCTCAGCAACACGCTCGAAGTGGTGAAGCTCACTTCGCTTGGCAGCGTCGTGGCCGTGCCCGAGCTCCTGTTCCAGGCCCGCCAGGCGCAGAGCGTCACCTACAATCCCACGCCGATCGTGATGGCTGCGGTGATCTACTTCCTGATCCTGTGGCCCGTGGTGCGGCTGCTCAGCCGGCTCGAGAATCGGGCGCTGGCGGGGCGGGGATAGTCGGTCGGACCGCGGCTACGCACTGGTCTGTTCCGCGAGCCACGCCCGTGCCTCGGCCTCGGTCTTGAACAGATTGGCGGGGCGCTTCGACGGCGAAATGTTGACGAAGCGCTTGAAGGCCGTCTTCAGGGCCTCGCCTTCGCCGAAGACCGCCAACGGGCCGCTGCCCATCGTGGCGGTGTAGGCGCTTAGGCGGGCGCCCATCATCAGGACGTCGTGATCATCGTAGACCGGTGCCAGACGGGTCGCATCGAACAGCTTGGCATAGGGCAGAGCGTTGGCCACCACGAGGGCATCGAAATGCGCCTCCATGTCCTTCAGCACGACGGCACCTTCGGCGACGATGTGGATGAGCTTTTGCGGATGAAGAATCTCCCAGCGCAGCGGCATTCGATGTCTCCCTGGATCGAGCTTAGCACGCACAAGATCCCGTAAAATAAGGCTTTTATGAGTGATAACGACCAAGATGGGTGATTCGCGCGGGTGCGCCTATGGTCGATGGCATGATGTCGGTGAAAGCATCCGGGGCTGAACGCGGCGCACCTTGGTCCGAGCCGCAAGCGTGTCATCCTGAGCGTAGCGAAGGATCCTTCGCTACGCTCAGGATGACAATGAGTGTGTGGCCGGATGTAGTGCCTTTACAGGCGATTGCCGTGCATTCACCCGCTCATGAATTTCATGAGCCTCATGAGGATTGGCCTCGGATGCAGCAGGGCCGGCGTTTCAGGCCAATCCTCATGAGGTGTGGCTTTTTTGGAGATTGGCGTTCGCGAGGAGGTGCTTTTGTTCCGCCGGGATCGCTCTCATTAAATTTCCATTTGTTTAATGGAAACGCCGGCCCGGCCGGAGGCTCACTCCGCGGCGCGGGCGGGCTGGAAGGCGGGCATGACCTCGCGGGCGAAGGCGCGGAGGTTGGCGACCGAGGCGTTGGGATCGACCAGCAGGATGTTGGTGGCGCCCGCGGCCTCGAGCTGGCGCAGGCGGGCGATCACCTCGTCGGGCGTGCCGAGCAGCGGGGCGGTGTCGTCCTCGACCCGGTCGGCGAGCTTGCCGCGCGCGAGGTCGCCGATGGTGCCGATCACGCGCTTGCGCGTGGCGTAGGCCTCGGCGCGCTCGGCCTCGCTATGGATCATCTGCAGTGGCCGCGCGGTCGCCACCATGTTGGCGTCGTAGGCGCGGCCGACGTTGGCGCACTCGGCCTTGAAGAGGGCAATGCGCTGGGCGATCTGGTCGGTCTGCGCCAACTGGTCGAGCAGCAGGTTGAAGCCCTCGCGCGCGGCGCGTCTGATCGAGTCGGGACTGCCGGCGGCCAGCCACAGCGGCGGGTGCGGGCGCTGCAGTGGCTCGGGCTCGACCAGGATGTCGTCATAGTGCCAGCGCTTGCCGTGGTGGCTGAATCTGCCTTCCGCAGTCCACGCCTTGCGGATGATCTCGATGGCCTCGTCGAAGCGCTCGCTCGCCTCCTCGATCGGAATGCAAAAGCCGTCGGACTCGGCCTTGCGGTAGCCCTTGCCGACGCCGAAGTCGAAGCGGCCGCCGCTCAGCAGGTCGAGGGTCGCGGCCTGCTCGGCGATCAACACAGGATTGTGCCACGGCAGCACGACCACGGCGGTGCCGAGCCGGATGGTCTTGGTCTTGGCGGCGAGATAGGCCAGCAGGGTCATCGAAGCCGAGACCTGGCCGTGGCCGGTGAAGTGATGCTCGACCATGAACATGTGCGCAAAGCCCAGCCGGTCGGCCTCGACCACGTAGTCGATGAAGCTCTCGTAGCCCTGGCTGTCCTCCAGCCCGAGGGCGCGCTTGGTCCGCGCGCCGCCGAAGAGACCGAATCTCATGTGGCGCTCATGGGGAGTCGCCTATTGCGCCGCGACAGCGGCCGCGTCCTGCGGAAGGGCCGATTCCGTGGCGGGATCTCCTGCAAGGCGCGTGTGCCACATGATGCGGCGCTGGGTGTAGTCCCAAGGCGTCGCCTGGTGCATCAGGCGGCGGTTGTCCCACAGCACCGCGTCGCCCGCGCGCCAGTCGTGGTGATAGGTGCGCGGCGGTTGCGTGGCGAAGTCGGCGAGCTCCTGCAGGAAGCGCTCGGACTCCTGGCGATCCATGCCCGGGATGTTGTGGGCGTGGCGGCCGATCACCAGGTTCTTGCGGCCGGTTTCGGGATGCGTCTTGACCAGCGGGCGCAGCGGCACCGGCCCGTCGTGGAAGCCGTAGCCGTTGTATTGGCCGTCGGCCGTCTTCTTCGAATCGTGGCCGAGCTTGGCCTGGCTGTAGTGCAGCGAGTGATAGGCCGCGAGCGTTTCGACCTTGGCGCGCGTGGCGGGGTCGAGCGCATCGTAGGCCGCGCGCATGTCGCAGAAGCCGGTGTGGCCGCCGATCGTCGGCACTTCCTCGGCCGAGAACACCGCGCCCCGGGCCTGGACCGGCATATAGGTCGAGTCCATGTGCCAGCCCATGTTGCCCTTCAGCACCTTCATGCGGTCGTCGTTGTCCTTCTCCAGCCGCAAGGTGCCGTCTTCCTTGACGTTGCTGAGCGCCGCCATCTCGAACTCGAGCGGGCCGATCCGTTTGGCGAAAGCGATCTGCTGGTCGCGCGCGAGGAACTGGTCGGGGAAGACGAGCAGGGCGTATTCCAGCCAGAGCGCCTTCATCTCGGCCAGGGTGGCGTCGTCGATCGTCGCGAGCTCGAGGCCGGAGATCACGGCGCCGAAGCTGGCGTCGATCGGTCGGACAGCGAAATTGGCGGGCATATCGGCTCCTCCCATTCTCGGTCTATTATGACCCAAAACAGGGAGAGGAATAGATGCGTTTGCTGAGTGTCGCGCTCGCCGTGCTGCTGGCCCTGCCGGCCGCGGCCCAGACGAAATGGCCGGAGCGGCCGGTGAAGCTGGTCGTGGGCTTTACCGCCGGCAGCGCCACCGACGTGACCGCGCGTATCTTTGCGCAGAAATTCTCCGAGGCCTGGGGCCAGTCGGTGATCGTCGACAACGTCACCGGCAACTCGGGCGCCATCGGCGTCGACAAGGTGGCGAAGGCCGCGCCAGACGGCTACACGCTGATGTGGTCGGGCAATGCCGCGATCACCGTGCTGCCGGCGCTGCAGCCGCTGCCGTTCGATCCGCTGAAGGACTTCGCGCCGATCTCGATCGCGCTCTCCATGCCGAGCGTGATCGCCGTCAACAACGACCTGCCGGTCAAGACGCTGGCCGAGCTGATCGCCTACGCCAAGGCCAATCCGGGCAAGCTCAGCTACGGCACGCCCGGCATCGGCACGCCGCAGCATGTGGCGGGCGAGCTGTTCTGCCACCTGGCCGGCATCAAGATGGAGCACATCCCGTATCGCGGGGCGAGCTTCAACGACACTTTGGGCGGCGTCGTGCCGGTGGCCATCCAGAATGCCGGCGCGATCATGCCGCTGATCCGCGACAAGCGCCTGCGCGGTCTTGCCGTGACGTCGCTCAAGCGCTCGGAGGAGACGTCGAACCTGCCGACGGTGGCGGAGTCGGGTTTCCCGGGCTTCGAGGCGACATCGTGGTTCGCGCTGCTGGCGCCGGTCGGCACGCCGCAGCCGATCCTCGACAAAGTGCGCGCGGAGTCGCTGAAAGTTCTCGCCGATCCGGAATTGCTGAAGAAGTTTGCAGCCCTCGGACTGCAGCCTGTTGGGAGCACACCGGAGCAGACTCAGCAGGCCATCGCGACCGATATTCCCAAGTGGGCTCAAGTAGTTAAGGAGGCGGGTATTACGCTGGGCAAGTAGGTGTGCAACCGAACCTTCAACATGACGTTTGGGTCTTTGCAGATCAAGTAACGTGTGAGGGCGCCATGCTTCGGCTACTGGCAGTTGTGGTTATCATTTGCGGCGCGTTTGCCGCCAGCCAGTTCGTGGGTGCGGTCCTCGAAGGTCGCGCCGTCGCCGAGCGTGCGGCCCTGGAGCGGGACAATCCCGCGTCCTCGCTGGCGACCGCACCGTCTTTCCTGACGCCCGAGACACCCAACTGAACACGACATCCTTCGAACGGCTCTCCTCGGCCCTCGCCGACAATCCAGCACTCACCCGGCGCGCCAGGCTCGCCGCGCTCACTCTCGTCGTGAAGGACGGTGAGCGCTCCACGACCGTACGCATCGGCGAGACGATCGATGTGAAAGAAGGTGCGGCTCACGACCCAGCCTTCGTGTTCATCGCCACGCCCGAGACCTGGGCGGCCTTCGCCCGGCCGATCCCGCCGGTCGGCTACCAGAGTCTGGTCGGCATGCAGCGCATGGGGCACCTGCGTGTCGAAGGCGATATGCTCTCCTGGGGCCGCAACCTGATCTTCCTCGAGCAGCTCTTCGCCGTGCTCAGGCCCGAGACGGTGCCGCAGCCGATGGCCGCGGTGGGTACGCCCGTCATCGAGCCCATCGTCGGCCGCTACCTGCGGCTCGACTTCAACGGCAGGCCGCACCGGATCTACTTCGAGGAGGCGGGGCCGGTCGACGGTATTCCTCTGGTCTGCCTGCACACCGCCGGTGCCGACGGACGTCAATACCGGGCGCTGCTGAACGACACCGAGATCACCGGTCGCTTTCGCGTGGTCGCCTTCGACCTGCCGTGGCACGGCAAGTCCTCGCCGCCGCCCGGCTTCGAGACCGAGGCCTATCGCCTCACGACCGATCTCTACGTCGACACGGTGATGGCATTCTGCCGCGCGCTGAAACTGGTGCGGCCGGTGGTGATGGGGTGCTCGATCGGCGGCCGCGCCGTGCTGCATCTGTCGCTGCGCCATGGCGACACTTTTCGTGCCGCCATCGGGCTGCAGTCGGCGACGCACACCGACACCGGTGCCGACACGCGGTTGCGCGATCTCGGCGTGCTGTTCCGGCCCGACGTGCACGGCCAGGAGGCGGCGGCGGGTTCGGTGGCCTGCCTGATCTCGCCGACCTCGCCCAATGCCGAGAAATGGGAGACGTTGTGGCATTACATGCAGGGCGGGCCGGGCGTCTTCCTGGGCGACCTGCATTACTATTTCGCCGACGGCGACTTGCGCAACGGCCTGCTCGACGGGCTCGACACGAAGAAGTGCCCGCTGCATCTGCTGACCGGCGAATACGATCTGTCGGCGACGCCCGAGCTGACGGCGGCGCTGGCGAAACTGGTCGGCGCTACCTCGTTCAAGGTGATGGAAGGGCTCGGGCATTTTCCGATGTCGGAAAGTCCCGCGCAGTTTCGACGCTATCTCCTGCCGGTGCTGGCGAAGATCGTCTAGCGGTGGCCGTCATCCCACAGACGGATGCCGCCGGTGATGCCCTTTTCGTTGGAGGCGAGCTCGACGTGGGGCGGCAGCTTGCCGTTCATGTTCGCGGCATTGCCGCCGCCGAGATAGAGCGTGTCGTAGTTGAGCAGCGTGTGGACGATCTCGATGATCTGGCGCACGCGCACGTTCCACTTCTTCTTGCCGAGCTTCTTGCGCACGGCGTCGCCGATGTACTCGTCGTAGGTGGCGGACTTGTGGACCGGGTGGTGGGCCAGCTCGAGGTGCGGTGTCATGCGGCCATTGGAGAAGATCGCGCTGCCGATGCCGGTGCCCAGCGTCAGCACGACCTCGAGCCCTTCGCCCTTGACGATGCCCAGCCCCTGGACTTCGGCGTCGTTCTCCACACGCGCGGGCTTGCCGAACTGCTTGGCCAGCGCCTCCTGGAGGTCGAAGCCGCGCCACGCCTTGGTGCCGAGGTGCGGCGCGGTGATCACCTTGCCGCCGCGCAGGACGCCCGGGAATCCGGCCGAGATGCGGTCGTAGGCAGGCAGCCGCTTCACCAGCCCGTCGAGGGCGGCCAGCAGATCCTTCGGCCGGCTGGGATGGGGCGTCGCCACGCGCACGCGCTCGACCAGCATCTTGCCGTTCTCGTCGAGCACCGAGGCCTTGAGGCCGGTGCCGCCGATATCGATGGCCAGGGTCTTCATCGCTCGAGTTCCTCCACGCCTTGCGGACCGCCCACGATCACCTTCGATGCCATGGCGACGAACAATCCCGTCTCGACAACGCCCACGATCGCGCGAAGCTCCGCCGCCAGGCCTGCGGCATCGGCGATGGCGGCGACCGCGCAGTCGGCGATGTGGTTGCCGCCGTCGGTGACGAACGGCACGCCGTCCTGTTTGCGCAATGTCGGTCGGTATCCCGCGGCGTCGAGGCGCGCCAGCGTCGAGGGCCAGCCGAAGGTCGCGATCTCGACCGGCAGAGGGGTCTGGCCGCCCAATCGCTCCACCAGCTTGCTCTGGTCGACGACGACGATCATGCGCCGCGCCGCCGCCGCCACGATCTTCTCGCGCATCAGCGCCCCGCCCAATCCCTTGATCAGGTTGAGCGTGCTGCGCTCGACCTGGTCGGCGCCGTCGATGGCGAGGTCGATCGTCGGATGGGTGTCGAAGTCGGTGAGGGCGATGCCGAGGCGCGCCGCCAGCGCCTTCGTCCGCTCGGAGGTCGGGATGCCCACGACTGCGAGGCCGGCCGCGACGCGCTCGGCCAGCAGCTCGACGGCGATCTCGGCGGTCGAGCCCGAGCCCAGGCCCAGCACCATGCCGGGCTTCACTTCGGCCACCGCCTGCGCCGCCGCAGCGCGCTTCGGGGTGTCGCGGTCCATCGCTCAGTCCGCGAACGCGGCGCGGTCGACGAAGAAGTGCAGGTTGCCGCGCGGCCGCAAGCGTCCCGCCGGGATCGTGCGGTCTTCCAGGAGCAGCCGCTTCAACATCGGTTGCTTGTCGGCGCCGGCGATCAGGAACACCGCCTCCCGGCAGCTCTCGAGCGCGGGGTAGGTGAGGGTGATGCGCGTGCCCGCCTCGGGGTCGGTCATGACGCCGGTCCATTGCCGGTGCTCGTCGAGCACGGCCTGGCCGGGAAACAGCGAGGCCGTGTGCCCGTTGGTGCCCAGCCCCAGCAGCACGACGTTGAACAGCGGCCGGTCGGGATCGAGCTTGTCCCCACCATGGAAGATCTGCAGCTCGCGCTCGTAGGTCTTGGCCGCCTGTTCGGGCGTGACGCCGAGCGTGGGAATCGGATGGATGTTGGCGGCCGGGACGGGCACGTGCGCCAGCATCGCCTCGCGCACCATGCGGTAGTTGCTGGCCTTGTCGTCGGGCGGCACGAAGCGCTCGTCGCCCCAGAACCAGTGCGTGCGGGCCCACGGGAAGGTGTCGCGGCGCGGCGCGGCGGCCAGCAACTCGTACAGGCGCTTGGGCGTCGAGCCGCCCGACAGGCACACCGCGAAGCGCTCGTCGGGCTTTGCCGTCGTGGTCGCCCCCCACGCCAGCAGCCAGTCGGCGGCGTGCCGGGCCAGCGCCTCGGGATCGGCGAAGACCTGCGGTTCGCCCATCACCCGCCTCCCAGCACGAAGCGATCGACGGCAGCGGCGAAGCCGTCTTCTTCGTTGGAGGCGGTGACGGCGCCGGCCTTCTTCTTCACCTCGTCGGAGGCGTTGCCCATGGCGATCGCGAAGCCGGCCTGCTCGAACATCAGCACGTCGTTGTTGCCGTCGCCGATTACCGCGATCTCGCCGATCGGCACGCCCAACAGCCGCGCGAAGGTGTGCAGCGCGGCGCCCTTGTTGGCCAGCGGGTGCGTGACGTCGAGGTAATACTGCTGCGAGCGCGTGGCCGACGCCGTCTCGCCCAGCGCCGCCTGCATCTCGAGCTCGAGGCGGGCGAGGCCGGCGTGATCCTCGCTGACACCCACGATCTTGTGGGCAGCGCCAAGCGCCTTGTCGAAGTCGGTGACCACGATCGGGTCGTACTGCACCGTGTGCTGCTCGTGCGCCACGTGCGCGCCGGTGGGATCGCGGATCAGCCAGTCGAGCCCGTTGAACACCCAGATCTCGATGCCCTTGGCCACGAACATGTCGTGGGTGCGGCGCGCCACGTCGGGGGCCAGCACGTGGTCCTCGATCGACGTGAGGTCCGGGTTGGTGAACTGGCCGCCGTTGTAGCCCGCGATCGGCGCGGTGATGCCGAGCGGCTCGACCAGCATGCGCATGCCGCGCGGTGGGCGGCCGCTGATGGCGGCGAAGGCGATGCCGTGCGCCTTGAGCCTGGCCGCGGCCGCCTGCGTGCGGGGCGTCAGCGCCTTGGCCTGGGTCATCAGGGTGCCATCGACGTCGGACACCAGCGCGGAGATCCTGGTCATGGCTTCTTCGGCGGCACGATGCGTCGCCAGCTTCGGCCGTCGCGGCCGAGCAAGGTGTCGGCCTCCGGCGGACCGCTGCTGCCGGCGGCATAGGTGGGAATGAAGCTGGTGTGGTCGGCGTCCCAGACGTCGAGGATCGGCTGGACGATGCGCCAGCCTTCCTCGATGTTGTCGGCGCGCTGGAACAGCGTGGCGTCGCCCACCATGCAGTCGTAGATCAGGGTCTCGTAGCCGGTGCTGGGCGCCACGTTGAACGCGTCGGTGTAGTTGAACTTGAGGTCGACACCCTCGATGCGCATCTGCGGCTCGGGCACCTTGACGCCGAAGCGCAAGGTCACGCCTTCGTCGGGCTGGATGTGGATCGTGAGGTCGTTGGGCGGCAGGCGGTCGACCGGCGTGTCGCGGAAAAGGGCCAGCGGCGCCTGCTTGAAGCGGATGTTGATGTCGGTGCGCCGCTTGGCCAGCGCCTTGCCGGTGCGCAGGTAGAACGGCACGCCGGCCCAGCGCCAGTTGTCGATCATCAGCTTCAGGGCGACATAGGTCTCGGTCCGCGAGTCCTCCGACACGTCGGGCGAGCTGCGGTAGGCCGTCACCTGCTTGTCGCCGGCGGTGCCGCCGACATACTGGGCGCGCACGACGCTGCCGCGCGCGGAGTAGGGCGTGAGCCGCTGGACGGATTCCAGCACCTTGGCCTTCTCGCCGCGCAACGCCTCGGCGTCGAAGCGCACCGGTGGCTCCATGGCGATCAGCGACACGAGCTGGAACAAGTGGTTGGGCACCATGTCGCGCAGCGCGCCTGTCTTGTCGTAGAAGCGTCCGCGCGTCTCGACGCCGACGGTCTCGGACACCGTGATCTGGACGTGATCGATGTGATCGCGGCTCCACAGCGGTTCGACGAAGCCGTTGGCGAAGCGGAACACCATGATGTTCTGCACCGTCTGCTTGCCGAGATAATGATCGATCCGATAGATCTGGCTTTCCTGCAGGACGCCCAGGATCTCTTTGTTGAGCGCGACCGCCGACGCCAGGTCGTGGCCGAACGGCTTCTCGATGATGACGCGGCGCCAGTTGCCCTGCGCCTCGTGGACCAGGCCGGCCTTGCCGAGCTGCTCGACGATGACCGAGAACTCAGAAGGCGGCGTGGCGAGGTAGAACAGCACGTTGCCCTTCACCTGCTTGGCGATGGCCTCGAAGGTCGCCTTGTCCTCGAACTTGCCGCTGAGGTAGTGCGAGCGCTCGATGAACCAGTCGGCATCCGAAGCGCCGCCGCCGCCCTTGAACTCTGCCATCGCCTTGCGGAGGTGGTCGCGGAAGCCGTCGTCGCCGATGTCGCGCGAGGCGATGCCCAGCAGCTTGAAGTCCACGGGGAACAGCCCGTCGCGGCGCAGGTTGCACAGCGCCGGCATCAGCAGGCGCTTGGTGAGGTCGCCGGTCGCGCCGAAAATGACGAGCGTGCAGGACGGGGGCGGTTCGGCTGCCTTGGGATCGGCCATCGGATGCGTGGCCTACTTCTTGGGCTCGACGTGCCCGCCGAAGGCGTGGCGCATCGCCGACAGGAGCTTGTTCGACGTGCCTTCGCGGTCGCGCGAGCGGAAGCGGGCGAACAGCGCCGCCGACAGCACGTCGGCGGGAACTGCTTCCTCGATCGCGGCGTTGACGGTCCAGCGACCCTCGCCAGAATCCTCGACGAAGCCCGAATACTTGGAGAGCGCCGGATCCTCGGCCAGCGCCGAGGAGGTGAGGTCGAGCAGCCACGAACTGATGACGCTGCCGCGCCGCCAGACCTCGGCCACGTCGGCGAGGTCGATCGTGTAGCGCCGCTCCTCGGGGATCTCCTTGGCATTCACCTTCTGCAGGATCTCGAAGCCCTCGGCATAGGCCTGCATCATCCCGTACTCGATGCCGTTGTGGACCATCTTCACGAAGTGGCCGGAGCCGACCGGCCCGCAGTGGAGATAGCCCTGCTCGACGCGGGGATCGCGCTTCTCGCGGCGCGGTGTCTTGGGAATCGTGCCGGCGCCCGGCGCCAGCGCCTTGAAGATGGGATCGAGGCGGTCGACGGCCTCCTTGTCGCCGCCGATCATCATGCAGTAGCCGCGCTCCAGGCCCCACACGCCGCCCGAGGTGCCGCAGTCGATGTAGTGGATGCCCTTGGCCTTCATCGCCTTGCCGCGCCGCACGTCGTCCTGGAAGAAGGCATTGCCGCCGTCGATGATCGTGTCGCCGGCCTCCATCAGGCCGCCGAGTTCGGTCACGGTCTTCTCGGTGATCTCGCCCGCCGGCAGCATGACCCAGACCGCGCGCGGCTTGGCGAGGCGCTTCACGAGGTCGGCGAGACCCGATGCGCCGCCAACCTTGTCGCCGGCCAGCGATTTCACGGCATCGGCGTTCTGGTCGAACACCACGCACTCATGGCCCTTGCTGACGAGACGGCGGACGATGTTGCCGCCCATGCGTCCGAGACCGATCATTCCAAGCTGCATCTGTTTCTCCGTTTCGTCGGTAGGGCCGACCAGGCGTCCGCAGCCTATGACGGAGCGGGCCTCAGCAGAAGCCCGCGTATTTGTCCTCCCCAAACGAGGGATGCGACGGTGGGTTCCTCACAGCAGCGAGGGGAATCTGTCGCGCGTCGCCCTGGCACATGACGACGTGCGGGCTCGAAGCGATCACATGATGGGCACGCCGATCGCCCACGGATGCACCCAATACATCGCGATGTAGGCCACCGTGCCGACGACAATGGCGATCGCGTCACCCGATGTGAAACCTGCCACCGGCGGCGCTCCCCTGTCGCCGCGGCGTTTGGCGGCGATGCGGTCGTAGACGGCCCAGGCAAGGAAGGCGCCGAACAGGACCAGCGCGCCCAGATCGCCGTTGGCGAGCAGGTGCGCCAGCGCCCAGATCTTGACCGCGACCAGCATGGGATGGCGCAGCATGGACTTGATCTTGCCAAGCGGGGCGTAGGTCGCGGCCAGCGCCACGAAGGCCAGCCACATCAGGAGGCGGGCGACATGCTTCAGGGCGACTGGCGGCGACCACAGCTGGATGTCGTCGGTGGCGCGGTAGCGGCCGAAGCCCCAGACGATCAGCACCAGCCCGACCGCCGCGAACAGGGAATAGAGGCCTTTGTAGCCGCCTTCGCCCAGCCGGCCGATCAAGGCCGCCCGCGTCGGGCGGAGCGTGGTCAGCGTATGGACACCGAGGAAGACGACGAGGCCTAGGATCAGCAGGGTCATTGTACGCTCCGGAAGAGGGCGAATAGGCCCATTACACCGCAATCGGGCGGCCTTGCCGCGGGGGATATTCCCGGCAACCAAACCGCCGGGTGCGGCGTTTGTTTGATAGCCCCGCCGCGTCGGGGCGAGGGGAACATGCGAATTTCACGTTACATTTCGGCGTCCTTGGCCGCCATTGCGATGCTGGCATCGCCCGTGGCTTACGCTCAGCAAATGGCCATGGCCACCGGCAAGCCCGATTGCCCGACCGTCGACCCGGATTCGCTGCAAATCAGCTGGGTCCAACCGTGCGAGGAGGGCGACTGGCTGCTCGACACCCAGACCGGCTGCCGCATGTGGGATTGGCACCCCGACGTGCACGATCGCGCCTCGTGGACCGGCGCCTGCCCGGGCGGGGAGAAAGATGGCCAGGGCGTCGTGCAATGGTACGAGCACGGCACCGCGATCGACCGCTTTGAAGGCACCTTCCGCCAGGGCAAGCGCGAAGGCTTCGGCCGCTACGAGTGGAACGACAACACCCGTTACGAAGGCCGCTATGCCAACGACGTGCCGGACGGTTTCGGTACGGCCGTGGTGGCGGGCGAGACCTTCGCCGGCGACTGGAAGAACGGCTGCCTGGCCAAGGGCGTGCACGTGGTCGCGATCGGCGTGCCGCGGACCTCGTGCGACGGCGTCCCGACCGCGGCGCTGGAGCGCGCGCAGGCCGCCTCGTTCTAGGTCAGGGGTTCTTCGGCGCCTCGGCCTTGCCGAAGGTATCGACCTTGCCGTCGGCGTAGCAGACGTAATAGCGGTCCGACATGCTCCACGGCGTGCGGCTCATGAACTCCTTCAACACCGTGTAATACGCACATTCGCGGCCAGGCTCGTTCGACGTGCCGTCGGGATGTCCCATGATGGAAGACACCTGGGTACGGTCCATGCCGGCGTGGACCTGCTCGACATTCGAGCCATGGACGCAGCCGGTCGCCAGCAGGGCGGAGAAAAGTCCAAGTGCAGCGCGTTTCATCGTTCTGCCTCCAGTAGGTGACAACGATAAGCCAGGCTTGGCCTGACCGACAACAATACTCGGCGCCCCGACGGCTGGCGCAATCGCGGGCGATGCGCTAGGTGCCTTACATGCAAGGCGCCCATCGTTTTCATGCTCCAGGACTCGCCGCCAGCTTGAGCGGCGCCGTGGCCGAGGACCTCTCCGAAACCCCCATTTCGGAAGTGGCCATTTCGGTGTTCGGCGATCCCGACGTCGTACCGCTATGGTTTGGCGAAAGCGATCTCGTGACGCCCGACTTCGTGCGCGACGCTGCGGCCGAGGGGCTGCGCGCCGGCGAAACCTTCTACACCTGGCAGCGCGGCACCCCGGAATTCCGGGCGGCACTCAGCGCCTATACCGAACGGCTTTATCGCATCAAGTGCCCGCCCGATCGCCTGTCGTTAACGACCGGCGGCATGCAGGCGATCCTGCTGACCTGCCAACTTTTGCTCGATCCGGGCGATAATGTGGTGATTGTGTCGCCGATCTGGCCGAACATCACGTCGGCCACGCGGCTGGTGCGCGCCGAACCCAAGTATGTGGCGCTCGAACGCAAGGTCGATGGCGGCTGGAAGCTCGACCTCCAAAAGCTGTTCGACGCCGTCGACGACCGCACGCGCGCGATCTTCGTCAACTCGCCGGGCAATCCGACGGGCTGGACCATGACCGCCGACGAGCAGCGCGCGCTGCTCGACTTCGCCCGCAAGCGCGGCGTCTGGATCATGGCCGACGAGGTCTATGCACGCGTGATCTACACCCGGCGTCCCGACGGCCGGCAGGTCGCGCCGTCGTTCCTCGAGCTGGCAGGTCCCGACGATCCGGTGATCGTGCTCAACAGTTTCTCCAAGCCCTGGGCGATGACCGGCTGGCGGCTGGGCTGGCTCACGCATCCGGCGGCGCTCGGCGACCAGATCGCCAAGTTGGTGCAGATCAACACGTCGGGCGTGCCGGCCTTCCTGCAGCGCGGGGCGATCGCGGCACTGGAGAAGGGCGACGATTTCGTGGCCGAGATGGTCGAGCGCTGCCGCTCGGGCGGAGAGCTGGTGTTCCAGCGCCTGTCCGGCCTGCCGCGGGTCACCGTCTCGCGGCCGGAAGCAGCGTTCTATTCGTTCTTCTCGGTCGACGGCGTGACCGACACGATGACCTTCTGCAAGAAGCTGGCGAAGGAATACAAGGTCGGCACGGCGCCGGGCGAGGCGTTCGCCGAAGGCGGGCAAGGCAACATCCGCCTGTGTTTCGCCTCGAGCGCGGAGCGTCTCAGCAAGGGCCTCGACCGCATCGAAGCCGCCATCAAGGCGCTATGATGCGATCATGGCGCAGTCCCCTTCCATCGACGTCCGGCACCTGCGCAAGGTGTACGGCGAGGTCGTCGCAGTCGATGATCTGACGTTCAGCGTTCCACGCGGGGCGGTGCTTGGCTTGCTGGGCGGCAATGGCGCGGGCAAGACCACGACCATCGCCATGCTGCTGGGCCTGCTCGAGCCGACGGTGGGCGAGATCCACGTGCTCGGCATCGACATCCGCAAGGATCGCTACACCGCCTTGCCGCGCATGAATTTCTCGTCGCCTTACGTCGACCTGCCGCATCGGCTGACCGTGCGCGAGAACCTGCTGTTCTACGGTCGCCTCTATGGCGTGGCCAGGCTCAAGCACCGTGTCGAGGAGATCGCGAGCCAGATGCAGGTGGCGCAGTTCCTCGACCGCCAGGCCGGCAAGCTTTCGGCTGGCCAGAAGACGCGCGTGGCGCTGGCCAAGGCACTGATCAACAAGCCCGACGTGCTGCTGCTCGACGAGCCGACGGCCTCGCTCGATCCCGACACGGCCGACTGGGTGCGGACCTTCCTGAAGGACTATCAGCGCGAGACCGGCGCCACGATCCTGCTCGCCTCGCACAACATGAGCGAGGTCGAGCGGCTGTGCGACGACGTGCTGCTGTTGCAGACCGGCCGGGTATTCGAGCGCGGCAGCCCGCGCGACCTGATCGAGCGCTTCGGGCGCGAGGACATGGAAGAGGTCTTCCTCGACATGGCGCGCGGCCGCGGTCACGGTCTCGACACCCTCAAGAAACCGGAGGCGGCGCGATGAGCGGCTCCGCCCAGCGCATCTACGCACTCGTGCTGCGCCATATCCACATCTGGCGCAGCTCGATCATGCGCATCGTCGACTCGATCTATTGGCCGGCCGTTCAGATGGTGACCTGGGGCTTCATGACCCAGTTCCTGTCCGGCCAGACGAGCTATGTCGGGCAGGCGTTCGGCATTCTGCTGTCGGGACTGATGCTGTGGGAGGTCGTTGTGCGCGGCAATCTCTCGTTGTCGATCGCGTTCCTGGAAGAGATGTGGTCGCGCAACCTCGGTCATCTGTTCGTGAGCCCGATCCGCTCGTGGGAACTGGCGACCGGCATCATCGTCGTGGCGATCCTGCGCACCCTGCTGGGCATGATCCCGGTTTCGCTGATGGCGTGGGCCTTCTTCGGCTATTCGATCTACTCGCTCGGCCTGCCGCTGCTGGCCTTCTTCGTGATCCTGCAGATGTTCTCGTGGTCGATCGGCCTGATGATGTCGGGCCTGATCATGCGGGTGGGGCAGAGCGCCGAGACCTTCGCGTGGGCCGCCGTGTTCATCCTGCTGCCGCTCAGCGGCGTCTACTATCCGGTCACGGTGCTGCCGCACTGGATGCAGATGATCTCGTACGCCATCCCGACCTCGTATGTCTTCGAGGGCATGCGTGCGATCCTGCGCGATCATACGGTGCACTGGCACACGCTGGCGCTCGCCGCCGGCCTGTCGGTGATCTACCTGATCGTGGGGTTCCAGGTCTTCCTGTGGTTCTTCCGCGCCTCGCGCCGGCACGGCTCGCTGCTCACGCAAGGGGAGTAGGTCAGCGGGCAGGCTGGAAGAGTCGCGGTCGAATTTTCCCCAATTCGACGTTCCCTGGGGCGCAAATCGCGCGCTGGGCGAGCGTATCTGTTTCAAGCGGGCTGGCGTTTTATCGCTGATAAAGACCAAGATGCGCGATTCCGAACAACGCTTCTATGGTGAGTGCTCGACATCACTCACGGGAGCTCGAAATGTTCGACACGACAGATTCTTCACCTTCTCCGGTTCACCAGATCGACGACCGCTTCATCAAGGGAAATCCCGGCAATCCGGTCGCGCGCGATCGCGCGTGTCAACGCGCAAAATGCCGACAGAACGGTTTCCGACGGTTTAGCGGCGGTTTCCGACGGTTTCGGACGGTTTCCATCCGGGCATCGCACGCTAAAAAGCCAGCAAACACGGGATTTTCCCGCGTCGACGGGCTCTCTACCGGTTAAAAACCGTGAAAACCGTCGAAACCGTCCGACGCTCGAAGCTGTCCGATCGACAGTCCGTTCCTATTTCAGTTGGAAAGGCTTTAGACCACCGCAGCGGTGGCACCGGCGCGCTGCTCGGGCGGCGGGTCGTCCCACACGTCGAGGGCATCCGAGATCTTGAACTTCTCGCGCACGGCCGGGACCGGTGTCTCCCAGTCGTCCTTGAAGTTCCAGCCGTCGACCAGCGAGATGCTGTCCATGCCGCGGGCGAAGGCCTTGGCGAAGGTATGCGGCTCGAGGTTGCCCTTGGGCAGCGCGAACCGGCCGCCGGCATCGAATAGCAGGCCGTTGTGGAAGCTGAGCAGGCCGGTCACCGCGGCCATCATGCCATGGCTCTTCATCGAGCCACCGGCGAAGGCCTGGGCCGAGATCTCGCCAGCGGAGTCGGTGTTATAGCCCGAGAGAAGGTGCGTGAGATCGTGAAGAGAGGAGAGTTCCTCGGGCACGCACCCCGGCTCGCCGGGCAGGGCGAAGCCGCGGTTGCGATGAAACCGGTAGAAGGCGTTGCCGAGGGTGCCGACCGGAAGGTGGGCGAGGCCCGTGTAGTGCGCCGCGAGCCTGGGATCGCCGCGCGATTCGCGCAGCATGCGGAGCGCACGGGTCATCTGCACGACGGGGCCACCCGGCAGGAGGTGCGGCAGCAGCTTTCGGCCGAGGCAAAGCTGCCCCATCAGGATGTGATGGTGAGCTACGTTGTTGAGGAAGGTCATGGCATCGCTCTTCTCGCCGGCGGCGCGGAAGAAGGACGCCACGAGATCGGCTTGTCGGGGCGTGACGTCCGGCTGGATGTAGGGTGCCAGCGTCAGGTACTCGAGCGCCCGGCTGCGATGCTGCGGGTCGACCATCCTGGCGGCGAACGCCTCGGGCGCCAGCGGCGTCACGGCGTCGATGTTGAGTTCGCCGTGCTGGAAGATGTAGTCGCGGAAGCCCTCAAGGAAGCTCGAATGGATCGGCAGCAGGGGAACGGATTGCGCCTCGGTACAGACGTGCTTGACCGCGGCAACGACGGTTTTCGTCTCCTCCAGCGACCATTTCAAAGGATGCATGCGCTTACTCCCGTCGGACGGGCGACGATAGTCGTCCATCACGACGGAGTCATGGGTGGCGTAGCGCCGCGCTCAGGGTGCGTTCAGCACGGCCTGGCAGGCGGCGGGAAGCTTGGGCGGCTTGTATCTCTTGGCCATCTCCTCGTCGGAGGGAAAGACGGTCGGTGGCTGCTTCAGCCACCAGTCGAGGGCCGCGCCGCAGCCGTCGTCGTGCGGGTAGTCCGCCTGCGGCTTGCATTGCGGATTGCCGGGCGGGCAGTACAGCCGGACGTGAAAATGGTCGTCGTGGCCGTACCACGGCACGACCTTGCGCAGCCACGAGCGATCGCCGGTCGCGGTGTGGCAGAGCCTGGCCTTGATCCAGCGATTGACGAACATGCGGTCGAGGTTCGGCATCTCTGCGGTCGTCCTGATCAGCGCGACGTGGAGCGGACTGAATACCGAGTCGTCGATCGTCGCGTCGTCGAGCACCAGCGGACGCAGGCGCGGGTTCTCGCGCTCGGCTGGCGGTCTGTGCGAGCCGGGCTGGCGCTCGTACCAGATATCGGCATCGAGGCCGATCTGGTGGCTGGCGTGGCCGATCGGCGAGGGGCCGCCGCGCGGCTGTCCGACGTCGCCGATATAGAGTGGCGCCTGGCCGAGCGCCTGGACCTTCGCGGCGAGCGTCTCGATGAACTGCAGGGTGACCGGCTGGCCCCAGTATCGGTTGCGGCTAATGCGGATGGCCTCGTAGCCGGGGCCGTCGAGCGGCAGCGCCTTGGCGCCCTGCAGGCACCCGGCGGTATAGAAGCCGATCGATTGCGTGGGTCCGGGCGAAGGCGTCCTGACCGTCGTCCAGTCCGCCCCGCAGCAGAGAAACACCACGACCAGCGAAACAACGACACGCTTCATCTTGTTGCGAGGATAGTCGGTCGCTAAGACTTTGCCCATGGCCGACTATGCCAACATTGTCCTGGCGCGCGAGGGCGCGGTCGCCCGGCTGACGCTGAATCGGCCTGATCGCCGTAACGCGCTGACGCATGCCATGATGATCGAGCTGGAGGACGCGTTCGGCCGCGTCCGCGACGACGCAGACTGCCGGGTCCTGGTGCTGCGCGGTGCGGGCGGGCACTTCTGCGCCGGCGGCGACCTCGATGCCATGGCCGACATGCCACCCAGGCCCGCGAACGGGGCGGAGGATCCGCTGGTTCCGGCTTACCGCCAGTTCGGCAATGCGCTGCTGGCGCTCAACGATCTGCCGCAGGCGACGGTCGCGGTCGTCGAGGGCTCGGCCGTGGGCGCGGGCTTCGGCATGGCCTGCTGCTCCGACGTCGTCATCCTGCACGACAGCGCCCGGTTCGGCGTGCCCGAGCCCAAGGTCGGCTTCATTCCCTCCCAGATCCTGCCGTTCCTGGCCCGGCGCATCGGCGAGGGCGTCTTGCGCGATCTCGCCGTCACCGGCCGGGTGATCGACGCCGACGAGGCAGTGCGGCTGGGCATCGGCCGTCATCGCTGCAGCACGACCGCCGACATCTCGCGCAGCCTGCGGTCGCTGCTCGACGATATCCTCAAGATGGAGCCGCGCGCGGTGGCGGTCGTCAAGCGGCTGACCCTGTCGGCGGCGACGTCGGATGATCGGGCGGTGCTCGACGATGCCGCGAGAAGCATCGTCGACCTGCTGCGCCGGCCGCAAGCCGCCGCGGGCATCAAGGCTTTCAAGGCAAAGACCCCACCTCCTTGGGCAAAGGGTTAGGACATGCGCAACTATCGTCACATCGAAGTGAAACCGATCTCGGGCGCGCTCGGTGCCGAGATCGCCGGGGTCGACATGTCGAGGGAGCTCGACGACGAGGTCGTGGCCGAGATGCGCCACGCCTTCCTCGATCACTTGGTGATCTTCCTGCGCGACCAGCGGGTGACGCCACAACAGCAGCTCGCCTTCGCCAAGCGCTTCGGCCAGCCGATCGAGTATCCGCAGCTCAAGGGCCTGCCCGAATCGCCGATGATCACGCCGGTGGTGAAGCTCGAGAACGAGCGCAACAATTTCGGCGGCATCTGGCATTCCGACACGACCTATCTGCCGATCCCGCCGATGGGCAGCATGCTGCTGGCGCGCGAAGTGCCGCCCTACGGTGGCGACACGATGTTCGCCAACCAGTACCTCGCCTACGAGGCGCTGTCGGACGGATTGAAGAAGACGCTCGACGGCCTGATCGGCGTCAGCTCGTCGGCCAAGGCCGACGTCAGCAAGACCCGCGAGGACGCGTTGAAGCAGGCGGGATCTGGCGCCACGCCCAAACAGCTCGAGGCCGAGCATCCGCTTGTGCGCACCCATCCGGAGACCGGCCGCAAGGCGCTCTACACTTCGGTCGCCCATACCGCGCACATCAAGGGATGGACGGAGAAGGAGAGCCTGCGGCTCCTGGAGTTCCTGTGGGATCACCAGACGAAGCCGGAATACACCTGCCGCTTTCAATGGAAGGTGGGCTCGCTTGCATTCTGGGACAATCGCGCGGCCATGCACAATCCGGTCAACGATTATCACGGTTTCCGCCGGGTGATGCATCGCATCACCCTGGCCGGCGACAAGCCCCGCTAGGGCGAGCGCCCGGCGCCGTCAGTGCGCGGGCGGCGACAGCGTGATCGTGCCGACGGCGTCGCGGGCGGCCCTGGCGTGCGTGCTGGGAATCTCGAGGTAGCTCAGACTCTGCCACTGGTCGACGAAGTTGCGCGCATAGGGCGACAGCAGATTGCCTGACTGGCCGAGCGGGACGGCGAAGCGGCTGTTGTCGAGGTCGCTGAAGTCGTAGACGCCGCGGTAGGTGGCGCCGTGCACTGCCTCGAAGGGGGCGGATCCACGGAAAGAGGACTCGGCGCGATTGAGCGTGTTGGCGCCGCCGTCAGCGGGAAAGCGCACCGAGGCGATATCGCGCAGCAACGGGATGCGGTCGAACAGCGGATGGCGGTGGGCGGCGAGATGCACGCGGCCCCATTGCCAGGCTTCGATCTGCGATCCCTGCTGCCGGGCGATGCCGTCGAGCGCCCGGTCGAGCGCGGCGGCGATGATGTCGTCGCAGGTTTCCGTGGCCTTCGTGGTGCGGTCGTCGCACCATTCGGGGCGGTCGCGCAGGATGCGCAGGATCAACGGCACGTTCGACGCGGCGAGATCCTGGTAGAGATCGGCGCCGACCTCGTCGGCCAGCAGGCCGCGCTGCAGCTCCATCAGCCATGCCGCGTAGATCAGCGGCTCGGGCCGGCTCGCCAGCATGAAGCGGTTCCAGCGGCTCATCAGGTCGTAGACCTTGGCCGCGCGCGGGTTGCGCGGGGCGACCTTCAGGAGGACCGGCAGTATCTCCGCGGCGTCAGGCGACAGGTTGTCGGCCTGGATGGCGATCATGCCGTAGACCGGATGGCGCTCGACCTCGCGCAGCAGGGCGTTGGCGCGCCGCTGGCGGTAGGGTGCTGCCCAGTCGCGTGTGATGAAGTAGCGATAGTCGTCGGGCACCAGGCGGCCGTTGGCGTTGACGATGATGCCGCTCGCCGGATCGTAGAGCCGCGGCAGTTCGTCGAAAGGCACGAAGCCCGCCCAGTCGTATTCGCCGGTCCAGCCCGGCTGCGGCATCGAGCCGTCTCCCTTGCGCCGGATCGGCACGCGCGCCGGTGCGGTGAGGCCAATGTTGCCCGCGGTGTCGGCGTAGACGATGTTCTGCATCGGTGAGACGACCTTGCGGCCGGCGGCGAGGAATTCGTCCCAGTTCTGCGCGAGGCCGAGGCGGACTAGCGCCTCCATCGTCGTGTCGGCGCTGTCGAGCGCCGTCGCCTGCAGGGCCAGCACATGGCCGTTCGGCAACAGCTTGTCGTCGTGGCGGACGAAATCGTCGATCACCACGCCGTGCCGCGTCTCGCGCACGCGCATGCGCACCGGATCGCCCCAGGCGACGTTGATCGTCTCGTCGTAGGTGTTGAACGGCCGCGCGCCGTCGGGCGTCAGGTAGCGGTTGGGATCGGTCGGATCGATCCGTTCGAGGAACAAGTCCTGGCTGTCGAGGTTGGTCGTCGTGAAACCCCAGCCGATAGTCGCGTTATGGCCGAGCACGATCGCCGGCACGCCCGGCGTCGAGGCGCCTCTGATGTCGAAGCCCGGCCCGACGAGGCGTGCGAGGTACCAGATGCCGGGAAAGCCGAGGCCGAGATGCGGGTCGTTGGCGAGCAGCGGCTTGCCCGACACCGAGTGGGCGCCCGATAGCACCCACTCGTTCGAGGCCTCGCGCTTGCGCGTGGCGTCGTTGTCGGTGTCGCGAAAGAGCCGCTTGAGGTCGATGCCGTTCAGGGCCTGGTTGACCAGCGACAGGGTGGCGTCGCGGCTCTCGCCCGGCGCCTCGATGAAAAACTTGACGCCGTCCTCGCCGATCTTGCGCAGCAGTTCCAGCCGCAGCAGCTCGGCGCGCCAGTTGCCGTCGAGCGTCAGCGCCATGAGCTTGGTCCACACCAGCGAGTCGGCGGGCTGCCACGGCTCGGGACGGTAGCGGCCGCCCGACAGCAGCTTCACCAGCGTGAGCTCGAGGCCGAATTGCTGATCGGGATCGGCCAGCCAGGCATTCACGCCGGCGGCATAGGCCTCGAGGATCGATCGCGTGGCCGGCGACAGGGCGCCGACGCTGTCGGCGGCGTGGCGATAGACGCCGAGGCCGCGCATGGTGCGGTCGGCGTTGACCACGCCGTCGCCCACCAGCATCGGCGGAATGATCTCCGACAGGCGGCCCTGGCCGACCCGCCGCATCAGCTCCATCTGCCAGAAGCGGTCCTGGGCATGGACGAAGCCCAGCCCGTAGGCGGCGTCCTCGATCGAGCCGGCGATGATGTGGGGGATCGCGTTCTTGTCGCGCACGATCTCGACCGGCGCCTTCAGTCCCTTGGTCGTGAACTGGCCGGTGTAGGGCGGCAGCGCCCCGCGTACCTGGAAATAGGTCCCGACGAGGAAGACCAGAATCGCAAGCGCGGTGCCGGCGAGCAGCTTTGCCAGTACGACGCCGAGGCGGCCGAGCGCCTGCACCGGGTTAGCCGCCGAGGAAGGAGAGGATGCCCGCGCGATCTGCGTCGAGATCGGGCGCCGGCTTGCGTGTCGCGGGATCGTCGAAGGCCGACATCTTGAGCGGATTGCCGGCCAGCTTCAGCGTGCCGCCGCTGCCGTCGGGCACCGAGACCAGCATGTTGCGCGCGGCGACCTGCGGATGCTGGAGGGCCTGCTCGATGTTGTTGATCGGTCCGCACGGCACGCCGCCTTTGGAGACGACGTCGATCCAGTGCGCGGTCGTCCCGGCCTTGAGCACCGACTCTATCTCGTGCTCGAGCTTCTTGTGGTGCTTTTGGCGAAGCGCATTGGTCTTGTGGTTCGGGTCGGCGGCGAGATCGGAGCGGCCGAGCGCGTCGCACATCTTGACGAAAAGTCCGTCGTTGCCGGCGGCGATGATGATCGCGCCGTCGGACGTGCGGAACGCCTGGAACGGCGTGATGGTCGGGTGGCGCGCGCCGAGCGGGCCGGGAATCTCGGATTCGACCGTGTAGCGCATGATGGCGTTTTCCAGCAGCGCGAGCTGGCAGTCGAACATGGCGATGTCGACTTTGGTGGACTCGCCCGTCTTGAGGCGGTGGACCAGGGCAGCGTTGACGGCGACCGCCGTGTAGAGGCCCGCGCCGATGTCGCCGATCGACATGCCGACGCGACTCGGCGGCTGGCCCTCGTTGCCTGTGATGCTCATGATGCCGCCCATGCCCTGCATGACCATGTCGTAGGCGGGGTCCTTGGAGTTGGGCCCGGTGTGGCCGAAGCCCGACGCCGAGGCGTAGATCAGCTTGGGATACTTGGCGTGCAGCGTCTCCCAGCCGTAACCCAGCTTCTCCATCGTCCCCGGCCGGAAGTTCTCGACCACGACGTCGGCCTTGGCGAGCAGTTTGTCGAAGATCTTGCGGTGTTCGTCGTTCTTGAGGTCGAGCGCGATGCTTTCCTTGCCGCGATTGATCGAGGCGAAATAGGTCGATTTGCCGTTGATGAACGGCCCGTAGGCGCGGGCGTCGTCGCCGCCCTTGGGCGGCTCGACCTTGATCACCCGGGCGCCCATTTCGGCCATCAAAAGAGTGCAATAGGGGCCGGCGAGGATACGCGAAAGGTCGACGACGAGGATGCCCGCCAGGGGGCCGGAGGCTTTAGTTTGGGTCATGTGGGTTCTTAACCAGAGGCAAGCCGCGAATCCAGCCAGACGTTGACTGCTGCGGCACCGATGACCACGGCGCCGCCCACCAGGGTGAGATCGAAAGGCCGCTCGCCGTCGAAGGCCCAGACCCAGATCGGGCCCAGCACGAGCTCGAGCAGGCCGAGCAGGGCCGCGCGCCCGGCCGGGATGCGCTTCAGGCTGGCCATGTAGAGGAGCAGGCCGCCTGCGAGCTGGCCCGGCCCGAGTGCCAGCAGCCACATCAGTTGCGTCGGCGTGACGTTGCCGGGTTCGGCGAAGGGCAGCGCGATCCCGGCGGAAATGACGCCGGCGAGGACGATCGCCGGTTGCATGCCGACGTCGCGACGGTGGCGCACGATCACATAGTTGGAACTCATGCACAGTACGACGACGCCGGCCACGGCCATGCCGGCGAGCGCGCCGGCCTGGACCGAGCTCGCCACGCTCAGCGTCAGGCCGACGGCGGCTGCCGTCATGGCGAAGATCGTGTGGCGATGCAGCGGCTCGGCGAGGAAGAGGCGGGCGAGCAGAGCGGTAATGAACGGCGTGGCGCCGAACACGATCAGCACGTTGGCGACCGGCGCGAGGCCCAGCGCCAGGATGAAGGCGATGAAGCTGCCGGCGAGGACCAGCGCACTCAGCAGAAGGGAAAGACCCGCATCGCGGATGTCGCCCAGGACTTTCCGATGCTGCAGGATAAGAAGAGGCGAAATTGTGACGATGAGCAGGGCCGAGCGCCAAAACGAGACGTCCCACGCCGGCAAGTCGATGCGGCGGACAATGACACCGGCCGTACTGAAGAGCATTGCGGCGCCCACGGCGTAGACAGCGCCGACGGCGGCGGAACTCCCGCCACCGGGCTGCGTTTTGATGTCGATCACCCGCGTGAAATACGGATTAGTCGTGCCGCCGTCCATCGATTCCCTCGAGTTACCGCCGTTTCGCGCCCGCTTTCCCTGGTGGGGTGCGGATTTGCAGACGATCGCAATGCTTCTCAATGCAAAGGTCGCCGACCTTGCGCCGCACACGAGCGAGCGCGTGTGCTTTCCGATGGCCGATCGCACCGGCGACATCCTGCTCGGCATGTTCGACCGGCCGGCCGAACCGGTCGAAGGCCGCCCGCTGGTGGTTCTGCTCCACGGCCTGACCGGCAGCGAGGACAGTGCCTACATTCTCAAGGCGGCGCGCCATTTGCTCGATCGCGGCTACTCCGTACTGCGCCTGAATGTCCGTGGTGCCGGACCGTCGCGCCCCTATTGCACGGAGATTTACCATGTCGGCCGCACCGCCGACTTCCGGCGTGTCCTGAGCCAGCTCCCGGATGAGCTGACGCGAGACGGCGTGGTGGCGGTCGGGTATTCGCTGGGCGGTGCGATGCTGCTCAAGTATCTCGGCGAGGAAGGTTCGTTCTCGCCGTTGCGGGCGGCGGCCACGATCTGCGCGCCGATCGACTTGCTGCGCACCTGCAAGCATATGCTGAAGCCACGCAACTGGGTCTATCACCGCTACATGCTCCGCTGCATCAAGGCGGAGGCGACGGGCGACGGTGCCCGACTCTCGGAGAAGGAGCGCGCGGTCGTGCGGGCCGCACGCAGCGTGTGGGAATACGACGACCACTTCATCTCGCCGCGCTACGGCTTCATGGGCGCGGGCGATTACTACGAGCTCTGCGCGCCCATCAACTTCATGCCCGAGATTCGCGTGCCGACCATGGTACTGGCCGCGGGCGACGACCCGTGGATTCCGGTCGAGCATTACCGGGAGTTCAAATGGTCGGACAATCCGTGGCTTCTGCCGGTGATGCCGGAGACGGGCGGCCATGTCGGCTTCCATGGCGACGTCAGCCGGCAGTCGTGGTCCGATCTTGCCCTGGAGAAATTCCTCGATCGGACTGCTAGCATGGCGGCGTGAACCTCGATCTGCCGCCCTTTCGTCCGCGCTTCCCCTGGTGGGGCGGCGACCTGCAGACCCTGGCCAACCGCCTTCACCCGCCCCGGATCGACCTCGCGCCACACCGCACGGAACGCCTGTCGTTCGCCTTGCGCGACGGTACCGGCGACGTGCTGCAGGCCTGCCTCGACCGGTCGGCCCATCCGAGGCCAGACCGGCCGCTCGTCATCCTCATCCACGGCCTGACCGGCGCGGAAGATAGTGTCTATGTGCGGAGCCAGTCGCGCCTGCTGCTCGCGCGCGGCGCGAACGTGTTGCGTCTCAACCTGCGCGGGGCCGGGCCGTCGCGTGCTACCTGCGGCGGGCAATACTACGCCGGCCGCAGCCAGGACTTCCGCGCGCTGTTGACGTTGCTGCCGCCCGAACTGACCGCGTCCGGCGTCGCCGCCGTAGGCTATTCGCTGGGCGGTGCGATGCTGCTCAAGTACCTCGGCGAGGAAGGCGCCACTGCGCCACTCGTGGCGGCCGCGAGCGTATCGGCGCCCATCGATCTCTCGGCGACCTGCCGCTCGATGCTGCGTGGCCGAAACGTCGTCTATCACCGCCATCTCCTGGGACAGATGAAGGAGGAGGCGACCGGCGCCGGTGCGCTTCTGTCCGCGCCCGAGCGCACGGCGATCCTGGGTGCGAGGACAATCTGGGAATACGACGACGTCTTCATCGCGCCGCGCCATGGCTTTGCCGGCGCGGAGGATTACTACGAGCGCTGCAAGCCGGTGCGTTTCATGCCGGGCATTCGGGTGCCAACGCTCGTCGTTGCCGCGCTCGACGATCCCTGGATTCCCGGCGCGATCTACCGGCTCTACGACTGGGCGGGGAACAAGGCGCTGCAGCCGCTTTTGCCGACGGCAGGCGGCCATGTCGGTTTTCATGGCGTGCGCGACACGCAGCCATGGAGCGACCGCGTTGTCGCTGACTTCCTCGACGGTTTTCACGGTTTATAAACCGGTCAAAATCCGTCCGGGCGCGCAAGTCGTTGATCTGATTGAGAATCCAAAAAACAGAAACCGTCGGAAACCGCCGAAAACCGTCGAGAAACCGTTGGCTCGCGGCGGGAAGGGACTCGTCGCCGGGAGCGCGCCACCGCGACCGAGTAAACTCGGTCTTGAGCGGCACTCATCTCTGTGGGACTCCCGCGTCTCCGCGTCATCGACCCCAGGTCGATAGTGCGCTCGCGACGATCATGAGCGAGCCGCCCGCCCGCAGTCTGCATGAGCGCCACTGGAGTGGCGCGCTCCGAGCAATGAAATGTAAACATAAGAGGCTCCCTGAGGTGATTGTGGAATCACCATAGGAGCATTCCTGCGAATCGCGCATCATGGTCGTTATTAGAGACATATTGCTGGCCTGCCTGAAACGAATGCCTTCGGCCAACCCGCGAATAGAGCCCCGGCAGGCGTCGCGCCGGACAAAATCTCGCTGATTTGGTCGTGCACCCGGAGATGCGACGGCTATTCGAGATCGATCGGTTCGGACGGCGGTCCATCACGCAGCAGCGCCTTCAGGCGGACGCCGAGATCGGACGGCTCGAAGCGCTCCTGCGAGGCCATGATCTCGTCGATCGTCCACCAGCGATGGCCGAGCGTCCAATTGCGCTCGGTCTCGTCGAGGCCCGAGGTGTCGATCTCGGTCCGCTCGGTGCGCGCCAGGAAGAAGCGCTCGATGTGCAGGCGATCGCGGCCGCGCCAGCTCATGCGGCGCTGGCGCTTCCACACCCAGCGCGCGGGGCCTTTGACGACGATGCCGGTTTCCTCGTGCGCCTCGCGGACCGCGGCCTCGGCATAGTCCTCGCCGGGATCGACCATGCCGCCGATCATGATCCAGATCGGATCGCTATGGCGGTCCCGCGGGTCGTAGACACCGGGATCGTGGACATGGAACAGGAAGATCCGGTCCTGCGGATCGAGCAAGATCAGGCGCCCCGACGGCCGCTCGTTCATTTTTTGGCGAGCAGGCGAGCCGCGTCGACGGCGCCGTAGGTCAGGATGCCGTCGCAGCCCGCGCGCTTGAAGGAAGTGAGCGTCTCGATCAGAACCTTGTCCCAGGCGAGCCAGCCGTTGTTCGCGGCGCCCTTCAGCATCGCGTACTCGCCGCTCACCTGGTAGGCGTAGGTCGGCACGCCGAAGGCGTCCTTCACGCGGCGCACGACGTCGAGATAGGGCAGGCCCGGTTTCACCATGACCATGTCGGCGCCTTCCTCGATGTCGAAGCCGACTTCGCGCAGGGCCTCGTCAGAGTTGGCGTAGTCCATCTGGTAGGTCTTCTTGTCGCCCTTCAGGGCGCCGGAGCTGCCGATGGCGTCGCGGAACGGGTTGTAGAAAGCCGACGCGTACTTGGCGGCGTAGCTCATGATCTGCGCGTGCTGATAGCCCTTGGCGTCGAGCGCCTTGCGGATCGCGCCGATGCGGCCGTCCATCATGTCGGACGGCGCCTGGATGTCGGCGCCAGCCTCGGTCTGGACGATCGCCTGCTTGATCAGGGCCTCGACCGACTCGTCGTTCAGGATCACGCCGTCGCGCACGATGCCGTCGTGGCCGTCGCTGTTGAAGGGATCGAGCGCCACGTCGCAGACGATGCCGATGCCCTGGACGTTCTTCTTTACTGCGCGGATGGCCCGACAGACGAGACCGTCCGGGTTGTAGGCCTCGCGCGCGTCAGGCGTCTTGGCCTTGGGATCGGTCTCGGGAAAGATCGCGATCGCGGGGATGCCGAGGTCGCGCGCTTCCTTGGCCGCCTCGACGAAGAGATCGATGCTGAGGCGATCGACGCCTGGCATCGACGCCACGGGCGTGCGGGCACCCTTGCCTTCCTGCACGAACACAGGCCAGATCAGGTCGTCGACCGAGAGCTTGTGTTCGGCGACGAGCCGGCGCGACCAGTCCTCGCGGCGGTTGCGGCGCAAGCGGGTGGTCGGATAGCGACCCAGAGTAGAGAAGCGTTTCGCCATGGCCCGGGTTATGGCGCGAACGGCGTTTCGACACAATTCGTATCGTCGGGAAGGACGCAATGTCTCAGCAAGGCAAGGTCGAAAGCCACTACGCCGGCCGTTCGCTGATCGACACCGTCCTGGCCGCCATGGACGCTGTGGGGCTGGCGAAAACCGGCCTCAAGACCCGCGACCTGGCGCCGCTCGATCAGTTCCATGCCAGAGGCCTTGCCGCGACCATGGAATTGGCAGCCCTTGCGGGCATCGATGCCAAGACGCGCGTCCTCGATGTCGGCTCCGGCATCGGCGGGCCGGCACGGCACCTGGCCGAGAGCTTCGGCTGTACCGTCGCCGGCGTCGATCTCACGGCGGAGTACTGCCGCCTGGCGACCGCGCTCACGGATCGGACCGGCCTCGCGGACAAGGTCTCGTTCCAGGCCGCCAATGCGCTCGACCTGCCGTTCGCCAACGCCTCGTTCGATGTCGCCTGGACGCAGCACGTCGTGATGAACATCGACGACCGGCCGAAGCTCTACGGCGAGATGTATCGCGTGCTGAAGCCGGGTGGCCGCATCGCGTTCCATGACGCCGTGGCGATCGCGGGCCAAACGCCGACCTTTCCAGTGCCGTGGGCGCGCGATCCGTCGACCAGTTTCCTGTGGACGGCCGACGCCACGCGGGCGGTGCTGGAAACGACCGGCTTCAAAATGCGCACGTGGCATGATGCCTCCGAGGAGGCCAAGCAGTTCTTCGCCGCTCGGCCGGCGCCGGCACGGCCGCCGCCGCTCGGCCTGCATCTCCTGATGGGACCGGACTTCAAGGCCATGGCCGGAAACTTCGGGCGGAACGTCATCGAGGGGCGTGTCGGCCTGCTCATGGCGGTAGGCGAGAAGGCCTGACCTCTTTATGATCGGCCGCGTATGGATTTCACGCTCACAGAAGACCAGCAGGCATTCCGCGATACGGCGCGGCAGTTCGCAACCGAGCGGATGCTGCCCGAGGCGGCGCGATGGGATGTCGAGAAGATTTTCCCCGAGGCCGTGCTGCGCGAGGCCGCGGCGCTCGGCTTCGGCGGCATCTATGTAAGAGACGACGTCGGCGGCAGCGGCCTGTCGCGCTTCGATGCGGCGCTGATCATGGAGGAGCTGGCGGCGGCGTGCCCCAGCACGGCGGCCTACATCTCGATACACAACATGGCCGCCTGGATGATCGACAGCTTCGGCGACGACGACCAACGTAAGCGCTTCCTGCCCAAGCTCTGCTCGATGGAGCATTTCGCCAGCTATTGCCTGACCGAGCCGGGAGCAGGCTCGGACGCCGCGGCGCTGGCCACCCGGGCCGAGCTCAACGGCGACCACTACGTTCTGAACGGCACCAAGGCCTTCATCTCGGGCGGCGGACGCAGCGACATCTACGTCGTGATGCTGCGCACCGGCGGTCCGGGCGCCAGTGGCGTCTCGACGCTCGTGGTCGAGGCGGGGACGCCTGGCTTGTCGTTCGGCAAGCAGGAGCAGAAGCTCGGCTGGAACAGCCAGCCGACCGCGGCGGTGATCTTCGAGAACTGCAAGGTGCCGGTCGCCAACCGGCTCGGCCCCGAAGGTCACGGATTCAAGATCGCGATGATGGGGCTCGACGGCGGCCGCATCAACATCGGCGCCTGTTCGCTGGGCGGCGCACGGGCCTGCCTGGAGACGGCGTCGCGCTACGTCGTCGAGCGCAAGCAGTTCGGCCAGCCGATCGCCGACTTCCAGGCCACGCAGTTCAAGCTCGCCGATATGGCGACGGAACTGGACGCGGCCCGGCTGATGATCTGGCGTGCCGCCTGGCTGCTCGACGCCAAGTTGCCCGAGGCGACGCAGGCTGCCGCCATGGCCAAGCGCTACTCGACGGATGTCGGCTTCAGCGTCGTGAACGACGCACTGCAACTGCATGGCGGTTACGGTTACTTGAAGGATTTCCCCATCGAGCGTTATCTGCGCGACCTGCGCGTGCACCAGATCCTCGAAGGCACCAACGAGATCATGCGCGTGATCATTTCGCGACGGCTTTTGATGGGATGAGGAATGCCTGACGCAGAGATCTTGTTCGAGGTGAAAGACGGCCTGGGCGTCATGACGCTCAACCGCCCGAAGGTACTGAACTCCCTGTCGTACAACATCATCCTCGAGATGGGGCGGATGGTGCCGCAATGGGAGAAGGATCCGGCGGTCAAGGCCGTGGTCCTGCGCGGCGCGGGCGACCGGGCGTTCTGCGCCGGTGGCGACGTCGCCGGCCTTTATCGCGAGATGCGCGAGGGCTCGGGTGGCACGCTGAGGCGCGATTTCTTCCGCGACGAGTACGTGGTCAACCGGCGCATCTACCGCTTTGCCAAGCCGTGGATCTCGCTGATCGACGGCATCGACATGGGCGGCGGCGTCGGCCTCTCGGTCCACGGCTCGCATTCGGTGGCGAGCGAGAAGTTTCTGTTTGCCATGCCGGAGACGACGATCGGGCTCTTTCCCGACGTCGGCGGCGGCTATTTCCTGACGCGCCTGCCCGGCGCGCTGGGCACCTTTTTGGCACTCACCAGCCACCGTCTGAAGGCGGCGGATGCGCTGTGGGCGGGCATCGTCGATGCCTACGTGCCGAGCGCGAAGATCAATGACCTGCAGGCGGCGCTGAGTGCCGCCGATCTTTCCGGGCCGGATGCCAACCGGAAGGTCGACAAGGTCATCGCCAGCTTCGCAGAGGATGCAGGGCCGCCGACGTTGCCGGGCATGATGCAGGACATCGATCGCTGCTTCTCGGCGGAGTCGGTGCCCGAGATCGTCGGCAAGCTCAAGAAGAAGGGCGGCGAGTGGGCCGACAAGCAGCTCGCGGCGCTGATGAAGCTGTCGCCGGTCTCGATGGCGATCACCCTGGAGCAGCTCAGGCGCTGCGCCAACCGCTCGTTCGAGGATTCGATGACCATCGAATACCGCATGTCGCAGCGCTGCATGCAGGAAGGCCACGACTTCTTCGAGGGCGTGCGCGCGCTGCTGATCGACAAGGACCAGAAGCCGAAGTGGAACCCCGCGACCATCGAGGGCGTCACGCCGGCCATGGTCGAGGAGCATTTCAGGCCGCTGTCGAACGACTTGTTCTTCGACTGAGCTCAATCAACAGGAGGAATCCATGGCGAAAGTCGCCTTCATCGGTCTCGGCAACATGGGCGGCCCGATGGCCGCCAATCTCTGCAAGGCGCAGCATCATGTGACGGCGTTCGACCTGTCCGATGCAGCCATCGCCCAGGCGGTGGAGAAGGGCGCGCACAGGGCCAAGAGCGCCGCCGAGGCGGTGAAGGAGGCCGAGATCGTCGTCACCATGCTGCCTGCCGGCAAGCACGTGCGCGAGGTCTACGAGAAGGACGTGCTGCCGAACGCCGCCAAGGGCGCGCTGCTGATCGACTGCTCGACCATCGACGTCGACAGTGCGCGCCACGTGGCCGCTGCGGCGAAGAAGGCGGGCTTCGACATGATCGACGCCCCGGTGTCGGGCGGCGTCGGCGGCGCCACGGCGGGCACGCTCACCTTCATGGTCGGCGGCCCGGACGCCGTCTTCGCCAAGGCCAAGCCGGTGCTGGACAAGATGGGCAAGAACATCGTGCATGCCGGCGATAGCGGCAACGGCCAGGCAGCCAAGATCTGCAACAACATGATCCTCGGCATCTCCATGATTGCCGTCAGCGAGGGTTTCATGCTGGGCAAGCGCCTGGGCCTCGATCCGCAGAAGCTGTTCAATGTCGTCTCGACCGCGTCGGGATCGTGCTGGTCGCTGGTCAACTACTGCCCGGTGCCGGGTCCGGTGCCGGCGTCGCCCGCCAACCGCGACTACCAGGCCGGCTTCACCGCGGCGATGATGCTGAAGGACCTGTTGCTGGCCCAGCAGGCCTCGGCGGGTGCGGGGGCGGCCACGCCGCTCGGCGCCGAAGCGGCCCAGCTCTTCAGCATGTTCGTGAACAGCGGCAACGCGGCCAAGGATTTCTCCGGCATCATCAAGATGCTGGACGGCAAATAGGCCGTGATCACGCTCTACGACCTCGTCTTCTCCGAAGACCGCCGCCCCAGCCCTTACTGCTGGCGGGCAAAGCTTGCGATGAAGCACAAGGGTCTCACCTGGCGCGATGAGCCGATGGGCTTCACCGAGAAACACAAGATCGCCTTCGCGAATTCGACGACGGTGCCCGTCATCCATGACGGCGCCAAGGTGGTGAAGGACAGCTGGGCGATCGCCGTGCATCTTGACCAGACCTATCCGGACAAGCCGCTGTTCCCGAACGATCCGGGCAAGACCTTTGCGCGCTTCGTCAACGGCTGGGCCGACACGGCCGTCAATCCCACGATCTTCCCGATGGTGGTGGCCGACATGGTCGAGATCTGCCGGCCACAGGATCGCGGCTATGTAGTCGACTCCCGCAGCAAGCGCATTGGCACGACCGATTTCGTCGACTTTCAGAGGAAGGCGCGCGAGACCGGGCTGTCCGCATTCCGCGCGGCACTTGAGCCGGCTCGGCGCGTGCTCAAGGATCAGAAATTCCTGTCGGGTGAGACGGCGGCCTATCCGGATTACATCCTGTTCGGTACCTTGCTGTGGCCGCAGACCATGAGCCCCGGGCTGGAGCTCCTCGAGAAGGACGATCCGGTCCATGCTTGGCGCGAGCGCATGCTCGATCTGAAGCCGTGAAGTACGACGCCGTCGTCTTCGACCTCCTGACGGCGCTGATCGATTCGTGGAGCTTGTGGAACGACGTCGCCGGATCGCCCGAGGCGGGCATGAAATGGCGCCGCCGGTACCTGGAGATCACCTACGGCTGCGGCGCTTACCGACCCTACGAAACTCTGGTGCGCGAGGCCGCCCGCGATACGGGCTTCCCGGAGGGCCTAGGCGGCGAGCTCGAGCGCCGCTGGCATGAGCTGAAGCCCTGGCCCGAGGCTGGCGACGTTCTGAGGCGTCTCCCGGTGCCGCTGGCCGTTGCCACCAATTGCTCCGTCCGGCTGGGACGGCAGGCAGCCGATCTCGTCGGCGTGCCCTTCAAGATCGTGGAGACGGCGGAGAGCATCGGCTTCTACAAGCCTCGGCCTGAAGTCTACCGCGCCGTGCTTCAAAGGCTTGGTACGCGTCCGGAACGGACATTGTTCGTCGCCGGCTCGGCCTCGGATGTCCCGGGTGCAAAAGCCGTCGGCATGCCGGTCTATTGGCACAACCGGGTCGGCTTGCCGCCGCGCGACGATGCGCAGCCCGATTTCCTGGAGAAGAGCCTCGAACCGCTGGCCGAGCTGTCTTAAGGTCCGCCCATGACATTCGATCCCGCAGAGCACCGCTTCGGCCCGACGCACTGGTTCGAGGACCTGACGGTCGGGCAGAAATTCTACATCAACTCGCGCACGCAGACCGAGGCGATGTTCGCGGCGTTCCAGTCGGCCAGCGGCGACAACCATCCGATCCACTATGACCGCGAATACTGCAAGGCGCGGGGGCATCGCGATCTGCTGGCGCACGGGCTCCAGGTGGCGATCCAGGGCGCGGCCGGCGGCGGTATCTTCCCCCATCACATCGGCGATTCCCTGATCGGCTTTCTCGAGCAGTCGTCGCGCTTCCTGAAGCCGGTCTATTGCGGCGACACGCTCTATCCGATGCTGGAGGTCAGCGACCTCAAGCCCGGCCGGACGACCGGCGTCGTCACCATGAAGCTCACGATCCACAACCAGAGCCGCGAACTGGTATGCGACGGTGAGCACAAGTACCTTATCAAGAAGCGCCCGCAACAGAATCCGGAGAAACGACCATGATCGGCGTCATTGCCAAACTTACGATCAAGCCCGGCGCCAACGCCGATTTCGAGCAGACGATGAAAGCGCTCCAGGCCAAGGTCCAGGCCGACGAGCCGGGTAACAAGCTCTACGCGTTGCACAAGACGGCAGACGTCAACGTCTACGTCATGTTGGAGCGCTATGCCGACCAGGCGGCGCTCGACGCGCATCGCGCCGCGCCGCATTTCAAGGAACTCGGCCGCAAGCTCGGCGACTATCTCGCCGGCCGGCCCGACGTGCAGGTCATGCAGGAAGTCTGAGGCAGGGCGGTCGCCGATCATGGACGGAATCTTCCACCGCCACACCAAGCCGGGGACGTCGCCGGGCAGCCTGTCCGGCCGCGCGCCGGTGCCGGACGAGGCGCTCGACTTCACCCTGGTCGAATACTCGCCGGAGAAGTGCGAGGTCCTGCATGGGGTCGAGGTCGACGAGTGCCGCTTCCATCTCGATTCGCCGGACCGCACCTGGATCGATGTGGCGGGGCGAGCGAGTTCGGAGATGCTGCGCGACCTCGGCACGGCGTTCAACCTGCATCCGCTGGCGCTCGAGGACGTGTTTCACGGCCATCAGCGCAGCAAGCTCGACCTGTATGGCAACCAGGGCTTCATCGTGCTCAACGACCCGGCCTACGAAGACGGCGAGATCAAGCTGCGCCAGGTCAGCATTTTCTTCGGCGAGAACTACGCGATCTCTTTCCATGACCATAAGCTCGATATCTTCAAGCCGGTGCGCGACCGTCTGCAGATGTCGGGCTCACGGTTGCGTACGCTCGGTATCGACTATCTCGTCTATGCGTTGATCGACCTGGTCGTCGACCGCAAGTTCCCGCTGATTGAGGCGTTGGCCAACCAGCTCGAGGTGCTGGAGGACGAGGCGCTGGGCCACCCCGAGGCAACCACACTCGCCAGCATCCATCAGGCGCGGCGCGCGCTGGTGGTCTTTCATCGCATCGAGTGGGCGGAGCGCGAGACGATCCTGGCGGTGATGCGGCCCGAGACGCCGTTCATCATGCCGGAGACTCGCACTTACTTGCGCGATTGCTTCGACCACGCGATCGCGGTCCTCGAGTTACTCGAGAGCTACCGGGAAATGTGCAACGGCCTCATGGAAGTCTACCTGATGCAGGCCTCGAACCGGATGTCCGAGGTCATGAAGACGATGGCGGTCATCACCGTCTTCTTCATGCCGCTCAGCTTCCTGGCCGGCATTTACGGCATGAACTTCGAGCGCGACGTCGGCAATATGCCGGAACTCGGTTGGAAGTATGGTTACGGCTTCTTCTGGGTGCTGGTCGCGGTGATCGTGGGCGGCCTCTTCTGGTGGCTGAGACGGAAGCGCTGGCTGTGAGCGGCATGCTTCGCCTTTTCGGCTCGGAGCTCTCGCCCTATTCGGTGAAAGTGCGCTCGTACTTGCGCTACAAGGGCCTGGCGCACGAATGGCTGCCGCGCACGCCGGCCAACCAGGCCGAGTTCCAGAAGTACGCCAAGCTGCCGCTGATCCCACTGGTCGTGACACCCGACGGCGAAGGCGTGCAGGACTCCACACCGATCATCGAGCGCTTCGAGGCCGCGGCGCGCGCGCCCTCGATCGTGCCGGACGATCCCGCGCTCGCCTTCCTGTCGGCGCTGCTCGAGGAGTATGGTGACGAGTGGGGCAACAAGTGGATGTTCCACTATCGCTGGAACTACAAGGCTGACCGCTGGTCGACGGCGGAGCGCATTGCCCTGCAGATGGCGGGCGCCCAGGGCCCTCTTGGCGTGGCGCAGGCGCGCGCCATGGTGGCTGATCGCATGACGGGCCGGTTGGGCTTCGTGGGCTCCAGCGACAAGACCAGGCCGCTGATCGAGGCGTCGTTCAAGCGCGTGCTCGGTCTCCTCGAGAAGCATCTCGCGTCGCGGCCATACCTGCTCGGCGGCCGGCCCGCGTTGGCCGACTTCGGCCTGTGGGGTCAGCTTTACGAGGCCGCCACCGATCCGACGCCGGGCGGCAAGATGCGCGCCTCGGCGCCCGCCGTGATGGCCTGGGTCGCGCGTATGCAGATCCCTGCCCACGACGGTCCGTTCGAGGCATGGGCGGCGCTGGCCCCCACCCTGATGCCGCTCCTAACGGACGAAGTAGCGGCGCTCTTCCTGCCGTGGTCGGCCGCCAATGCGGCCGCGATCGCGGGCGGCGCGAAGAGCTTCGACGTCACCCTGGGCGGCGTCGCGTGGTCCCAGGAACCGCAGAAATACCACGCGCGCTCGCTGGCCGAGATCCGGCGCAAGTACCAGGCGGCCAGGGCGGCGCCCGGCCTCGACGGGATACTGGAGAAATCGGGCTGCCTGCGCTGGCTCGCCGACTGAAGCCTATCGCGCGCTCTCGTAGTGCGGGCGCGGCTTCGATTGCAGGAATGCCGCGACATCCCATGCTTCCTGCAGGTCGAGCTGCGGGTGGGCCGCATCGGTCCCGCGCGGCATGTTGTTGCGGATGAAGATCACGGCGCGGTCGAAGCGATCCATGCCGGCACCGTCGCTGAAGCTGTCCGGTCCCCAGAGCGGCGGGAATTCGTAGCCGAGTGCGGCGGTCGATGAGCCGCGTCGCTTGCCCAAGCCGTCGGCCTGGTGGCAGGCGGCGCAGACGCGGCCGTAAATCTCCACGCCCCGCGTCGCGTCGGCCGGCTGCGCCGCCGCGGGCGCCGGCGTGCTTTCATGGGCCTCGGGTTCGCCGATGTAGCGCAGGTAGGCAAGGAAGGCCGCAGTCTCGGGCGATCCGTCGGGCAGCTTGTGGCCGTTCATCGACCGGGTCATGCATTCGTCGATCCGCTCGGCGAGCGATATCGTCCGGCCGCTGCGCATCGAGAACTTCGGATAGGTCTTGAAGATTCCGACCAACGGCACGGCGGTGCGGTTGGTGCCGCCGTCGAGGTGGCAGTTCTGGCAGGCGAGGTTGTTGCCGGCGAATCGGCGGGCAACGTCGGACGCCTGCGGGCCGATCAGAGCGAAGGTCTCGGTCAGCAGGCGATAGCCTTGGGCAACAAGGTCGCCGCCGGGCATCGCCGGTTCGATGAAGCCCGCGCCGGAGACGCTGTAGTCGGGCCATAGCACCGGCGGCGCCGTGGGCGCCGGCGGCAGCGTATCCGGCGGAGCCGGGCCGGGGCGGTGGAGCGCGAGCGAGGCCACGCCGACGGCCAGGCACAGCACGGCAAATCCGGCAGCGAAGGTGTTGAGCTTCATCTTATCGACGACGCGATCAACGTCGCTCCCGAGAGGCCCAGCAGCACGAGCACGATGCGGCGGAACTGAATGTCGTTGACGCGGCCGTAGAGCATCAGGCCGATCCGGGCGCCGATCAAGGTCATCGGCACGGCCAGCGCCGCCCAGAAGAAGAACGTGCGGTCGAGGAAGCCGGCAATCGCCGCGGACAGCACGGCTGCCGTCAGCACCGACATGTTGAAGGGCTGGTTGACGCCGCGCTGCTCGTCCTTGTTCCAGCCGCGCAGCTGGGCCCACACCGTGGGCGCCGGGCCGCTGAGGCTCGCCATGCCGCCCAGCACACCGGCGGTGAAGCCGATCGCTGCATCGGCCACCTTTCCGCCGCCGCGCACGACCGGCGGGTGACGCATGAAGCCGGTCCAGGCGCAATAGACGATCAGGATGGCGCCGACGCCGAGCTTCAGCGGCTGGACCTGGACGCGGTCGAGCAACGCGGTGCCGATCGGCACGCCGATCAGGCCGGTGACGAGGAACGGCCACAGCCTGGGCCAGCGCACGCCCGCCCAGATCTTCGGCAAGGACTGGATGTGACCGACGACGGCACAGAGCGCGGTCAGCGGTGCCGCGGTGACCGGCGACATGGCGTGCAGCCAGAAGCCAAGCGCTGCCAGCGCATAGCCGGTGCCGCTCAGGCCGTTGACGAAGCCCGCCACCAGCGCGCCGACGACGACCACGACGATGTCGTCGGTCGGCGGGAGGGTCACAGGCTCAGCCTCCCGACGAGAAAGCCTGCAGGCCGGTCATGGCACGGCCGAGGATCAGCGCATGGACGTCGTGCGTGCCCTCGTAGGTGTTCACCGCCTCGAGGTTCATGACGTGGCGGATCACGTGATATTCGTCCGACACGCCGTTGCCGCCGTGCATGTCGCGGGCGACGCGGGCGATGTCGAGTGCCTTGCCGCAGTTGTTGCGCTTGATGAGGGAGATCATTTCAGGCTGCGCCTTGCCCTCGTCCTTGAGGCGGCCGACCCGCAGGCAGGCCTGGAGGCCGAGCGCAATCTCGGTCTGCATGTCGGCGAGCTTCTTCTGGATGAGCTGGTTGGCGGCGAGCGGCCGGCCGAACTGCTTGCGGTCGAGCGTGTAGTTGCGCGCCTGCTTCCAGCAGAATTCCGCGGCGCCCATGGCGCCCCAGGCGATGCCGTAGCGGGCGTTGTTGAGGCAGCCGAACGGGCCACCGAGCCCGGCGACGTTGGGCAGCATGTTTTCGACCGGCACCATGACATCATCCATCATGATCGCGCCGGTGACCGAGGCGCGCAGGCTGAACTTGCCTTCGATCTTGGGCGTGGTGAGGCCCTTCATGCCGCGCTCGAGGATGAAGCCGCGGATCGCGCCGCCGTCGAGCTTGGCCCAGATGACGAGCACGTCGGCGATCGGCGCGTTGGTGATCCACATCTTGGAGCCCGAGACCTTGAAGCCGCCAGGCGCGGTAACGGCGCGGGTCAGCATGCCGCCGGGATCGGAGCCGTGGTCGGGCTCGGTGAGACCAAAGCAGCCGACCCATTCGCCGGTCGCGAGCCTGGGCAGGTACTTCATGCGCTGCTCTTCGCTGCCGTAGGCGTAGATCGGATGCATCACCAGCGAGGACTGCACGCTCATCGCCGAGCGGTAGCCCGAGTCCACGCGTTCGACCTCGCGCGCCACCAGGCCATAGACCGTGTAGCTCGATCCGGCGCAGCCGTATTTTTCGGGAAGCGTCGAGCCCAGCAGGCCGAGCGCGCCCATCTCGTTCATGATCTCGCGGTGGAACTTCTCGTGCCGGTTGGCCTCGAGCACGCGGGTCATCAGCTTTTCCTGGCAATAGTCGCGGGCCGCGTCGCGGATCGCGCTTTCCTCCTCGCTGAGCTGGTCGTCGAGGAAAAACGGGTCTTCCCAGTCGAAAGCCTTGGCATCGACGCGCGTGCCCTTGGCGGCGCTCTTGATCGGGGTAGCGGCGACAGACATGGAATCCTCCAGATTACTCCGGCGGTCTTATCAAGAAGCGGCGGCGAGGCCAACCCGGCCAGGATAACGCCAAGTGGGATCAGACGACGACCGTCGTCGCCGATGCCCGGTGGCTCAATTGCTTGAAGATATCGAGGCTGAGGCGGCCAAAGGTCTCCGAGGCCCGGCATTCGATCGTGCGCGGGCGCGGCAGGTCGACCTTGAAATTTGCCGCGATGCGGCCAGGCCGCGCCGACATGACCACCACGCGGTCCGACAGGAAGACGGCCTCGTGGATCGAGTGGGTGACGAACAGGATGGTCTTGCGCGAGGCGCTGGTCTCGCCCCAGATGCGCAGCAGTTCGAGAGCCATGTCGTCGCGCGTCATGGCGTCGAGCGCGCCGAACGGCTCGTCCATCAGCAGCAGCGGCGGGTCGAGGAGGAGGGCGCGGCACAGCGCGGCACGCTGCTGCATGCCCCCCGACAATTCGCGCGGCAGCTTCTCGGCGAAGCCGTTCAGTCCGGCCATGTCGAGCAGTTCGTGGGCGCGCTTCTTCAGCGCCGAGGCGTCCTTGCCCGCCAACTCGGCCGGCAGCAGCACGTTATGCAGGATCGATCGCCATTTCAGCAGGATCGGCTGCTGGAAGACCATGCCGATATCGGCGATCGGCCGGATCACCTGGCGGCCGGCGACCTTCACCGTGCCGGCGGTCGCCGGGCGCAGGCCGGCGACGATGCGGAGCAGGGTGGACTTGCCGCAGCCGCTCGGTCCCACGAGCGAGACGAATTCGCCCATCCCGACCTCGAGCGAGATGCCGGCGAGGGCCTCGACCGGGCCGCTCGCCGCCTCGTAGATCATGCCGACCCCGGAGAGGTCGATCAGTTGCTCGGTCACGACGATGTTAGCGGTGGCTTACTTCGGCATCTCGACCTTGGTGAAGAATTCCTGCGTGTAGACGTCCTTGCACTCGACCTTCTTGGGCATCGACATAAAGTTGTTCATCAGGTCGACCGACGCGCACATGCGCTTGTCATCGATCGAGCCGATGCCGCCCTTGCGATATTGATCGGTCTTCATCAGATCGAGACCCATCGCCATGTTCTCCTTGATCGTGGAGATGTCGAGTTCGGGCACGTGCTTCTTCTGGATCGCGAGTGCGGCGTCCGGGTCCGCCATGACGTCGCGCCAGCCCATGTACGAGGCTTCGAGGAAGGCTTTAAGCTGCTTGGGCTTGTCCTTCATGGTCTTGGCGCTGGCCATGATCGACATCGCGTAGAGATCGAAACCGAAATCGGTCCACTTCATCATGACGATGTTGCCCTTGCCGCCGGCCTTCTCGTACAGCGGCAGGCCGGTCGTGTAGTCGCTGACGCCGTCCATGCGCTTCTCGACGAGGGCGGCGATCTTGGCGGCAGGCTCGATGTTGACCCAGGTGATCTTGCTGGCGTCGATGCCGTTCAGCTTGGCGAAGGCCGGAAACACCTGGCGCTGCGCGTCGCCGGGAGGCGAGCCCAGCGAGGCGCCCTCGAGATCCTTGGGCTTGGTGAGCGGCTTACTCTTGAGGCTGAAGATGTTGAGCGGCGTTTTGTCGAACACCATGCCCACGACCTTGATGGTGCCGCCTTTGGCGAGGAAGGGCACGACCGCGGCCACGTCGGCCAGGCCGGCGTCGGCGCGGCCGGTGTCGACCTTGGCCATCGAGTCGCCTGAGCCCTTCGAGTTCTCGAGCGTGACGTCGAGGCCCTTGGCCTTGTAGTAGCCCTTGTCGAGGGCGACCCAGTAGGCGGCGTGGTCGCCGACGGCGAACCAGTTCAGCGCGAACGTGAATTTCTCCTGGGCCGACGCGCTGCCGGTCGTGGCAAGCATGGCGGCGAGTGCCAGAGCGAGTGTGCGATTCATGAACTTCCCCTTTTTTCCCAATACGAACCGAGATCAATCGATGCCTTCGGCCCACGGCGCCCACAGGCGCGCCGCGAGAACGACGAGACCGTAGAGCGCGAGGCCCACGGCCGAAATCCAGATGAGAGCGGCGAACGCCAGCGACGTATTCATGCTGCTCTGCGTGGTGGTGATGACATAGCCCAAGCCCGCCTGCGAGGCCACGAACTCGCCCACGATGGCGCCGACGACGGCGGCCGTTGCCGTGATCTTCAGCGCGCTCAGTATGTAGGGCAGCGCGTTGGGAATGCGGATCTTGAGGAAGATCTTCCACTTCGGCGCGTTGAACACGCGGCCGAGGTCGAGCATATCGGCTTCGACCTGCGAGAGACCGACGGCGGTGTTGATCACCACGGGGAAGAAGCCGATCAGCGCCCCCATCAGCATGTTGGGGAAGATTCCGTAACCCATCCACACCAGGAACAGCGGTGCGATCGCGACCTTGGGCAGCGTGTTGAGGAAGACGAGGAACGGCACCAACGCGTTGGCGATCAGCGGCGACCAGGCGATGGCGACACCCAGTAGCACGCCGACGGCGGCGGCCATGAAGAAGGCGCCGACGATTTCCCACGTGGTGGTCCAGATATGCTGTGCCCACGGAACGTCGGGTTCCCAGAAGGCCTGCACGACCGACAGCGGAGAGGGCAGCAGATAGGCGCGGATGCCGGAGTAGCTGACGGCGAGCTGCCAGACCGCGATCAGCGAAACGAACAGAACGACCGTCGGCCAGTACTGTTGGGCCAGTGCTTTTATTTTCATGTTGTCGCGCAACGCATTACAGTCAGACTGACGAAGGTAGAATTGGCCGTCAAGGCGAGGATCAGCGGTGAAGCTTTCCCTGTGCAACGAGGTGATCCGCGAGCTCTCCTTCGACCGCCAATGCGCCCTTGCTGCGGGCCTCGGCTATCGCGGCCTGGAAGTCGCGCCCTTCACCTTCGGCGACGATGCGTGGCGCATGCCGGCGGCCAAGCGTGGCGATATCCGGAACGCCTGCAAGGCCGAAGGCGTCGAGGTGAGCGGGCTTCATTGGCTGCTCGCCGCGCCTGCGGGCCTGTCGATCACCACGGCCGACCGCACGGTCTGGCAGAAGAGCGTCGATGTTCTGCGCGCGTCGGTCGAACTTTGCGCCGAACTGGGCGGCGCCTATCTCGTGCACGGCTCGCCGACGCAACGCCGCGTCAGCGAACCTTCCGACGCCCAACGCGCGGAAGAGGCCTGGGCGCTGGCGGCCGAGGCGGCGCAGAGCGCCGGCGTCGTCTATTGCCTGGAGGCGTTGGCCCGGCCGGACTGCAACTTCGTCAACACGCTGGCCGAGGCGTCGGCAGTCGTGCAGCGTATCGGCAACCCCGCGTTCAAATCGATGGTCGACACGCTGGCCGCGTCGATGATGGAGGCGGAGCCGGTGGCAGACGTGATCCGCCGCTGGATGCCGACCGGCCTGATGTCCCACATCCAGCTCAACGACCGCAACAAGCGCGGACCGGGGGAGGGCGAAGACAAGTTCGCTCCCGTACTCGCGGCGCTGGCGGAGACCGGCTACGACGGCTGGGTCGCCATGGAGCCATTCATCTACGAACCCGACGGACCGACCTGTGCCGCGCGCATGATCGGCTATGTTTTGGGCCTGCTGGAGCACGCCAAATGAAAGTGAAACTGGAGGAGGCCGACCGCTTCGAGCGCGACTTCGTGCTGCGCCTGCCGTTCCGCTTCGGCGTGATCACGGTGACGCACGGCACGCAGGCCGTGCTGCGTGTGCGTATCAAGCTGGAGGATGGGCGGACCAGCGAAGGCGTGGCGGCCGAGGCGCTGGCCGCCAAATGGTTCGAGAAGAGCCCGCAGTTCAGCGACGCGCAGAATCACGACCAGCTCCGTCAGGCCCTGCAACTCGCGATCGATAATTACACCGCGCAGGGCTTCGCCACGCCGTTCGGTCTTTATGCCGGCGCCTATCGCCAGCAGGTCGCCAAGGGCGCCGCGCTCGGCCTCAATCCGCTGGTGGCCTCATACGGCCCGGCGCTGCTCGATCGCGCGGTCCTGGACGCGGTCGGCAAGGCTACCGGCCAGTCCTTTGCGCAGATGATCGCGTCGAACCTGCCTGGCATCGCGGCGACCGATCTCACGCCGGATATCAAGGATGCGGAGCTCCAGCCGTTCCTGAAGGGGCTGACGCCGGGCGCAAGTATCGACATGCGCCATACGGTCGGTCTCGTCGATCCGCTGACGGCAGTCGACCGGCCGGCGTCGGAACGGGTGAACGACGGCCTGCCCGAGACGTTGGAAGAGGTCGTGTCCTATTACAAGGGCCGCTACTACAAGCTCAAGGTCGGCGGCAATATCGCGGCCGACCTCGATCGCCTGACCAGGATCGCCTCGGTCTTGGACAAGGACGCGGCCGACTATCGCTGCACCTTCGACGGCAACGAGCAGTACGACGACGTCGACGGCATTGTCGAGCTGTGGCGCAAGGTCGAGGAGACGCCGGCGCTTGCGCGCATGGTGAAGTCGACACTGTTCATCGAGCAGCCGATCAAGCGTCAGTCGGCGCTCAGCCGGCCGGTGACGGCGCTGGCGAAATACCGCCCGGTCATCATCGACGAGTCGGACGGCGAGCTCTCGACTTTTCCGGAGGCCCTGAAGCTCGGCTATTCCGGCGTCTCGACCAAGAACTGCAAGGGCTTCTACAAGTCGATCCTGAACGCCTCGCGTGTGACCAGGCTCGGCAAGGCGTATTTCATGTCGGCTGAAGATCTCACCACCCAGCCCGGCGTCAGCGTGCAGCAGGATCTGGCGCTGGTGTCGCTGCTCGGGCTGACGCACGTCGAGCGCAACGCGCATCATTTCATCGACGGCATGTCGGGCGTGTCGGAGGCCGAGCAGGCGTCCTTCCTGGCCGCGCATCCGACGCTCTACGCCCGTCAGCCTGGCAAGCCGGTGCGCTTGAAGGTACGGGACGGAAGGATAAACCTACTGTCGCTCGGCTGCCCGGGCTTTGCCGTCGGCGCCGACATCGACTTCAAGGCCTTGAGGCCGATGCCGGCCGCGCCCAGGGAGCGCCTTCAATGACCGCTGAACTGCCTGCACGCTTCGACTCGATGGAGGCGCTCGAAGAGTTCATGACCCGGCCGTCGCCGGCGTTGATCGCGGATCTCGCCAGGACACCTGGCGACATCATGGTGCTGGGCGTCGGCGGTAAGATGGGGCCGACGCTGGCTCGCCTCGCCAAGCGCGCCGCACCGACCAAGCGCGTGATCGGCGTGGCGCGCTTCAGCGAGAGGGGCGTGCGCGAGGAGTTGGAGAAAGCGGGCGTCGAGCCGATGCCGACCGACCTGCTGGACCGCGCGGCGCTGGAGAAGCTGCCGAAGGCGGCCAATGTCGTGTTCATGGCCGGCCGCAAGTTCGGCGCCGCCGGCAACGTACCGCTAACCTGGGCGATGAACGTCCAGGTGCCGGCGATGGTGGCCGAGGTGTTCAAGGCCTCGCGCATCGTGGCTTTCTCGACCGGTTGTGTTTATCCTTTCGTGCCGGTCGACAGCGGCGGCGCTACGGAAGAGACGCCGGCGATTCCGCCGCCCGGCGACTACGCCAACTCCTGCGCCGGCCGCGAGCACATGTTCGCCTATTTCTCCGACCAGCACCGCACGCCAGGCCGGCTGTTTCGTCTCAACTACGCCATCGACATGCGCTACGGCGTGCTGCACGACGTCGGCCGCAAGGTGCGCGACGGCGAGACGATCGATCTGTCGATGGGCCACGTCAATGTGATCTGGCAGGGCGACGCCAACAGCGTGGCGCTGCGCTGCCTGGCGCATGCCACGACGCCGACCTCGCCGATTAACGTCACGGGGCCGCAAACGATCGAGGTGCGCAAGCTCGCCATCGAGTTCGGCAAGCTGCTGGGCAAGCAGCCCATCTTTAGGGGCAAAGAGGCGCCGACCGGCTGGCTGAACAACGCCGCCCGCATGGTGAAGGAGTTCGGGCCGCCCAGCGTGCCGCTGCAGAAGATGGTCGAATGGACCGCCGACTGGCTTGGCCGCGACATGGCCACGCTCAACAAGCCCACGCACTACGAAGTGAGAGATGGCCAGTATTGAGCAGATCGACCCTGGCGAAGCGGAAGCGGTATGGCCGCTCTCCATCGAGGCCGGCTGGAACCAGAATGTGGCCGACTGGCGCTTCATGCTGGGCGCGGGCCGCGGCTTCGGGCTGAGGAACGCGGCCGGCGTCTGGGAGGCGAGCTCGCTCGTCCTGCCGCTCGGCCAGCAGCTCGCCTGGATCAGCATGGTGCTGGTCACACAGGCGCGCCGGCGCGGCGGCGTCGGCACCGAGCTCCTGAAACGCTGCATCGCGGAGGTGCAAGCCAACGACGCAGTCGCCGGCCTCGACGCCACGGAGCAGGGACGGCCGATCTACCTGCCACTGGGTTTCCGCGATCTCTACAGGGTCTCGCGCTGGCATCTCGACGTGGCGAAGGATGTCGTGGCGCCGCCATCGGGCATCGCGGTGCGGCCGTTTGCGATCGCCGATCTGCCCAAGCTGGCGACCTACGATCGTCCGTTGAGCGGCATGGAGCGCCCGACTTTGCTCGCCCATCTCGCCACGCGCCAACCGGGTCTCGCCTGGGTGGCGGAAACGCCGTCGGGCAAGCTGGCGGGATTCGGACTGGGGCGGGAAGGCCGCGGCGCGAGTTCGATCGGGCCCGTGGTCGCCGACAGCGAGGCCGCGGCGCTGGCGTTGATTTCGACTGCAATGAATTCAGCCATGGGACCTTTCATCATCGACGTGCCGGAGGTCCATGCCGACATCCGGCGCTGGCTGGAGACGGAGGGCGCGGCGTCACCGCGCGCCTATATGAGGATGACCCTGGGCACGGCGAAAAGGCTCGACGATCCGAGCCATGTCTTTGCCCTCGCCGGGCCCGAACTGGGATAGGATGGCCGCCATGACTCCCGACAAAACCCTGCATTGGCGCGACCTGCCGGTGCCGGTCATCTCGTTGCTGCGGCAAGGCACGGTGATCCCCGCGCATCCGCTGGCCCTGGGACCCGACCGCCAGTTCGACAAGGAATCCCAGCGCGCGATCAGCCGCTACTACGTCGATGCGGGCTCGGGTGGCCTGGCCGTCGGGGTGCATTCGACGCAATTCGCCATCCGCGAGGTCGGGCTCTACCGGCCGGTGCTCGAACTGGCGATCGAAAGCGCCAGGGACTGGACCGACCGGCCGCTGGTCATGATCGCGGGCGCGGTCGGCCGGACGGCGCAGGCGGTGGAGGAGGCGAAGACGGCGCGCGCACTCGGCTATCACGCCGTCCTGCTGTCGCTCGCGGCGCTGAAGGGCGCCAGCGAGGACGAGCTGATCGACCACTGTACGACGGTTGCCAGGGAAATGCCGCTGATCGGCTTCTACCTGCAGACGACGGTGGGCGGCATCGCGCTGTCGCGCGCCTTCTGGACCCGCTTCGCTGCCATCGACAATGTCGTGGCGATCAAGGTGGCGCCGTTCAACCGCTACCGCACACTCGACGTGGCCTTCGGCATCGCCAACGCCCATGCCGAGGATCGCATCACCCTCTACACCGGTAACGACGACCACATCGTGGCCGATCTCGTGACGCCGATGGTCGTGCGCTCGGGCAATCGCGAGGTCACCCTGCGCTTCCACGGCGGCCTGCTCGGCCATTGGAGCGTATGGACGCGCGGTGCGGTGAAGCTGCTGGAAACGCTCAAGCTCTCGGTGTCGGCCGGCGCGATTGCGCCCGAGGTGCTGGCGCTCGACTCGTTCGTGACCGACTGCAACTCGGTCGTCTTCGACGTCGACCACGATTTCGCGGGCTGCATTCCCGGCTGCCACGAGATCCTGCGGCGGCAGGGACTGCTGCACTCGATCGAGTGCCTCGATCCGAACGAGAAACTCAGCCCTGGCCAAGGTGCGGGCATCGACCGGCTCTACGAGACCTATCCCGAGCTGCACGACGACGCTTTCGTCGCCGCCAACCTCGCGCGCTGGCGGAACTGACGTGGACGATCTCTTCGCGACCAACGACGCGCTGGCCGTCGCCGAGCTCGTTCGGACGCGTAAGCTCGGCGCCCGGGAGCTGCTGGAAGGCACGCTCGCAAAGCTGCGCAAGCTCAACGGCTCGCTGAATGCGGTCACGGACTTTTATGACGATGCAGGGCCGGCAACGGAAGGACCGTTCCAGGGCGTGCCCTACGTCATCAAGCAGTTGATGGCCGATTGCGCAGGCCATCCGACGACGTTGGGTTCGAAGTTCTTCGCCAAGCAGCCGGTCGCCGTGAACGACAGCGCGGCCGTCGCGCGCATGCGCCGGGCCGGACTGGTCATCGTCGGCCGCACCAACACCAGCGAGTTTGGCCTCGCGCCCACGACCGAGCCGGCGCTGGGCGGTGCCACGATCAACCCGTGGCGCAAGGATTTGTCGCCCGGTGGCTCCTCGGGCGGCTCGGCGGCGGTCGTTGCCGCCCGCGGCCTGCCGATGGCCCATGCGACCGACGGCGGCGGCTCGATCCGCATTCCCGCCAGCCTGTGCGGCCTGTTCGGGCTCAAGCCGTCGCGCGGCCGCATCAGCCTGGCGCCGATCGGCGAGACCCTGGCGGGCGCCGGCGCGCAACATTGCGTATCGATCTCGGTTCGTGACAGTGCCGCGCTCCTCGACGCAACGGCTGGCGGAGAGCCGGGCGATCCCTATCGCGCGCCGCCGGCCTCCGGCACCTTCCTCGACGCCACGAAAAGAGGGCCGGGCAGGCTGCGCGTGGCCTTCATGAAGAAGCCGGTCGGCGGCGCGCCGCTCGATCCGGCGCTCGCGGGCGCGGTTGAGCGCACGGCCAAGCTGCTGGAAGAACTCGGCCATCACGTGGTCGAGGCCGCGCCGGACTACGACGCGGCGGCGCTCGACGTGGCGTTCTGGCGGGTGATGGCGGCCAACACCTGGACCAACATCCAGCTCCGCGCCGCCGGCCGCACGCCGGGGCCCGACGACCTCGAACCGGTGACGAGGCTTTATGCCGAGCGTGGCCGTGCCGTCACCGCCGACGAGTACATCCGCGGCGTGCAGACCTTCCACCGCACCGGCCGTCAGCTCGGCGCCTTCTTCGAGAACCACGACGTGCTGCTGTCGACCACGATCGCGCGCACTACCCTGCCGCTCGGCACGGTGCGCATGGATGGCACTGCCGAGCAGTTCGAGCAGGCGGTCGCGCCGATGACGCCCTTCACCGCGGTGTGCAACGCCACCGGCGTGCCGGCCATGTCGGTGCCGCTCGAGTGGACCGCCGACGGCCTGCCGATCGGCCTGCACTTCGTCGCCCGTTTCGGCGCCGAGGAGATGCTCTATTCGCTTGCTGCCCAACTCGAGAAGGCGCGCCCGTGGCGCGATCGCCGGCCATGATGATTTGCGATGCACAGGTTCATGTCTGGGGTGCCAACACACCCCAACGCCCGTGGCCGGCACGCGCCGAGCCGCACCGCGCACCGCTCGGCAAGGACGAGCTGCTAGCCGAGATGAAAAAGGCCGGCGTCGATCGTGCGATCCTCGTGCCGCCGTCGTGGGAAGGCGACCGCAACGATCTCGCCAACGATGCCGCTGCCAGCCGTCCCGAGAACTTTGCCACCATGGGGCGCTTCGATCCCGACGCGTCGAACGCGCGCGAGATCATCAAGGGCTGGAAGCGGCAACCCGGCATGCTGGGCGTGCGCTTCACCTTCCACACCCCGGTCCTGCGCCAGCCGCTGCTCGACGGCAAGTTCGACTGGGTGTGGGGCGAGATGGAGAAGGGTGGTATCCCGGCGATGGTGCTATTCCATCACGAATACATGCATCTCGCCGACAAGGTTGCGGAACGCTATCCCGGCTTGAAGTTGGTGCTCGACCATCTTGGCCTGAAGAGCGGCAAGGACGTCACCGAAGCCACGAACTTTGCCACGCTCGACAACGTGCTGGCGCTGGCCAAGCGTCCGAACGTGGCTGCCAAGGTCACGGCGATGCCGTGCTATGCCGCCGACAAGGCCTATCCGTTCAAGTCGGTGCATCCGCACATCAAGCGCGTGTTGGAGTCGTTTGGGCCGAAGCGCACCTTCTGGGGCACCGACTGGTCGCGACTGCCCTGCAGCTACCGCCAGGGTGTGACGATGTTCACGGAGGAAATGCCGTGGCTGAAGGGCCAGGACCTCGAATGGGTGATGGGTCGCGGCGTCTGCAAGTGGCTGGGGTGGAAGATTTAGAGTCCAAAGTGTCTCCTCTCGAGGGGACGCCTTCGATGTCGACGGCATAAGGCTTTCAGAAGATTCGTCCCCTTTCTCGCCACTCTCTCCGCGCAATAATCTTGCGTGATCGATCGCCGTCAAAGCTGGCCGGCGAACGTGGCTGTGGCGCACCGAAGACGCCCCCCAAGATGACAAGCGCCTCGCTACTGCACACAGCCGCGCGCGTAAGTAGTAAGTAGAAGAGCTGGCGTCCTTGTCGATCAATCCCCGCGGCCATTGCGGCGTGCGATTGCTGTTTCGACAGCGCGGACATAGGTCACGCTTCTGTCGTTGAGGTTGCTATTTCGGACGTCTGACCGTGAGGAGAGGGTGTTCCGAGACAGAATCTCACCAGACCTTCCTTCAGAGCTTCCGCATCACCGTCTGCGAGCCGCCGCCCCAGATCGGCAGATAGGCCATCTTGTAGCCGGCGCCGCCGGTCACGATCGGGTGGATGGCCTCGGGGGCGGTCGCGACGTCTTCGCCCTTGTCGAACATGTACTGCTGGATGCGCTTGAGGTCCCACGCATCGTGGCGCGCGATCTTCTCCGCGAGCTCCAGCGGCAGCAGGAACACCTGTTCGCCGCGCTGGTTCTTGCGGCTTTGGCCGGACATGACGAGCTCGGCGCGCATGCCCGCGACGATCGGGTCGAGGATCGCCTCGGGCGTGGCGCCTTCGCCGTCGCCGGGCAGTACCTCTGCAGTCCCTGAAATCCCCATGACCGTGATCGCGCTCACGTCCTTGCCGAGGCCGAGGCGCTCGGTCAGGCCGGGGAAGGGGCCTTCGTTGCGTTCGGCGAAGCAGAGCGTGTACTTGCCGGGCTGGCCCATGGTGGCCATGTCACCGGTCTCCGAGCGCGCCCCGCCGATGTTGCGGAGGCAAAGCTGCAGCGCGCGGCCGATGCAGGCGTTGGCGCGTGTGCCCGGGCCGATGCAATTGGTCAGCGCGTTGATGCCGAGCTTGCGGGCGATCGGGCCATGCACGCAGAGCGCCACCGCGGCGCTGCCTGTCGTCGTGGCGATGCCGAGAAGATTGAAATCGGGTTCGATGATCGCCTGTGCCGCGGCCAGAACGACCGGCAGTTCTTCCGGCAGAGCGCCCGCGATTACGCACTGATAGGCCACAGCCTCCGGCGTGATGTCGCCGAACATCGGCGGCATCATTCCGTGGGATTCAGCGCGGTTGGAAATGCCCGCGACCATCGCGTCGAGACGTTTCTTTGTCGGCGGGACCAGAGGAAGGCCGTCCGAGAGCTCGGCCTCCGTCAGAATCTTCTGTGCGGTCTCCCAGTCCGTCGACTCCTCGACGACCGGCCAGCCGCACCACTCGGTCATTTGGCGATGCGCGTGCAGGCGACCGTGGTGCCGCCGAACGACGGGATGAAGGCCGAGTGCTTGCCAGGTCCGCCCGCCACCGTGATGTGGATGTCGCCCGGGTCGCGGCCGATGGTCAGCCAGTCCCCGTCCGGCTTGTGGCCGGTGGTGGAATAGGTCTCGAGGTTCTCCTTCGAGACGCGCGACAGGTGGACCCGCGAGCGCTTCCACAGTTCCGCGCGGATGCTCTCGATGGTGAAGCCGTCGCGCTTCAGGGTCGCGGCATGCTCCGGTCCGATGATGATGAACATCGGGCCCTTGCCGTAGATCGTGTTGGCGCCCGGGTTGGCCATGCCGCCCGCGAAGGTGGTCAGAAGTCCATCGCCGCTCGTCGAGCCATGGTCGTTGAGGTTATGCGGGCCTTCGCCCGACATCACCGTGACCACGCTGTCGGTCGGCGCGAAGCCGCGCTGCACGTGATAGGGCGTCCAGGGGTTCTCTTCCTCGTTCTCGCCGAAGCAGAAGGTGAACTTGGCGGGATTGCCCTGGGTCGAACGGTCCATCTCGCCGGGCTTGGCGCCGGCGATGTTCAGCAGCATCAGGCCGAGCGCCCGGCCGATGGTGGCGTTGGACTGCCTGCCCTGGCCGAAGCAGTTGGTGCCGCAGTTGATGTTGAGCTCATGGCGGATCGGGCCGCTGATCATGACCATCGGCGCGCAGGAGTGCGTCGTGGCCAGCGTGCCGTGCAGATTGTACTCGGGGTCCAGAACACCGCGCAGCGCAGCGGTCACAACGGGGAAGTACTCGGCCTTGCAGCCTGCCATCACGGCATTGGCGGCGAGCGCCTGCACGGTCGGCACGACTTGGCGCGGCGGCACTGGCGCATACGGCCGGTTGTCGCCACGAACGGTCTCGACAAACTTCGCCACCTTTGCCTCGGTGGGCACGTAGAGCGGCATGCCGTCGCTCCAGCCCTGCTCGGTGGCGAACTCGTTGAAGGTCTCGACGTCCATGTCGTCGAGATCGATCACTTCCTGTTCGGAGATGTCCTTCATTTCGTCGTCGCCTCGAAAAGGCCCCTGGTTGCGGTATCGATGCGCTCGCGCAGCTCGTCAGCATTGAGACCGCCAACCGGATGCTTCACGACGATAAGCTTGGGCTCGATCTTGCGGGCTTTCGCCTGGGCAAGGACAAGCGGCTTGAAGGTTTCAGTGGCGATCACATACGCCGTGATGCCGAGTTTCTCGAGTTCGATGCTGTCGTGGAAACTCCACGATGAACAGCTTCCTCAATCCCCTAGCGCGATGAGCGCTCCGCGATACTTTCCGGCGACCGCCTCGATCAGATCCTTGGGCGCGGGCTGACTTGCGCTGTTCTTGGCGTGAAACTCGATATTGTCGATCTTGCGGGTGGCGCCGAGCTTCTCGCGGATGCCCATCAGCAGTTCACGGGCGTTCGGCTTGGAATTGGAAATCAGCGCAATCGCGTCGGTGGCCCAATTGACCGGCTTCAGCGCGACTTTTTCGCCGCCGGCGACCGACAGGCCGAACGTGGGATTGAAAATACGCATCGAGGTTTCTCCTCAGTTCTTTTTCAGGGCCGCGACGATGGCTTTCGCCGCCCGCTCTCCGTCGGCGACCGCCTCGGTGAGATAGGGCCGGGTGCCGGCGCGAACGTCACCCACGGCATAGACCGTCGGCACCGAGGTGCGGCCCTCGGCATCGACAACGATATGCCCCGCCGCGTCGCGTGCAAGAGAATCCGGCAGGAATTCCGCAGCGGGAGATTGGCCGATGTAGACGAACACCGCGCTGGCCGGAATGGATTTCCGCTGCCCATCGCTCTCGACGGTGACCGACTCCAGCCCGTTGCCGCCCTCGAGGCCGACGATGCGGCCGGCGATGTGCGCCACGCCAGGTGGTGGCGCGGCTGTCGAGACATCGATCATGGTGACTTCGCCCGCGACGCCGGCCAGCTCGCTGGCCTCGACGGCGGCCCAGCCGGCGGCACCGGCGACGACGACCGGCAGGCCGGCGAACAGCGGGCCGTCGCAGGCCGCGCAATGGGAAATGCCGCGGCCTTCGTAGTCGGCCTCGTTGGCGAGGCCAAGCTTGCCCTTGTTGAGTCCGGTGGCCACGACCAGCAGGAGTGCGGTGTGGCTCTCGCCCTCGGCGGTCTCGACGGTCCAGGGATTGCCGCCGGAGATCCGGGTGACGTCACCGAAGCCCATCTCGACGCCGGCGACAGCGGCTTCGTCGGTCAGGCGGGCAGCCATGTCGGGGCCGGGCCAGGGTTCCTCGAAGTCGTGGAGCTCGGTTAGGTTGATCAGGACGCCACCGGGCGCGAGCTTGTCGAGGCACAGCGTTCGCAAGCCGCTGCGCGCGACCTCGGTGGCGGTGGTGAGGCCGGCGGGGCCGGCGCCGATGACGACGACGTCGTAGGAGGAGGTACTCATTGGGACTCTTAATCGGTGCTTGCCGCCACGATTGCAAGACGCTTCGTGTCCCGCCTTCCGCATCCGGCCCTGAGGGCTATAACGACCAAGAGGGATGATTTGCCGCGAAGCGACTAGATTGGCGGCATCGGCGTCGGGAGGAGCGTAGAGACGGTCGATTTAGGCCCGGTTTTCACCGTTTTTGGTTCGTCGCCGCTGGAAGAGTTCGTCGGAAACCAATGTGCTAGCGAGGGCACGCGGCGGTGGCGCACGATTTGCACACAGGACATCGCCGCCAACTGTCGTAAGGTCGACTTAACAAGGAAAACAGCAGGGTATGGCGTATTTTTCCCAGCAGCTGATCAACGCCGTCACGCTCGGCGCGATCTACGGGCTGATCGCCATCGGCTACACGATGGTCTACGGCATCATCGGCATGATCAATTTCGCCCACGGCGATATCTTCATGATCGGCGCCTTCATCTCCCTGATCGGCTTCATGATCTGCGCCATGCTCGGTATCAGCTCGGCACCGCTGGCCATTGTTTTGGTGCTGATGATGTCGATGGCCTTCACCTCGGTTTACGGCTGGGCGATCGAACGCACGGCCTATCGTCCATTGCGCGGCTCGTTCCGGCTGGCGCCGCTGATCTCGGCGATCGGCGTGTCGATCCTGCTCGAGAACTACGTCCAACTGGCGCAAGGCGCGCGACCCAAGCCCGCCGGCTCGATCGTGACCGGCGGCTACACGCTCTTCAGCTCGGACGGCTTCGACGTGCGTGTGACGTGGCTGCAGATTATCATCGTCGTGGTCACGGTCGTGCTGATGGCCGGGTTCACATGGCTGATCTCCTCGACCTCGCTCGGCCGGCGCCAGCGCGCGTGCGAGCAGGACATGAAGATGGCCTCGCTGCTCGGCGTGAACGTCGATCGCACGATCTCGCTCACCTTCGTGATGGGCGCGGCGCTGGCCGCCGTCGCCGGCATGCTGTTTCTGATGTACTACGGCGTCGTCGATTTCTTCATCGGTTTCCTGGCCGGCATCAAGGCCTTCACGGCGGCGGTCCTGGGCGGCATCGGCTCGTTGCCGGGGGCGATGCTGGGCGGCCTGGCGATCGGGCTGATCGAGGTCTTCTGGGCCGGCTACTTCTCGAGCGAGTACAAGGACGTCGCCGTCTTCGCGATCCTCGTCCTGGTGCTGATCTTCCGGCCAAGCGGCCTGCTCGGCAAGCCGGAGATCGAGAAGGTCTGACCGGATGGATGCGCGTCTGCCCCGCATGCTGAAGGACGCCGCGGTCACCGCACTGGTGGCGGCGGCGCTCGGCATCTTCATCGTCGGCTTCCGCACCCACGACATCGGCAAGGGCCTCACCTTCGACTACCAGCTCGTCGATCTCGGCATTGCCGTGGTCACTATTTTCTTCGGCCGCCTCGGTCTCCTGCTGGCCTCGACGGGACTCAAGTGGCCGGCGTTCGCGCTCGGCATCGTGCTCGGCGTCATCGGCGCGTCACCGCTGCAGTTGCCGTCGGGATTCCTGCACTGGTTCGTGGTGTTCGCCGGCGTCCTCATCATCCTGCGCACGATCTGGCCATGGGTCGACGAGGCTGCGACGAAGGCGCGCCGGTCGCCGGTCGGGACGCGGGCGGGGCAGGCCGGCGCCAAGTGGTTCGGAGCGGCGCTGCTCGTCGCCGCCGTCGTCATGCCAATGACGCCGTTTGCCGACCAGCAGACGATGGATCTCGCCGTCCTGATCCTGACCTATGTCATGCTGGGCTGGGGTCTCAACATCGTGGTCGGCCTCGCCGGGCTGCTCGACCTGGGCTATGTCGCCTTCTACGCCGTCGGCGCCTATTCCTACGCGTTGCTGAGCACCCAATACGGGCTCGGCTTCTGGACCGTGCTGCCGCTCGCCGGAATGATGGCGGCCACCTTCGGGCTGGTGCTGGGCTTTCCCGTGCTGCGCCTGCGCGGCGACTATCTTGCCATCGTCACCATGGGCTTCGGCGAGATCATTCGCCTGGTGATTCTGAACTGGGTTGATCTGACCAACGGACCGGCCGGCATCGGCTCGATCCCTGGACCGACCCTGTTCGGCGCCGTGTTCGCCGAGAACGCGCCCGCCGGCCATCGGACGTTCGCGGAGATGATGGGGATTCCCTTCAACAGCAACCAGCGCCTTGTCTTCCTCTACTACGTGATCCTGGGCTTGGCGCTGGTCACCAATTTCTTCACGCAGCGGGTGCGCCGCCTTCCCGTGGGGCGCGCCTGGGAGGCGCTGCGCGAGGATGAGACTGCCTGCCGGGCGCTGGGCATCAACCCGACCAACACCAAGCTCACCGCCTTTGCCGTCGGCGCGATGTTTGCGGGCTTCGCCGGCTCGTTCTTCGCCGCCAAGCAACGCTTCATCAGCCCCGAGAGCTTCACCTTCATCGAGTCCGCGATCATCCTGGCCATCGTCGTGCTGGGAGGCATGGGCAGCCAGATCGGCGTCGTCTTGGCGGCGGTTCTGCTGATCGGCATGCCGGAGTGGTTCCGCGACCTCGGCGCCTATCGCATGGTCGTTTTCGGCCTGGCGATGGTGCTGATCATGGTGTTCCGGCCGCGTGGGCTGGTCTCCCATCGCGAGCCGTCGGTGCGATTGCATCCGGTCCACCGACGAGGCGGCGCATGAGCGAGACCCTGATCGCGGTCGAGCACCTGACCATGCGCTTCGGCGGACTGGTGGCGATCGACGATGTTTCGTTCAGCGCCCGGCCGCGCGAGATCACGGCGATCATCGGGCCCAACGGCGCGGGCAAGACCACGGTCTTCAACTGCATCACCGGCTTCTACAAGCCGACGGTTGGCCGGCTGACCTTGCACGGCGATCGCGAGTACCTGCTGGAGCGCATGCTGGGCCACGAGATCGGCCAGCGCGCGCGGGTGACGCGGACCTTCCAGAATATCCGCCTGTTTCCTGGCATGACCGCGCTCGAGAACCTGATGGTGGCGCAGCACAACAAGCTGATGCGCGCTTCGGGCATGAGCGTGTTCGGCCTGCTCGGCCTCAAGCGCTTCCGGACGGCGGAGGCCGATGCGGTCGAGATCGCGCGCCGCTGGCTCGAGCGCATCAACCTGGTAGCCGACGCGGACCGGCCGGCGGGCGAGCTGCCGTACGGCGCCCAGCGACGGCTGGAGATCGCGCGGGCGATGTGTACGGAGCCCCGGCTGCTCTGCCTCGACGAGCCGGCGGCCGGCCTCAACCCACGCGAATCGGCAGAACTCAACACTTTGCTGGTGTCGATCCGCGAGCAGGACGGCGTCGGCGTGCTGCTGATCGAGCACGACATGAGCGTGGTGATGAGGATTTCGGATCATGTCGTGGTCCTCGACTACGGCCGCAAGATCGCCGAGGGCGCGCCGGCGGACGTGCGCAAGGACCCGGCGGTGATCCAGGCCTACCTCGGCACCGACGATGGAGACTCGCATGCTTGAGGTGCGGGGAGTGGCCTCCTTCTACGGCGCGATCCAGGCGCTGCACGGCGTCGATCTCGACGTCGGCAAGGGCGAGATCGTGACGCTGATCGGCGCCAACGGTGCCGGCAAGTCGACCCTGCTGATGACGATCTGCGGCAGCCCGCGCGCGCGCGTCGGCTCGATCAGGCTCGAGGGCCGGGACATCACGACCCTGCCCACGCACGAGATCGTGCGGCTGGGCGTGGCGCAGGTCCCGGAAGGCCGCCGCATATTCGCGCGCATGTCGGTGTTCGAGAACCTGCAGATGGGTGCCACGATCGTCGATCCGGCGCATTTCCAGCACGACCTCGACCGCGTCTTTGCCATGTTCCCGCGGCTGGCCGAGCGCCGCGAGCAGCGCGGCGGCACGCTCTCGGGCGGCGAGCAGCAGATGCTGGCGATCGGGCGCGCGCTGATGAGTCGGCCGCGCCTGCTGCTGCTCGACGAGCCGTCGCTCGGCCTGGCGCCGCTGATCGTGCGCCAGATCTTCGACGCCATCGCGCGGATCGCGCGCGAGGAGGGCGTCACCATCTTCCTGGTCGAGCAGAACGCCTTCCATGCGCTCAGGCTGGCCGACCGCGGCTATGTGCTGGTCAACGGGCGGGTGCGGCTGAGCGGCACCGGCAAGGAACTGCTGGCCAACCCGGAGGTGCGCGCGGCCTACCTCGAAGGTGGCCAGGCGTGAGCGCGTTCGACACCCTGATGTTCGACTGGCTAGGCGACACCCTGGCCACGGTCTTGCTGTTTAATTTCATCCTCGTCGGGCCGGCCTCGTTTGCCGCCGGGCAGGGGCTGGCCGCCACCTGGAGGCCGTGGCGGCAGATGATCGGGTACACGGCACTTCTTTCGGCGGGTCTGCGATTTTTCGACTACGCGCTCGCCAACGGCGAGTTATGGTCGGCCGGCGGGTTCGCGCTCGGCTGGGCGATCCAGTTCGGTCTAGCCGGCTTTGCCTACCGGCTGACCCGCGTACGCCAGATGGTGCGCCAATATCCGTGGCTCTACGCGCGCAAAGGCTTGCTGGGCTGGGAGAAGCGGCACTAAGCTAAAAGGGCGCTCCGCCTCCGTGGAGACCAATAAGGGAGACTTGCATGAGCAGACTTTTCGGCACGCTTGCGGTGGCGGCCGTCGCCTTGGTGGCAACGCCGGCGCTGGCGCAGATCAAGATCGCGTCCGTCGGGCCGATGACCGGCCAGTACGCGGCATTCGGCGAGCAGCTGAAGCGCGGCGCCGAGATGGCGGTCAAGGACATCAACGCCGCCGGCGGCGTCAACGGCCAGCAGCTCGTGCTGCAGATCGGCGACGATGCCTGCGATCCCAAGCAGGCGACCGCGGTGGCCAACAAGCTGGTCGCCGACAAGGTCGTGTTCGTGGCCGGCCACTATTGCTCGGGCAGCTCGATCCCGGCGTCGGACATCTACAAGGAAGGCAAGGTCCTGCAGATCACGCCTGCCTCGACCAACATCAAGCTGACCGACGACGCGCTGGCCAAGGGCAACACCACCGTGTTCCGCACCTGCGGCCGCGACGACGTGCAGGGCTCGACGGTCGGTGCCTACATCCTGAAGTTCCACCGTAACGCCAAGATCGCGATCCTTCACGACAAGTCGCCGTACGGCAAGGGTGTCGCCGACGAGACCAAGAAGGCGCTGAACAAGGGCGGCCTGCGCGAGGCTATGTACGAGTCGTACAACGACACCGACAAGGACTTCACCGCGCTCATCAACAAGATGAAGCAGGCGAAGATCGAGATGATCGTGCTCGGCGGCTACCACACCGCCGGCGCCATGCTGATCAAGCAGTCGCGCGAACAGGGCCTCGCCTCGCAGATGGTCGGCTTCGACGCGCTCGAGGATCCCGAGTTCGGCAAGCTCGGCGGCGCTGCCACCGACGGCGTGCTGATGTCGTTCCCGCCCAAGGCCGAGGACGATCCGAAGAATGCCGAGCTGGTGAAGAAGTTCCGGGACTCCAAGTACGAGCCGACGGGCTACACGCTGTTCACCTACGCCGCTGTGAAGGTGTGGGCGGATGCCGCGACCAAGGCCAAGTCGACCGACGCGGCCGCCGTCGCCGCGGCACTGCGCTCGGGCACCTACCAGTCGGCCGTGGGCCCGCTCGCCTACGACCAGAAGGGCGACATCAAGAACCCGGTCTACGACATCTACGTCTGGAAGGACGGCAAGTCGTTCCCCGCGACCAAGTAGGCGCGACAGATTGGCGAAAGGGTCCGGTGCGCCGGGCCCTTTTTCTTTTGTGTATCAGCGTCTTGTGGGTCGCTTCCCATGATTTTGGGGGACCGTGACACCGCGGCCCCGGATATGGTATCCGAAGGATCAACAGCTAGAGGGGAACGGTCGGCGAATGGCGGGGGCCACGATCGCGGTCGCGTCGGATCACGCCGGCTTCGACCTCAAGGAACTTCTGAAGCGCGACCTCGAGGAAGCAGGGTACGCCGTGCTCGATCTCGGCACCGATTCCACCGCGTCCGTCGACTATCCGGACTTCGGCAAGGCGATGGGCGACGCGATCTCCGCCGGCAAGGTGGAGCGTGGCGTGCTGGTTTGCGGGTCGGGCATTGGCATCTCGATCGCCGCCAACCGGAACCCCAAGGTGCGGGCAGTGCTGGCGCACGACGCGACCTCCGCCCGCCTGGCGCGCGAGCACAACGACGCCAACGTCGTGGCCTTCGGCCAGCGGCTGACCGGCATCGAGGTCGCCCGCGAGGCGCTCAAGGTGTTCCTCGCAACCAAGTTCGAAGGCGGGCGTCATGCCAGCCGTGTCGCAAAGCTCTCGTAGAGGTCTAGTTGAAATGAGTCAGGCCGCCCTCAAGTCGCAGGACATGCCCCTGCCGATGTTCACCAAGAGCCTCGCCGAGGCCGATCCGGCGATCGACGCCGTGGTGAAGGGCGAACTGCGCCGCCAGCGCCAGCAGATCGAGCTGATCGCGTCGGAGAACATCGTCTCGCGCGCAGTGCTCGAGGCGGCGGGCTCGGTGCTCACCAACAAATATGCCGAGGGCTATCCCGGCCGGCGCTACTACGGCGGCTGCGAGGAGGTCGACAAGGCCGAGCAGCTCGCAATCGAGCGCGCCTGCAAGCTGTTCAACTGCTCGTTCGCCAACGTTCAGCCGCACTCCGGCGCGCAGGCCAACCAGGCCGTGTTCATGGCGCTGCTGAAGCCCGGCGACACGTTCCTCGGCATGGCGCTCGACCAGGGCGGACACCTGACGCACGGCTCGCCGGCCAACCAGTCCGGCAAGTGGTTCAGGGTCACGTCCTACGGTGTGAAACCCGACACCCACCTGATCGACTACGAGCAGATGGAAGAAGTCGCCCGCCGCGAGAAGCCGAAGCTGATCATCGCCGGCGCCTCGGCCTATTCGCGCCAGATCGACTGGGCGCGCTTCCGCAAGGTCGCGGACGAGGTCGGCGCCTTCTTTATGGTCGACATGGCGCATTATGCCGGCCTCATCGCCGGCGGGGTGTATCCCAGCCCGCTACCGCATGCGCATGTCGTCACCACCACGACCCACAAGACCCTGCGCGGTCCGCGCGGGGGCATGATCCTGTCGAACGACGCCGACATCGGAAAAAAGATCAACTCCGCGGTGTTCCCCGGCCTGCAGGGCGGGCCGCTGATGCACATCATCGCCGCCAAAGCAGTGGCGCTGGGCGAGGCGCTGCGTCCCGAGTTCAGGAGCTACGCGCAGAACACGATCGACAACGCCCGCGCGCTCGCTGCGGCGCTCACCGAGCGCGGCCTCAAGATCATCTCCGGGGGCACCGACAGCCACGTCATGCTGGTCGACCTGCGACCGAAGAAGGCGACCGGCGTATCGGCCGAGAAGGTGCTCGACCGCGCCGGCATCACCGCCAACAAGAACAGCATTCCGGGCGACCCGGAGAAGTACACGATCACCTCGGGCGTGCGGCTCGGTTCGCCGGCCGGCACGACGCGCGGCTTTGGCGTCGCCGAGTTCCGGCAGATCGGCCACCTGATCGCCGACGTGCTCGACGGTATCGCCAAGAACGGCCCGGACGGCGACGCCCAGGTCGAAGCCCAGGTGCGCGGCAAGGTCCGCGCCCTGTGCGAACGCTTCCCGATCTATCGCGGCTGATCGGGTGCCAAGGAAATAACGGGGGGACGAGATGCGCTGTCCATTCTGCGGCCACGAGGATACCCAGGTTAAGGACTCGCGGCCGACCGACGACAATTCGGCGATCCGGCGGCGGCGCTATTGCCCGTCGTGCGGCTCGCGCTTCACCACCTTCGAGCGCGTGCAGCTGCGCGAACTCACCGTGGTCAAGAAGAACGGCCAGCGCGTGCAGTTCGACCGCGACAAGCTCCAGCGCTCGATCTCGGTCGCGGTGCGCAAGCGCCCGGTCGATCCCGAGCGGGTCGAGCGCGTGGTCAACGGCATCGTGCGCCGCCTCGAGAGTTCGGGCGAGAGCGAGATTCCTTCGACGCAGATCGGCGAACTGGTGATGGACGCGCTGCGCGCGCTCGATCCGGTGGCCTATGTGCGGTTCGCCTCGGTCTATCGCAATTTCCGCGAGGCCCGGGACTTCGAGGAGTTCATCTCCGATCTCGCCGAGACCGCGAACCTGAAGGACTGAAGCGATGATGCGCGCCGCGCTCGCGCTGGCGCGCCGGTCGCTCGGGCGCACCTGGCCCAATCCCGCCGTCGGCTGCGTCATCGTCGGCGACGGCCGTGTGCTGGCGCGCGGCCGTACGCAGGACGGCGGCCGCCCGCACGGCGAGGCCGATGCGATCGCCCATGCGACCGGATCGCTGAAAGGCGCCACGGCCTATGTGACGCTCGAACCCTGCTCGCACCACGGCCGATCGTCACCCTGCGCCGACGCGCTGATCGCGGCGGGCGTGACGCGGGTCGTCTCCGCAATGCGCGATCCCGATCCCAAGGTTGATGGCCGCGGCCACGCCAGGCTCGAGGCGGCGGGCATAGCGGTGGAGGTCGGCGAGGGTGCGGCCCAGGCCGCCGAGATCAACGCCGGCTTCCTGCTACGCGCGCGCGATGGCCGGCCGCTCTTTCATCTGAAGATCGCCACGTCCCTCGACGGCCATACGGCGACCGCGCAGGGCCAAAGCAAATGGATCACCGGGCCCGCGGCGCGTGCCGACGGACACCGCCTGCGCGCCACGCACGATGCGATCCTGGTCGGCGCCAGCACGGTGGCGGCTGACGATCCCGACCTGACCTGCCGGCTGCCAGGCCTCGAGCGCTATTCGCCGGTGCGCATCGTGGTCGACTCGAAGGCACGGCTGGCGCTGGAATCGCGTCTGGTTCGCTCGGCACGCCAGACGCCGCTCTGGCTCGTCTGCACCGAGGTCGAGCCGCCGCGCGAGCATCTACTGCGCGAAGCCGGCGTCGAGATTGTCCGGGTGGCGGCCCGCGAGGGCCGCGTCGACGTGACGGCCGCGGCGCGGGAACTCGGCAAGCGCGGGCTGACCAGCGTCTTGGTGGAGGGCGGCGGGACGATCGCGGCGGCTTTCCTGAAGGCGGGCCTGATCGACCGGCTGAGCGTCTACCGCGCCGGCCTCCTGATGGGGGCTGACAGCCGCTCTGCGGTCGCTGCTTTGGAGCTCGATAAGCTCGATTTCGCGCCCCGGTTCAGCCTGCTGTCGACCCGGATCGTAGGCAACGACACGCTGGAAACCTGGCGAAGGGCCTCCTAGGTAACAAGGCATGTTCACCGGTATCGTCTCCGACGTCGGCAGGATCGTCTCGGTCACCCCGGGCGGCCAGAAGGGTGATCGCCGCTTCGTGGTCCAGACCAAACACGACCTGAAGCCGGTGCCGATTGGCGCCTCGATCGCCCATTCCGGCTGCTGCCTGACGGTGATCGAGAAGGGGGTCGACTGGTTTGCAGTCGAGGCCTCGGGCGAGACGCTCGACAAGACCCATCTCGGCGACTGGAAAGAGGGCACCCGCCTCAACCTCGAGCTGTCGCTGAAGCTCGGCGACGAGCTGGGCGGCCACCTAGTCTATGGCCATGTCGACGGCGTGGGCAAGATCGTGTCGATGACCCCCGAGGGCGGCAGCGTGCGCTTCGTCTTCGAGGCGCCCCCCGACCTGGCGCGCTTCGTGGCGTCCAAAGGCTCGGTCGCGGTCGACGGCATCTCGTTGACGGTCAACGAAGTCGATGGCAACCGTTTCGGCGTGAACGTGATATCACACACCCAGGCGGTCACGACCCTGGGGCAGGCCAAAGTGGGGCACAGGGTCAACCTTGAGGTCGATATGCTCGCGCGTTACGTTGCACGACTGTTGGAGCACGAAAAATCATGAGCGCGCTCGAAAAGGACGCCTGGCGGGTCACTTTCTCGGAAGTGAAGGCCGCAGCCGAGGACATCATCGAGGAGGCCCGCAAGGGCCGGATGTTCATTCTCGTCGATGACGAGGATCGGGAGAACGAGGGCGACCTCGTGATTCCGGCACAATGCGCCACGCCCGAGGCGATCAACTTCATGGCCAAGCACGCGCGCGGCCTGATCTGCCTTGCGCTGACCCGCGAGCGGGTCGAGCAGCTCGGCCTGCCGCTGATGGCCCAGCACAACGGCACCCGCCACCAGACCGCCTTCACCGTGTCGATCGAGGCGCGCGAGGGCGTGACCACCGGCATCTCCGCCGCCGATCGCGCGCGCACCGTCGCCGTCGCCATCGACTCGTCGTGCGGACCGCAGGACATCGTGACGCCGGGCCATGTCTTCCCCCTGGTCGCGCGCGACGGCGGCACGCTCGAGCGCACCGGCCACACCGAGGCCGCGGTCGATCTGGCGCGTCTCGCCGGGCTCATACCGGCCGGCGTGATCTGTGAGATCATGAACGACGACGGCTCGATGGCGCGCCGCAACGACCTCATCACCTTCGCGCAGCGCCACGCGCTCAAGATCGGCACGATCTCCGACCTGATCGCCTATCGCCGGCGCTACGACTCGATCGTGCGGCGCCTCAGCGAAAACACGTTCAACAGCATCTACGGCGGCGAATTCCGTTGCGTCGTTTACTTGAACAAGGTGACGATGGCGCAGCACATCGCACTGGTGAAGGGCGACCCGGCGACGGGCGGCCCGGTCATGGTGCGCATGCACGCCGTCAACATCTTCACCGACGCGCTCGGCCAGCGCGAGCACGGCCGCGGCGGCGAGATCGAAGCCTCCATGCAGGAGATTTCGAAAGAGGGCCGTGGTGTCATCGTGCTGATCCGCGAGCCGCTCACCATCATGCTGAACGACTACCGCCGCCGCAGCGGCGAGGCGGTCGAGGCCTCGGGCGGCGAGTTGCGCGATTACGGCGTCGGTGCCCAGATCCTGATCGACCTTGGCGTCAAGGAGATGGTGCTGCTCTCCAACAGCAAGAAGAGCGTCGTCGGCCTCGAGGGCTTCGGCCTGAAGATCACCAGCCAGAAGCCGGTGCCCGGCCGATCTTCCCAGAAGTGATGGCGCGCTAGCTATGTCGACACGGACGGAAAACCCGACGACGCGGCCCGCCGTCGCCGGCGTCAAGGGCGCACGCATCCTGATCGTGGAGTCGCATTACTACCCCGAGGTCGCTGATGCGCTGATCGCCGGTGCCGAACGCGAGATCGCGCGCAGCGGCGCCAAGTCCGAGCGTCTCAACGTGCCCGGCGCGTTCGAGATCCCCGGGGCCATCGCGCTGGCGGCGGCGAAGAAAGGCCGGCGCTACGACGGTTACGTGGCGTTGGGCTGCGTCATCCGCGGGGAGACCACCCACTACGACTATGTCTGCGGCGAGAGTGCGCGGGCGCTTATGGATCTTTCGGTCGGCCACAAGCTCGCCATCGGCTATGGCATCGTGACCGTGAACAATTCCGACCAGGCTTGGGCGCGTGCCGCCATCGACCGCGGCGACAAGGGTGGCGATGCCGCGCACGCCTGCCTGGCCATGGTGGCGCTCGGCCGCCGCTGGCGGAAAAAATGAGCGATGCACCGAAAGCGGCGCCGAGCCGACGCCAAGCCGCCCGGCTGGCCGCGGTCCAGGCGCTCTACCAATGGCAGGAAGGGCAGGACGAGCCCGCCGCGATCGTCGACCAGTTCCTGAACGTGCGTACGGGCGAGACGGGTGAGGGCGGCATGCGCCGCGACGCCGACAAGCCGCTGTTCCGCGATGTCGTCGAGGGCACGGCGGCCCACAAGGAAGAGCTCGAGCTGACCGTATCGGGCGCGCTCGCCGAGGACTGGACCTGGGCCCGGGTCGATCGCCTGGTTCGTGCGATCCTGCTGGCCGGGGCCTACGAGCTGCTGCACCGCAAGGACGTGCCGCCCAGGGTGGCGATCAACGAGTATGTCGAGATCGCCCATGCCTTCTACGATCAGCGCGAGGCGACTTTCGTCAATTCGGTGCTCGATCGCGTGGCGCGCCAGGCGCGCGCGGCCGATCTCGCCCGGTAGCGGGCCGTGGCGCGCCGGGGACGGATCGGTGAGTTCGAACTGATCGCCCGTTATTTCGCGCCGCTGACCAGGGGCTTCAAGGGCGCGAGCGGCCTCAGGAACGACAACGCCTTCCTCGAGACCGACCCGCGCCACGATCTTGCGATCAAGACCGACACGATCGTGTCGGGTGTCCATTTCCTGACCGACGAGAGGCCGTCGACGGTGGCCGCCAAGGCGCTGCGCGTCTGCCTGTCCGATCTTGCCGCGGGCGGCACCGTGCCGTTCATGTATCAGCTCGCGCTATCGCTGCAGCCCAACTGGACCGAGCGCTGGATCGCGGGCTTTGCACGGGGGCTCGCCGCCGATCAGCGGCGCTACGGCGTCGTGCTGTCGGGCGGTGACACGACAATGACGCCGGGCCCGACCACGATCAGCATCACCGCCTTCGGCCGCGTGGCACGCCGCAAGGGTCTTGGCCGCACCGGTGCCCGCGCGGGCGACGAGCTCTGGGTGAGCGGCACCATCGGCGACGCCGCCCTCGGCCTGCTGGCGGCGCAGGGGCGGTTCAAGTCGGCGTCGCTCGAACGTCGTTACCGACTGCCACAGCCGCGCACGACCCTGGGGCCGCGTCTGGTCGGCATCGCGACGGCGGCGGCCGATGTGTCCGACGGCTTGCTGGCCGACTCGGGGCATATCGCCGAAGCCTCGCGCCTGGCCGTCCATATCGAGCGCAGCAGTGTGCCGCTGTCGCGTGCCGCGCGCGGCCTCGTCGAGGCGAGGCCCGCCCTGTGGGCGCATGTGTTGGGTGGCGGCGACGATTATGAACTCGTGATCGCCGTGCCGCCCGCCGCGCGCGCTGCACTACAGGCAGCGGCGCGCGCCACGGGCGTGAAGCTGACGCAAATCGGCGAATTCCGCCGCGGCCAAGGCGTCGACCTCACCATCGGCGGTCGAGAGGCACGCATGCCGCGCAAAGGCTATGTCCACTTCTAGGGGTGGTGAGCCTCATGGCCCGCGACTAGAGTGCGCGCCCAATGGACGGTTCACTCAAAATCGACGAAATGCCGTCGGCTGTCGCCGGCATGCCGAAGCGCTCGCTGCGCAACATTGCGCTCCTGGCGTTGTGCCAGGCGCTGACGCAGAGCAGCAACACGCTGATGTTCGCGTCTTCGGCGCTGGCCGTGCTCACCATCATTTCGCCCGACATGCGCGTGTGGGCCAACCTGCCGGTCACCATGCAGCACGTGGGTGTCATGCTCTCGGTGTTCCCGGCGTCGCTACTCATGATGCGTCGCGGCCGCCGGTTCGGCTTCCGTACCGGCTCGGTGATGGGCATGGTCGGATCCTCGTGCGCCGCGCTCGGCATCGGCCTGGGGAGTTTCGCGGTGATGTGCTGCGGCGGCCTGATCCTGGGCTTCGCTATCGCCAACATGCAGCTCTATCGCTTCGCCGCCGTCGAGCTGGCGCCGCCGGCGTTCCGCGCCCAGGCGATTTCCTACGTGACGGCGGGCGGCATCCTGGCGGGCATCGTCGGCCCGACCTTGGCGCGCTGGACGCCCGATCTCTGGCTGCCGACCTTCCAGGCGAGCTTCGTGGCGGTCATCGGCATCCATATCCTTGTCTTCATTGTCCTGAGCTTCATCGAGTTCCCGGTGGTGAAGGCCGAGGATTCGGCCGGTCCGCAGCGGCCGCTGCTCCAGATCGTGACGCAGCCGGCTTACATGGTGGCCGCCGCCGGCTCGATGATCGCCTTCGGAGTCATGTCTTTCGTCATGGCGGCGTCGCCGCTGGCCATCGTGCAGTGCGGCCTCGACAAGTCCGAGGCGCCGGTGACGATCTTCGTTCACGTCATGGGCATGTTCGTGCCGGCCTTCTTCACCGGCCACCTGATCCAGCGCTTCGGCATCTTCAATGTCATGACGGCGGGCATCGGCTTGCTGATCGGCGGCGTGGCGATCGCGCTGCTTGGCACGACGGAGTGGCACTTCCGCGGCGCCCTCGGGCTGAACGGCGTCGGCTGGAATTTCCTGTTCGTCGGCGCCACGACGCTGCTCACCACGACCTACCGGCCGGCCGAACGAGGCAAGGCGCAGGCCTTCAACGACTTCATGGTGTTCGGCACCACCGCGACGTCGAGCCTGATGGCGAGCGTGGTGCTGGAGGTGAGGGGCTGGGCCGAATTGAACTACGTCGCCTTCGTCCTGGTGTGCATCGCGCTCGTGGTCATCGGCGTCTTCCGGCTGCGTCATCCCGCCCGGGCCTGAGCCCAACCGCTTGCGGGGATGGGGATTTGGCCCACTACCCGGTGTTGCGGAGAACCATGCGTTCTGTCATTTTCCGCCCGCCTCGCGTTGGGGGAGATCTTTCGCTTCGGCGCGCGACGGGCTGAAAATGCCATAAAAACAATAGGTTAGAAAACGATGTCTACCGTACTTTGGGCCGTCATGGCTTGCGGCGTGATCGCCGTACTCTATGGCGTGATCACCGCATCGCGGGTCATGGCCGCCGATGCCGGTACGCCGCGCATGCAGGAAATCGCTCAGGCGATTCAGGAGGGTGCGGCCGCTTACCTGCGCCGCCAGTACACCACCATCGGCATCGTGGGCGTTGTCGTCCTCGTGCTGCTCTTCATCCTTCTGGGCAAGCTCGCCGCCGGCGGCTTCCTGATCGGCGCGGTGCTTTCGGGCGCGACCGGCTTCATCGGCATGAACGTGTCGGTGCGGGCCAACGTCCGCACGGCGGTCGCCGCGCAGAAGAGCCTCGGCCAGGGCCTCGACCTTGCTTTCAAGGCGGGTGCCGTCACCGGCATGCTGGTGGCCGGCCTCGCTCTGCTGGGCGTCACCGGCTACTTCGCCGTGCTGCTAAAGATGGGCATTCCCCCAGGCAGCCGCGAAATGATCGACGCGCTCGTGTCGCTCGGCTTCGGCGCCTCGCTGATCTCGATCTTCGCCCGTCTCGGCGGCGGCATCTTCACCAAGGGTGCGGACGTCGGCGGCGACATGGTTGGTAAGGTCGAAGCGGGTATCCCGGAAGATGACCCCCGCAACCCGGCCACCATCGCCGATAACGTGGGCGACAACGTCGGCGACTGCGCCGGCATGGCCGCCGACCTGTTCGAGACCTACGCGGTGACGATGGTCGCCACGATGGTCCTGTCGTCGATCTTCTTCGCCGCCAATCCCGCGCTCGTGATGACCCTGATGGTGTTCCCGCTGGCCATCGGCGGCGCGTGCATCATCACCTCGATCATCGGCACCTACTTCGTGAAGCTGGGTTCCGACGGCGGCATCATGTGGGCGATGTACAAGGGCGTGATCGTGGCCGCCGTGCTGTCGATCCCGGCCATCTGGCTGGTCACCGACCGCCTGGTCGGCATGGGCACCGTCATGACCGTGGGCGACAAGTCGTTCACCGGCATGTCACTGTTCTATTGCTCGCTGGTCGGCTTGGCCATCACCGGCCTGATCGTGTGGATCACCGAGTACTACACCGGTACGGACTATCGGCCGGTGAAGGCGGTGGCCCAGGCTTCGGTCACCGGCCACGGCACCAACGTCATCGCAGGTCTTGCGATGTCGATGGAAGCGACCGCCATGCCGGCCCTGCTGATCTGCGCCGGCATCGTGATCTGCTACGTGTTCGCGGGCCTGTTCGGCATCGCCATCGCCACGACCGCCATGCTGGCGCTCGCGGGCATGGTCGTTGCGCTCGACGCCTACGGCCCGGTCACCGACAATGCCGGCGGCATTGCCGAAATGGCGGGCCTGCCGAAGGAAGTACGCAAGAACACCGACGCGCTCGACGCCGTCGGCAACACCACCAAGGCCGTCACCAAGGGCTACGCTATCGCGTCGGCCGGCCTTGGCGCGTTGGTGCTGTTCGCGGCCTATACCTCCGACCTCACGTACTTCATCTCGCAGGGCAAGCTCGGCATCAAGGCCGTCAACTTCTCCCTGGAGAACCCGTACGTGGTCGTCGGCCTGTTGATCGGCGGCGGTCTGCCGTACCTGTTCGGCGGCATGTCGATGCTGGCGGTCGGCCGTGCGGCCCAGGCGGTGGTCGAGGAAGTCCGTCGCCAGTTCAAGGAAAAGCCTGGCATCATGCAGGGCACGGATCGTCCGGACTACGGCCGCGCCGTCGACATGCTCACCAAGGCCGCGATCAAGGAGATGATGATCCCGTCGCTGCTGCCGGTACTGTCGCCGATCGTGCTGTACTTCGTGATCTCGTGGATCGGCGGCAAGGCCGACGCCTTCGCCGCGGTCGGCGCCATGCTGCTCGGCGTGATCGTCACCGGAATCTTCGTCGCCATCTCGATGACGGCGGGCGGTGGTGCCTGGGACAACGCCAAGAAGTACATCGAGGAAGGCCACTTCGGCGGCAAGGGATCCGACGCCCACAAGGCGGCGGTGACCGGTGACACTGTCGGCGACCCGTACAAGGATACGTCGGGCCCGGCCGTGAACCCGATGATCAAGATCACCAACATCGTGGCTCTGCTACTGCTCGCCGTGCTCGCGCGCTGAGCGGAGGCAACTGCCACAAACGAAAAGCCCCGGTGGAAACACCGGGGCTTTTTGCTGTGCCTGCCGCCGTGGCCGCGATTCGGCGGAGCGCGATTACTGGGTGCCGCCGGTCGGAGCGCCGATCGGGCCGCCCTGGGTGGCGCCGCCGGGCGCGGCGAAGCGGCCGACGTTGCCCATGATCTGCTCGAGGACCGTCAGCCCCTTGCCGACCGTCGGCGTGATGCGCGAGACCATGGTGATGTTCTCGGCGTCCTCGAGGTCGTACTTCTTTATCGCCTGCAGGCGGCCGGAGTCGGCGAAGGAGAGCTGCATCACCTTCTGCTCGGTGATCTTCGGCTTCAGGAAGGCGAAGACCTCCTGTTTCTGGCTGATGTAGTACCAGATGTTCGGATTGAACGTGGCGACCGCCGACGGCGAGCCGATCAGGCGGACGACGTCCTCGCGGCTCTGTGTGCCGATCTCGATCTTGTCGATGGAACCCGGCGTCGCCGCAAAGCCGCGCTGGTCGACGATGGTGTCGCACGCGGCGAGCGCGAGCGGGGCCAACAGGGCTCCAGCGGCAAGAAGAAGCGGGACTGTGCGACGCATGGACGGTTCTTGGGTTCTGGAGAAAGAGGGTGCACAACATGTCGTGACGCCGTCGCCCGGTCAACCAAGGGCGCCGCACGTCAGGGAGAGACGCCGTGTTCCGCCGCAAGAAGCCCGAGGATGAATTTGCCGCCGCCGTGTACCGGAAAACCGGCGAATGGGCGCGCGCACCGGAACTGTTCGAACGCTGCGGCATCCCCGACACGCTCGACGGTCGCTTCGATTCGCTGGCCCTGCATGCTGCCCTGGTGATCGATCGCCTGCGTTGCGAGCCCGATGGCGAGGCACTGGCGCAGGCCTTCTTCGACGTGATGTTCCACCACCTCGACCTCACCCTGCGCGAAATCGGCGTCCAGGATCTGGGAGTCGGCCGGCGCATCAAGATCATGGCCGAGGGCTTTCACGGAAGGGCGCTCGCCTATCGCGAGGCGCTGGACGGCGGTCCGGCGCCGCTGGCGGAGGTCTTGCGTCGCAACGCCTACGGCGGTAGGCCGCCTGCCGAGGGCGGTGCTGTCGAGCGACTGGAGGCCCATGTACGGCAATTGGTAGAGCGGTTGGCCGGCACCTCACGGAGCGATTTAGCGAAATAGCGAGAAGATGTCTCTAGCAGCTGTAAACAAAGAGAAATCCGAGATCGAGCGGATGGTCGACCTTGATCGTCTGGGACCGGGCGGATCGGCACTGGAGATTGGTGCCAGCGACAGCGAGCGGGCAGCGCTGGCCAAACGCTTCGGTTTCCTCGGATTGCCGGTGTTTTCGGCCCGAGTATCGGTCGAAAAACGCGTAGGCGGGCAGGTCGTCGTCGAGGGCCGCCTGCGCGGCAAGATCATCCAGGCCTGCATCCTGAGCCTCGAACCAGTGACGCAGGAACTCGATGAAGGCTTCCGTATCGTCTTCAAGCAGGATCTGACCGACGAACGGGATCCCGAGAGCGGCGAGGCAGTGCTGAGCGCGCTGGCCGACGCGCCCGAGCCGCTGTCGGGAAACATGCTCGATGTCGGCGAAATCGTTGCCGAGCAGCTCTCGTTGGCAGCCGATCCCTACCCTCGGCGCCCCGGCGTGACCCTGGAAGATGTGCTGCCCAAGCCTCGAAACAGCGGAAAAGCCAGTGACCGGCCGGCCAAACCCGACCCGCGGAGGCATCCTTTCGCCGGTCTGGCGGCGCTCAGAGACAAACCTCGCCGTGGACGCTAAATTGTTGCGGTGGCGGGAGGTTTTGGCTAGAGAGGTCGGCCCGCCGCGCCGATAAGCGCGGCTGCAGTTTTTCTGGGGGCAGGCGCCCGTCTCGTGGGCCGGCGCCGCCGTCGTCGTGGAGATCGTGTCATGGCAGTTCCGAAGAAGAAAGTTTCCAAGTCGCGTCGCAACATGCGTCGCTCGCACCACGCCATCGCGCCGATGGCCTATATCGAATGCAAGAACTGCGGCGAGCTGAAGCGGCCGCACATGGTTTGCTCGCATTGCGGCTACTACCGCGAGGACATGCCGGTTCTGGCCGACGGCGCGTCGGCCGAGAAGTAAGCACCGGAGCGCGTCGGTGAGCGCGGGCAAGGTCGTTCTCGCGCTCGACGGCATGGGCGGCGATCATGCGCCGGGTGTCGTCGTGAACGGCGCCGACATTGCGCGCGAACGCTATCCTGGCACGACCTTCCTGCTGTTCGGCGATCCGGCGAAGCTGAAACCATTGGTCGACAAGCGCAAGGGCTTGGCCCAAGTGCTCGAGATCGTGCCGGCCGAGGATGCCGTGCTGGCCGACGACAAGCCGTCCTACGCATTGCGCCGGCGCCGCAAGTCGAGCATGTGGCTGGCCTGCGAGGCTGCAGGGCAGGGCCGAGCCGACTCCGTCGTCTCCGCCGGCAACACCGGCGCGCTGCTCGCCATCTCGATGTTTTCCATGCGCATGCTCGAGGGCGCGGACCGGCCGGCGCTGGCGTCGTTCGTGCCGACGACGCGTGGCGAATCGGTGATGCTCGACCTTGGCGCCAATATCGAATGCGACGCCGGCAATCTCGCCGAGTTCGCCGTCATGGGCAGCGTCTTCGCCCAGGTCCTGATGGGTCTCGACGCGCCCAAGGTCGGGCTGCTGAACGTCGGGTCGGAAGAATTGAAAGGCCATGAGGAAGTGCGCCAGGCGGCGGGGTGGCTGCGCCGCGAGGAGTCGCCGGTCTCCTTCCACGGCTTCATCGAGGGCAACGACATCGGCTCCGGCGTGGTCGATGTCGTGGTCACCGACGGCTTCACGGGTAATATCGCACTGAAGTCGATCGAGGGCACGGCCAAGCTCTACACCGGCTTCGTGCGCGACGTGTTTCGGACCTCGACCTTCGCCAAGATCGGCTATCTGTTCGCGGCGGGAGCCTGGGTAAAGTTCAGCAAGCGCGTCGATCCGCGTCGCTACAACGGCGGCGTCTTTCTGGGCCTCGACGGAGTGTGCGTAAAGAGCCACGGCGGTACCGACGACCTGGGATTTGCCTATGCGATCGGCGTGGCCGTCGACATGGTGCGTTACGAATACAGGAATAAACTCGTCGAGGGCCTCGCCAAGTTGAAGCGGGTCACCTCGGCCGCCGAAGCGTCCGAGGCGCTTCAGGCAACCGGAGGCGCTACGTGATCAGGTCTGTCGTTCAGGGATGTGGTGCCTATCTGCCGGAGAGAATCGTCACCAACGACGAACTGGCCAAGACGATGGAAACCTCCGACGAGTGGATCCAGCAGCGCACCGGCATCAAGCAGCGTCATATCGCGGCCGACGGTGAATTCACCTCGCATCTGGCGATCAAGGCCGCCGAGCGCGCGTTGGCCCACGCCGGCCTCTCGGGCTCCGACCTCGACCTGATCGTGCTGGCGACGGCGACGCCCGACGAAACTTTTCCCGCGACGGCAACGGTGGTGCAGAGGGCACTCGGCATGACCAAGGGTGCCGCCTTCGACCTGCAGGCAGTGTGCGCGGGCTTCGTCTACGGCGTTTCGGTGGCCGACAGCCTGATCAAGAACGGCTTGGCCGGGACCGCGCTGGTGATCGGCGCGGAGACCTTCTCGCGCATCCTCGACTGGAACGATCGCGGTACCTGCGTGCTGTTCGGCGATGGGGCCGGCGCCATAGTGCTCAAGGGCGAGCAGGGCACGGGCACCTCGGCCGACCGTGGCGTGCTGGCCAACGCGCTCCATTCCGACGGCCGCCAGCACGACATCCTCTATGTCGACGGCGGGCCATCGACGACCCGGACCACCGGCTTCCTCCGCATGGAGGGCAAGGAAGTCTTCAAGCACGCCGTGATCAACATGGCGGCCGTAGTGGGCGAGGTGCTGGGCAAGGCCGGCCTCGAAGTCAAGGACGTCGACTGGCTGGTCCCGCACCAAGCCAACAAGCGGATCCTCGACAGCACCGGACGCAAGCTTGGCCTGCCAGCCGAGAAGGTGGTGGTCACCGTGGACCGGCACGCCAATACGTCGGCAGCCTCCATTCCCCTGGCGCTCGACACCGCGGTGAAGGACGGACGCATCAAAAAGGGCGATCTGACCCTTCTGGAAGGCATCGGCGGCGGCCTGGCCTGGGGCGCCTCGCTCATCCGCTGGTAGCAGAAGGCGGCTGATACAAAATTGCCCTGAACGGGGCAAGAACAGACGCCGATTCAAGTCTTGGCTCTATCCTCCTGATATTGACCGCTTTCCGACCTTACGTTATGGATTAACTGGGGGAAGGAAAGGGTGCTACCGGATGGAAGGCCGGACTATCACGCGTGCCGATCTGAGCGAGTCCGTGTTCCAAGAAGTGGGACTGTCTCGCAATGAGTCCAGCGATCTCGTCGAGACGATCCTCGCCGAAGTCGTGGAGGCATTGGCTCGTGGCGAGTCGGTGAAGATCTCCTCGTTCGGGAGCTTCACGGTTCGCGACAAGGGCCAGCGTGTCGGCCGAAATCCGAAGACGGGGCAGGAGGTTCCAATCCTGCCGCGCCGGGTGCTCGTCTTTCGCGCGTCGAACGTCCTTAAATCATTGATTAACGGGGCGTCCGTCGAAGTCGCTAAGGGGTAATTGGGGAAGACTAGACTGGGGGGTCAGTCATGGCCGTGTCTGTTCAGACCGTCGAACGACGGGTTGAGAAGTCGGCGCAGGCGTTTCGCACGATCAGCGAAGTTGCGACCGAATTGGATGTGCCGCAGCACGTGCTGCGGTTCTGGGAAAGCAAGTTCACGCAGGTCCGCCCGCTGAAGCGCGGTGGTGGCCGGCGTTATTACCGGCCGGAGGACATCGACCTCCTGCGCCGCATCCGTACGCTGCTCTACGACGACGGCTACACCATCAAGGGCGTCCAGCGCCTCTTGAAGGAGGGTCGCGGCCGCCTGCCGGCGCAGCGGCTCGACATCGCCGCGGAGAGTGCCCTGGAGAGCCTGCGCATCGTGTCGGCGCGCGCCGAGGCGATGACCTCGCCCAACCGCCAGCCGTTGCCACGCACCGGCCCGCAGCCGTCCACTACGACGCCGCGAGCGGCCCTGCTGGACCTGCACAAGCGCCGGGAGATCGAAACCGTGCTCGAGGACCTCGAGCAGGCACTGACGCAGCTCCGTTCGACGCTCAAGGCCCAAAACTAGACAACGTCAAGAAGCGACCGCCTCAAGGGTTGGTCGGCTTCCGGGTTTTCACCCACCAGATCGGGTGGTTGTCGCAGGAAAAGGCGATAACCATCTGATTTTCTTGTTTTTTTTACAGATCGGCGTATCTTTCTTGGCGAGGGGCTTACTGCACCGGTATCGTCATAGGGGGACGTCGCCGTGTTTGCTGATCGCGAGAGCGTGCGCCAGAAAGCGCGCGAATTTAATCTATTTCCGTTGAATGACAATGGATTGGAGGATGTTCTCCCAACCATGGGTCAGCTTCTTTACCTGCGCCGAGGGTTGTCCCAGGCCGGCGGGAAGCTGCCGCTGTTCGATCTCGACGGCCAAGTCGTGGCCGACGATATCGTGCGACGCTGCCTGGCCGAGGGCTGGGCCGAACCTTGGTTCAACAATCCATTGAAGCCGGACTGGCTGGTCTGCAAGCTCACGCCTGCGGGACGCCGGGTGGCCGAGGCCTCGTAACCAGGAAGGCCACGACCGGCGGCCAGCAGCCACGGCGCGCTGGGCATCGACGACAGGCAATAGGCGAAGAGGTCGCGGCGAACACGCCCGGGCCCAGCAGGCCGCTCAGGCTGGTGAGCGAGGCCCCGGCGCCTTGGAGCCGACCCTGTTCGGACGGGCTGACCAGGCGAGTCATCAGGCCCTGCGAGGCCGGACCCGCCAGACCCCACAGCGCCATGACCGGCAGGCCGATCCAGAACACGGGTCCCCTGGGCGCCAATCCGTAGATCGCCATGCCGAGCGCCCCGGCCAGCAACCCGGCCATCATGGTCTAGCGCTCGCCCACGCGCGCGACGATGGGCCCGACCAACCCGCCCTGGACGATCGCCGAGCAGACGCCGACCGCGGCCGGGGTCAGGCCGACCATGCCCTCGCCCCAGCCGTAGCGATAACCGGCGTAGAGGACGAACACTGACGGCAGCACCTGGTGCGCGAACTGGCAGAGGAAATTGGCGACGGACAGGCCTCACAGCTCGACATGGCGGGTGAGCAGCTTGAATGCGCCCAGCGGGTTGGCGCGGCGCCACGCAAAGGCCATGCGTCGCTCCGGCGGCAGCGACTCGGGCAGCGCGAACCAGCCGAAGGCCGCGTTGGCCAGGCACGCCGCGGCCGAGCACCAGAATGGCAGGCGCGGGTCGAAGCTGCCCAGCAGGCCACCGGCGGCCGGGCCGATCACGAAGCCGACGCCGAAAGCGACACCCACCGTACCGAAGGCCTTGGCGCGGTCGCCGGGCGGCGTCACCTCGGCGATGTCGGCGAAGGCGGTTCCGATGGTGGCCGAGGTGATGCCAGAGATCATGCGGCCGACGAACAGCAGGCCGAGCGAGGGCGCCACTGCCATGAAGACATAGTCGAGGCCAAGCCCAGACACGAGATCAGGATCACCGGCCGCCGGCCGTCGCGGTCCGACACGGCGCCGAGCAGCGGCGAGAACAGGAACTGCATCAGCCCCCAGGCCGTGGCGAACGCGCCCATCGCTTCGGCCGCCGAGGCGGTGTCGCCGCTCAGGAAGCCCAGGATGAGCTGGGGCAGGACCGGGATCATGAAGCCCAGTGCCAGCACGTCGAGCGTGACGGTGCAGAGATGAAAATGAGCGCGCGCCGAGCGTTCATAGAGCTGGCTCTGGAGAGGGGGATGAAGTTGGTCGGGGCGACAGGATTTGAACCTGCGACCCCCAGTCCCCCAGACTGATGCGCTACCAGGCTGCGCTACGCCCCGACCGGAGAAGCGCGTGTAGCGCTTCGGCCGGGTTGCCGCAACAGGGTTACTTGGTCCCGCGCGCCGCCTTGTAGGCCGGCCGCGTCAGGCAGCGGTCGAGCCAGGCGCCAACATTGGGGAAAGGCGTGAAGTCGAACTTGATCGGCCGCGCCCAGCTGCAGATCGACGCCAGGTTGAGGTCGGCCACGGTGAAGGTCGAACCGAGCAGGTAATCGCGTCCCTGCAGCGCCCCGTTCAGCACGGCGAACGGTTTGGGCAGGGCCTTCTGCGACTCGGCCACGGCGTCCGGCTTGCGCTTGTCCGGCGCGGTCATGAACATGTCGATCAGGATCGTGAGCAGCGGCTTTTCGACCTCGGTCATGCCCCAGAAGCTCCACTGGTTGCACAGCGCCTGGTCCTCGAGCGAGGCCGGCATGAAGCCGTCCTTGTTGTGCTTGGCGGCGAGGTAGAGGTTGATCGCCATCGACTCGAACAGCTTGAAGTCGCCGTCGACCAGGGTCGGCACCTTGCCGTTGGGATTGATCTTGAGATAGTCGGCGCCCTTGAGGTCCTTCATCTCCATCGCGACATGCTCGAACGGGATGCCGAGTTCGTGCACGATCCACAGCGCGCGGGCGGCGCGCGAGGCGGCGGGTCCATAGATCTTGACGGTCACGTGAGGTCTCCCGGAATTTGGCGTGGCGACGTTAGCAGGCTCAATCGCCAAGTCCATACTCGGCGCCGACGTAGCCGTGCGGATGGCCGAAGCGCTCCGTCATCACGGTGGCCAGAGACTTGTCCGGGCCGGCGACCCAGCCGCCCGAACGCACGGCGTACTTCGACGGCGCGGTCGTGGCCTTCGGCTCCTGGCCCTGGCCGAGCGCGCGGGCGGTCCCCATGACCAGCTTGCGAAACTCCACGATGCCGACATCGGTCGGGCCGAGATGCTCGCGGGTGCGATCCTGGACCGCGCCCTGACTGTCCTGGATCGCACAGTCTTGCTCGCTGACGCCGGCGATGCCGGTGAAGCTCAGCTCCTTCTGCAGCGAGCGGTCGATCAAATAGTCGTTGTCCTTGTTGCGTAGCGGCCGGTAGTCGCCGTCGACCTGGCTGTGCACGCCGAAGCCGCCGGCGAACTTGATGCGCTCGGCGTTGCTGAGCGGCCGCTCAGCCAGCCAGCTGTAGGTGTAGATCCAGCACGTCGTGTCGTCGATGGGGACCCAGGCCTGGCCGTACTGGATCTCGCCGGGGAAGGCCGCCGGCGCGAAGGCGTGATTGGGCATCAGGAACTGCGCGATGCGCCAGTAGAGGTCGGGCCCGTCGGTCTTGCGCGCGCCGCCGATCACCAGCCCCGCGTCGTGGCCGATGATGCTGAACTTCGGCCGCGGATCGTCGGTCACCCAGCGGATGCGGTCGTCGGGCTTGGACTGGTCGCCGAGTGCGGCAGAGCGGCCGTAGATCTCGCGCTTCTTGGCCTCGTCCTTCGACGGTACGGCATGCAGGAACGAGAAGTGCGCAGTGTCGATGCCGCCCTCGAGGCTCTGCACCCAGTTGCAGTCCTGCCACTTCTTGGAGACGTAGCGGTGGCCGGCCGGCACCAGACCCATCTCGAGCTGCGGCAGCTCCGGCATCTTGTCCTGCGGCCCCATGTAGACCCAGATCACGTCGCCCCATCCGCGCGTGGGGTAGGCCAGCAGCTTGATCGTGTCCCTGTAGGTCGACTCCGGCGGCGAGGTCGGCAGGTCGACGCAGTTGCCGTCGACATCGAACTTCCAGCCATGGAACGCACAGCGCAGGCCGCAGTCCTCGTTGCGTCCGTGATAGAGATTGGCGCCGCGATGCGGACAGTGTGGCTCGACGATGCCGACCTTTCCGTTCGTGTCGCGGAAGGCGAGCAGCTCCTCGCCCATCACCTTGATCTTCTTCGGCGGGCCATCGCGCTCGGGCAGCTCCTCCGAGAGCAACGCCGGCATCCAGAAACGGCGCAGCAGCGCGCCCATCGGCGTGCCGGCGCCGCTTTGAGTCAGGAATTCGTTGTCGGCCTTGCTCAGCATCAGTTCCCCAGCCCGTATTTGTCACCGACATAGCCGCGGTCGTGGCCGAAGCGCTCGCTCATCACGATCTCCAGCGGCTTGTTCGGTGCGGCCACCGCGCCGCCGGCGCGCACGGCGTAGCGCCTTGGCGACGTCGCGGCCATGGGCGCCGTGCCGGCGCCGAGCGCCCGGGCGGCGCCCATCAGCAGCTTGCGGAACTCTACGACGCCCACATCGGTCGGCCCAAGGTGCTCCTTCGTGCGGTCGGCGATCGTGCCCATGCTGTCCTGGATCGCGGCGTCCTGCTCGCTCACGCCCTCGATGCCGGTGAAGGTGTCGTGTTTCTGTACCGTCCGATCCATCAGGTACTCGTTGCGCGGATTGCGCAGCGGCACGTAGTCGTCGTCGCTCTCGGCATGGACGTTGAAGCCGCCGTCGAACTTCGCCCGTTCGACGTTGGTGAAGGGCCGATCGGGCTGCCAGCAGTAAGTGTAGATCCAGCACGAACGGTCGCCGACCGGCACCCAGCACTGGCCGTAGTAGATCTCGCCGGGAAAGGCGGTCGGCGTGTAGGCGTGGTTGGGCATCAGGAACTGCGAGATGCGCCAGTAGAGGTCGGTCCCGTCGGTCTTGCGCGCCGCGCCGATCAGCAGGCCGGCATCGTGGCCGAGCACGGTGAACTTCGGCCGGCAGTCGTTATGGATCCAGCGGATGCGGTCGTCGGGCGTCGATTGATCGGCGATCGCGGCCTTGGCCAGCGCCGCGCGCGCCTTGGCCTCGTCCTTGGAGAGCACGGCGTGGAGGAAGGAGAAGTGCGCGGTGTCCAATGCGCCCTCGACGCTCTGAATCCAGTTGCAGTCCTGCCACTTCTTGGAGACGTAACGGTGGCCGGCCGGCACCAGACCCATCTCGAGCTGCGGCAGCTCCGGCACGTTATCGCGCGGGCCCATGTAGACCCAGATCATGTCGGCCCATTCGCGCGTGGGGTAGGCCAGCAGCTTGATCGTGTCCCTGTAGGTCGACTCCGGCGGCGAGGTCGGCAGGTCGACGCAGTTGCCGTCGACATCGAACTTCCAGCCATGGAACGCACAGCGCAGGCCGCAGTCCTCGTTGCGTCCGTGATAGAGATTGGCGCCGCGATGCGGACAGTGTGGCTCGACGATGCCGACCTTTCCGTTCGTGTCGCGGAAGGCGAGCAGCTCCTCGCCCATCACCTTGATCTTCTTCGGCGGGCCATCGCGCTCGGGCAGCTCCTCCGAGAGCAACGCCGGCATCCAGAAACGGCGCAGCAGCGCGCCCATCGGCGTGCCGGCGCCGCTTTGAGTCAGGAATTCGTTGTCGGCCTTGCTCAGCATTTCTTCCCTACGACGCCGCCTTTTCCAAAGCTTGCTCCAGATCGGCGATGATGTCCGCAGCCGTTTCGAGCCCTATCGACAGGCGGATCACGTCGGGGCCGGCGCCGGCGGCCACCCGCTGCTCGTCGGTGAGTTGGCGGTGGGTCGTCGAGGCGGGGTGGATGATCAGGCTCTTGGCGTCGCCGATGTTGGCCACGTGGCTGAACAGGTCGACGGAGTCGACGATCTTCACGCCGACGCCGTAGCCGCCCTTGACGCCGAAGGTGAACACCGAGCCCGCGCCCTTGGGTAGGTACTTCTTCATCAGCAGGTGATATTTGTTCGACGGCAGGCCGGCGTAGTTCACCCAGGCGACGGCGCTGTGCTTTTCGAGGTAGCGCGCGACCTCGAGCGCGTTGGCGCAGTGGCGCTCCATGCGCAGGCCGAGCGTCTCGACTCCCAGCATCGTCAGCCAGGCGTTGAACGGCGCCTGCGTCGGCCCGAGGTCGCGCAGGCCCACGGCATGGCTGTGGAACGTGTAGGCCATGTCGCCGAACGTCTCGAAGAAGTTGAGCCCGTGGTAGGCCGGTTCCGGGCCGGCGAGGCTCGGGAATTTCCCGCCGCGGCTCCAGTCGAACTTGCCCGAGTCGATCACTGCGCCGCCCATCGATGTGCCGGTGCCGCTCAGAAACTTGGTGGTCGAGTGAAGTACCAGCGTCGCGCCGAAGTCGATCGGCTTGCACAGGAAGGGCGTCGCCAGCGTGTTGTCGACGATCAGCGGCACGCCCGCGTCCTCGGCGATGCGCGCGATCGGCTCGAGGTCGCTGATCACGCCGCCCGGATTGGCCAGGCTCTCGATGAAGAAGGCCTTGGTGTTGTCGCTGAGCGCGCGCTTGAAGTTGTCGGGCGTGTCGGCGTCGACGATCGCGGCCTTCCAGCCGAACTTCGGATAGGTGTTCTTCATCTGCTGCAGCGAGCCGCCGTAGAGCCGCGAGGAGGCGACCACCTCCGCGCCCGGCACCATCAGCGGGAACAGCGCCAGCACCTGGGCGGAATGGCCGGACGCCGTCACGGTGCAGCCGCGGCCGCCCTCGATCGTCGCCAGCCGGGCCTCGAGGGCGGCGTTGGTGGGATTGGTCAGGCGCGAGTAGATGAAGCCCACGGTCTGCAGGTTGAACAGCGCCGCGGCGTGGTCGGCGTCATCGAAGACGTAGGCCGTGGTCTGGTAGATCGGCAGCGCGCGCGCGCCGGTCGTGGGATCGGGCGCGGCGCCGGCGTGGATCGAGAGCGTCTCGAAACCGTACTGCTTGTTGCTCATGAGGATACTCCACGGAAGACGATGCAGGCCGGGCTGCCGACCCGGACCCTGAGGCGCGTCGGCGACAGCCGGCCGTCGCGTCCGACCTTGTAGGTAACGATCGTGTGGCCGTCCTGGTTGGCGATGTAGAGGAAGCGCTCCGCCGGATCGAGGGCGAAGAAGCGCGGCGTGCCGCCGTGCGTTGGCACCCACTGCCGGGGCTTCAGCGTGCCCGTAGCCGGATCGATCGCGAACACGCCGATGCTGTCGTGACCGCGATTGGACATATAGAGCGTGCGCCCGGCGCGATCGACGGCGATCTCCGCGCCGGTCGAGTAGGCGGTGAAGTCGTCCGGTGTCGAGCGCACGACATGCAACGGCGTCAGCGCACCGCTGCGGCGGTCCTGGCGATAGGTCGTGAGCGTCGAGTCCAGTTCGTTGATCACATAGGCCAGCGCCCGGCGCGGATGGAAGGCGATGTGGCGCGGACCCGCGCCCGGGCGCGCCGGCACGCGTGCCGCCTCGACCGCGATCCGGCCGCGGTCGCCCAGCCGGTAGGCGATCACGCAGTCGCCGCCCTTGCACGGCACATAGAAGAACTTCCCCGTCGGATCGAGGGGCGTGTGATGCGGATAGATGCCGCGCTGCTGGACCTTGTGCGGCCCGAGCTCGCCGCCGACGGCGCTGAGCGTCGTGTATTGCCCGAGCGACCCGTCGCGTTTCACCGGCAGCACGCACATGGAGTCCGACGTGTAGTTCGCGATCACGAGCCGCCGTCCGGTGGCGTCGAAGGCGAGATGCACCGGATTGTAACCGCCGGTCGACTGGCGATTGAGCACGGCGATGTGGCCGGTCTTCGGATCGATCGTGTACGAGGTCGCTTCGCTGCGATCGCCGTGCACGGAATAAAGTCTCGTCCGGTCGCCGTTGAGCGCCAGGAACGATGGGTTCTCCAGCCCGCCCAGGTGCTGGACGTGGCGGAATGCGCCGGTGCGGCGATCGACGGCGTAGACGTTGATGCCGTTGCCGCGGCCGTCGCGGCCCGGCGTGGTGTAGCTGCCGACGTATGCAAGAAGTGTCATGGCTCCATCCTGACCTCAGGCCGAGGTGACGACAATCGCACCGACACCCAAAACCGCCAGCGCGATGCCGGCCAGCTCGCGCCGGCTGATCGCCTCGCGAAAGACCCGCATCGAGACGATGTAGGTGAACAGCACCTCGATCAAAATGAGCGTGCGCACGTGCGAGGCCGGTTCGAGAGCCAGCGCCGTCACGTTGGCCAGAGACGCTGCCGCGCCGGCGCCGCCGGCGAACAGCGACAGCCGCCATTCGCGGAACGCGCCCAGCACGACCGACGGCGTGCGCAGCAGCAGCCAGGCGCCCAGCAGCAGCGTCTGCAGTAGCTGGCTCCAGAACAGCGTCTCGGCCGCAGCCAGGAACGGGTCGGTGGCGAGCGCCAGGTTGGCGCCGCGATAGCCGACCACGGAAATGGCGAAGGCCGTTCCGGCGGCCAGCCCGAACAGCGCAGCCGGATCGGCCCAGCCTCGTCCGGCAACCTTGCCGCGCGGCGACAGCAGCACGACGCCCAGCGTGGCGACGACGATCGCCAGTGCGGTCACGAGCGACAGACGCTCGCCCAGGAACACGACCGAGAACAGCGCCACCTGGATGACTTCGCTCTTGGAGTAGACGAGACCGATGGCGAAGCTGCGCGCGGTCATGGCGCGCAACAGCAGCGCTGTCCCCGCCATCTGGCTGAGTGCGGCGATCAGCACCCAGCCGGCAAAGGCCGGGGTGAGGGCAGGGGCGCGAAACGCGGGAAGCGCCAGCAAACAGCACAGCCACAGCGCCAGCAGCGGCAGGCCGTAGAGGAAGCGCACCAGTGTGGCGCCGAGGGTGCCGAGATCGTCGGTCAGCCGCCGCTGCGCGGTGTTGCGTACTGTCTGGGCGGCGGCGGCGAAGATCGTGAGCGGTATCCAGAGCCAGGGCGGGACGATCATCTGGCCAGGACGATCCGCAGGCCGGGCTTGTTGTCCTCGAGCTTGATCGCGAGTCCGTGCAGGGCGGCGATCGCCTTCACGAGCGCGAGGCCAAGCCCGCTGCCGGCCGTCGTGCGGCTGCTGTCGAGGCGGTAGAAGCGGCCGAACACCCGCTCGCGCTCGGCCTCGGGAATGCCGGGACCGTTGTCGGCGACGACGATCTGCAGCCCGCCGGATGGCGTGGGCGCGACGGCGAGCGACACGGTCGATCCCGCCGGCGTGTGGCGCAACGCGTTCTCTACCAGGTTCGAGATCATCTGCGCCAGCAACTGCCGGTCGCCCTGCGTGGCCACGCCGTCGGCGATGTCGAGCGCGAGGCGATGCTGGGAGTCCTCGGCGGCCGGCCCGTAGGCCTCGCCGATGCTGCGCGCTAGGGCCGAGAGGTCGACGTCGCCAAAGCCGCTCTTCTGCGCGCCGGCCTCGATCTGGGCGATGCGCAGCAGGGCGGAGAAGGTCTCGAGCAGCACGTCGGCCTCGCCGATCGCGTCGTCGGCGGCAGCGGCATACTCCGTCGTGGTGGTGGCGTGCTCGCGCGCATCCTCGAGGCGCTGGCGCAGGCGGCCGAGCGGCGTGCGCAGGTCGTGGGCGATGTCGTTGGAGACCTGGCGCAATCCCTCCATCAGGTGCTGGATGCGGTCGAGCATCGCATTGAGGCCGACGACGAGCTGGTCGATCTCGTCGTTGGTGCCACGCACGGGAATGCGCGCGGCAAGGTCGCCCTCCATGATGGCGCGGCTGGTGCGGCCGATCGTGTCGATGCGGCGTAGGAAGTTGCCGCTCAGCAGCAGGCCACCGCCGGTCGCCAGGAACAGTGTGACGCCGGCGGCCCAGGCGAAAGCGCTCTCGATGGCGTGTTGCATATCGACCAGGCGGCTCGCGTCCTGGGCCACCAGGATGAACGAGCCGTCGGGCAGGGTGAGGCCGAAGCCGGTAAGCTTGCTGCGCGGGTTGGCCGGCTCCTCGCTGTCGCTGTCGCGTACGAAGTCGATCACGCCGTCGACCGGCGGCATGCCGGGCAGGTTGCCGACCATGACCTGCCGGCTCGGGCCCTGCAGGAGATAGTAAATTGGACCGCGCGTGCGGAAGTTCATGCGCCGCGTCATCTGCTCGGCCAGTCCCAGCAATCCCGAGTGGCGATGGATCTCGGCCAGCTGGAATGCCTCGGTGCGCAGCACCGCCTGCATATCGCTCTGCATCGCCGAGGTGGCGGTGAGGTAGACCGTGCCGAACAGCACGATCGCCGACACGACGAAGAGGGCCGCATATCCCAGGGTCAGGCGAAAGCTCGCCGACCGCAGGATGCGGGTGAGGATGTTACTCCGTGGCGCGGATGACATAGCCAGCTCCCCGGACGGTGTGGAGCAGGGGCTTGTCGAAGCCCTTGTCGATCTTGGCGCGCAGGCGGCTGATGTGCGTCTCGACGATGTTGGTCTTGGGATCGAAGTGGAAGTCCCAGACCTTCTCCAGCAGCATGGTGCGCGTCACGATCTCGCCGGCGTGGCGCACGAGGTACTCGAGGATCTTGAATTCCTGCGCCAGCAGCTCGATGCGCTTGCCGGCGCGCGCGACGTTGCGCGACAGCAGGTCGATCTCGAGGTCGCCTACGCGGAGCTGCGTGGTCTCCACGATCGGCGGCCGGCGGGCGAGCGCGCTCACCCGTGCCAGCAGCTCGGCGAACACGAACGGCTTCACCAGATAATCGTCGGCGCCGGCCTCGAGGCCGGCCACGCGGTCGTCGACGCCGCCCATCGTGGTGAGGAACAGCACCGGCGTCTTCATACCGGCGGCGCGCGCGGCCTTGACCAGCGACAGCCCGTCCATGTGCGGCAGCATGCGGTCGACGATCATCACCTCGTAGCGTTCGCCCGTGGCGAGGTAGAGCCCGTCGCGGCCGTTGTCCGCGCGATCGACGACATGGCCCTTCTCGCGCAGCCCCTTGGCGACGTAGTCGGCGATCTGCTTGTCGTCCTCGACGATCAGGATTTTCACGCTAGCCCTTGTTTTGCAGGCCTTTTGCCCCCGCGCAACCCGCTTCCAACTATACAAACATTCAATGTTCCGGCCATGGGGGCGCCATGGGGCGGGGCCCATATACCTCCTGCGAGTTGAACAGGAGGTTTCCAATGACCAAGACCAAGAAGCTGCTGGCCGCGCTGGCGCTGACCACCGCGCTAACGGCGCCCGCCCTTGTCGTCCCCATGCTGATGGCGCCCCCCGCCATCGCCGGTGAGGCTACCCACGATTTCGCCGACCTCGCCGCCAAGGTGACGCCGGCCGTCGTCAACGTCGCCGTCACCATGAAGGCCGACGCCGGCGACGACAGCGAAATGCACATGTCCGACAACGGCGACAAGTCGAGCCAGTCGCAGATGGAAGAGTTCATGCGCCAGTTCGCCGAGCGCTTCGGCCAGCAGGGCCAGATGCAGAAGCGGCCGCATCCCAAGGCGCAGGCCGTGGGCACCGGCTTCATCGTCGATCCGTCCGGCATCATCGTCACCAACAACCACGTGGCGGGCAACGCCGAGAAGATCACCGTCACCCTGGCGGACGGCCGCAAGTTCCCGGCCAAGCTGCTGGGCGCCGACCCCAAGACTGACCTCGCCGTGCTCAAGGTGAAGTCCGACAAGGCGCTGCCCTACGTCGAGTTCGGCGACGCGACCAAGATCCGCGTCGGCCAGTCGGTGATGGCGGTCGGCAACCCGTTCGGCCTGGGCGGCACCGTGACGACCGGCATCGTGTCGGCGCGCGGCCGCGACATCCAGTCGGGCCCGTTCGACGACTACATCCAGACCGACGCCGCGATCAACCGCGGCAACTCCGGCGGCCCGTTGTTCGATCTCGACGGCAAGGTCATCGGAATCAACACCGCGATCTTCTCGCCGACCGGCGGCAGCATCGGGCTTGGCTTCGCCATTCCCGCCAGCATCGCCCAGCCGGTGGTCGCGCAGTTGAAGGAACATGGGCGGGTCGAGCGCGGGCTGCTTGGAGTTCAGATCCAGCCGGTGACGGATGAGATCGCGAGCAGCCTGTCGCTCGGCTCGGCCTCCGGCGCTCTGGTCGCCCAGGTCGAACCGAACAGCGCCGCGCTCAAGGCCGGCATCCAGTCGGGCGACGTCATCAAGAGTGTCGACGGCAAGTCGATCGACACGGTGCGCGACCTGACTCGGACGATCGCGGCGGCCGAGCCCGGCTCGACGGTGAAGATCGGCGTCCTGCGCGACGGCAAGGACGTGGTGCTGCCGGCCAAGCTCGGCGACTCGGCGGCCAAGGCCGAGCGCCAGGCCAAGGCCGACACCCAGGACCAGGACAAGGCAGCCAAGGAGCCGATGTCGTTCGGCGTCTCCCTGGCACCGCTCTCGCCGGAGGCCCGCCAGCAGCTCGGCCTCAAGGACAGCATCAAGGGAGCGCTGATCGCCGGCGTCGAGACCGGCAGCCCGGCCGAGGAGCAGGGCCTGCGCGCGGGCGACGTGCTCCAGCAGGTCGGTCACGCCGCGGTCAGCACCCCGCAGGAGGCTTCGTCGCAGCTCAAGGAAGCGAAGAAGACCAACAAGCCGGTGCTGATGAAAGTGTTTCGGGAGGGGTTAACGAGGTTCGTCGCTGTATCTCCCCGGGCGACCTGAACTTTGCCTTCCTGACGGAGCCGGCGGTGGCCCCACCATCGCCGGCTTTGTCGTGTCTGGGCTCATATTCCTCTCGCCCGCTAGGGGAGAGGCCAGGAGAACGGGCATCGAAGATCGTGCGCAACACCCTCTACCCGAGGGCGAGGAGCCCCAAAGAGAAGGCAGTTCCGAAAAGTGACGCTTTTAAAAAGCAGAAATATAAGGGTTACGAGAAGTAACCATTAAAATAGCGGGAATCTGGCGGGAGCAGGTCCCACACCACGCTCGATCTGCCCCACCGTGCAGCGTCTCCCGTGACCCCCGCGCTTGTAGAATGGGTCCGGGTCCCCCGTTGCGGAATTATTGCGTATAACGCAATTAAAGTCAAGTCACCGGAACGGAAAGGCGATGTCGACTCCCGCCTCGCTTCCGTAGTGGCCGATGCGGTCGACGACGCTCGCGGGCATGCGGGTGTTGCCGACGTTGCCCTCGCCGGGGCTGAGCTCGGGCATCACTTCGCGCGAGAACAGGCGGACCGAGCGCGCCGATTCCTCGAACGAGAGGTCGCCGTAGGCGAAGCGGCAGAGTGCGTAGTTGATGCCGGTGCGGCCGATGTCGTCGCGCATCTGCTCGAGCACCCGCGATGCCGAGCCCGCCACGACATAGCCCTCGGCTACGGCGTCCTCGTATTCGGACGGGAATATCTGGTTGGGCAGCGTGAGGTCGTGCAGGCGCCAGAGATGGACAAGTGAATCGTACCAGACCTTGAAGGCGCGCCTGGCGATGGAGATCGTCTCGCGGTCGTTGTCGCCGACCACGACGTTGCGCGTGTTGCCGAGGAACGGCATGTCCTGCGGCGAGCGCTCGAGCGCCACCCACGCCTTGCGATAGGCATCGCAGAAGGCGGCGGCGTCCCGGGTCGGCAGGCTGAGCGCCACGTTGCACCCTTCGCCGGCCAGCCGCGGCGCGTTCTCGAGCGAGCGCGTGGCGTGCCACAGCGGGGGATGCGGTCGCTGTACGGTGGAGACCTCGAGCGGCACGTTGTCGAAGGTGAAATGCGTGCCCTTGTGGTCGAGGCGGCCGGTGACGAGGCCCTTGAGCACGATGGCCAGCACCTCGTCGAAACGCTCGGCCGTGGTCTTGGGATCGACGCCGAAGAACGCCGCCTCGTAGGGCGAGGCGCCGCGGCCGACGCCCAGTTCGAGCCGGCCGCCGCTCATCTGGTCGAGCATGCAGATCTCTTCGGCCAGGCGCAGCGGATGATAGAGGCCGAGCGGATAGACCAGCGGGCCAAACCGGAGCGTCGTGGTGCGCTGGGCGACGGCGGAGAGGAAGAGGCCGGGCGAAGGCGCCATGCCGAGCGGCGTGCCGTGATGCTCGGCCACGTGATAGGCGTGGAAGCCCGCCCACTCGTAGAGCTCGATCAGGCGCAGGCGTTCTTCATACTGGCGCTCGGCGTCAGGCCCCGAGCGGTCGAGGTGGTCGAAGATGCCGAATTTCATTTTTCTTTTTTATAAGAGAGGGTTGCCGTCTCATCTTACACACAACTCGCACCGAAGTCGCTCGCGCAATGACGCATACCTGCGCCGTGATGCATAGCGCGCGCTAAAGCGCGGAGATCTGGGCGCGCGCTAAAGCGCGGGCATCACCTCGCGGGCAAACAATTCCAGCGAGCGTTTCGACTCATCGAAAGAGAGATCGCCGAAGGCCAGGCGACACAGGCAGTAGTTGATGCCGGCAACGTCGTTGTCGCGCTTCAACCGCTCGCGCACCGTCGCGGCCGAACCGGCGACGATGTAGCCGCCGTCGAGGGCGGCCTCGAACTCCGCCGGGATCATCTGGCGCGGCAGGCCGACGCCGTTGGCGCGCCACAGGTGGATCAGCGCGTCGTACCACAGCGCGAAGGCGCGCCTGGCGGCGCTCTGGGCTTCCTTGTCGGTGTCGCCGACCACGATGTGGCGGCTGAGGCCGATGAACGGCACGTCGCGGTCGGCGCGGCCGAGCGCCTTCCACGCCGCGCGGTAGCGCGCCGAGAATTGCCCGACGCCCTCGGCCTTCATGCCGACCACTGCGTTCAGGCCCTGCTTGGCCAGGCGATCGGCGCTCTCCAGCGAATTGGCGCCGTACCACAGCGGCGGATAGGGCCGCTGCACCGGCACCATCTCCATCGGCACGTTCTTGAAAGAGAAGAACGTGCCCTCATGATTGAGAGTCTTTTCGGTGAGGCCTTTCAGAATGACCTCAAGCGCCTCGGCGAAGCGCTCCGGGCCAGTCGCCGGATCGACACCGTAGTAGCCGACCTCGTAGGGCGAGATGCCGCGACCGACGCCGAGCTCGAGCCGGCCGCCGCTCATCTGGTCGAGCATGCAGATCTCGTCGATCAGGCGCAGCGGATGATAGAGGTTCACCGTGTAGACCAGCGGGCCGAAGCGCAAGGTCTTCGTGCGCTGGGCGGCGGCGGCGAGGAAGACGCTGGGCGAGGGCGCCATGCCGAGCGGCGTCGCGTGGTGCTCGGCCAGGTGATAGGCGTGGAAGCCGCTCTTCTCGTAGAGTTCGATCAGCCGCAGCCGGTCGTCGAATTGCCGGCCGAGATCGCCGCCCGCGCGGTCCATGTGGTCGAAGATTCCGAATTTCATGCGCCGGCCTAGAGTGCGCGCTTCTTGCTGGTGATGACGCCGCTGGCAATGCCGTGCCACTCGATCGTGCCGGCCAGTCGACTGTGCTCGATCTTGGGACAGCGGTTCATCACCACCTTGAGGCCGGCGGCCTCGGCGCGCTTGGCGGCGGCATCGTTGACCACGCCGATCTGCATCCACACCACCTTGGCGCCGTGCTCGATCGCCTCGTCGGTGATCGGCCCGGCCGCCTCGGAATTGCGGAAGATGTCGACCATGTCGACTTTCTGCGGCAGGTCGTCGAGCGAGGCGTAGACCTTCTGGCCGAGGATCTCCTGGCCGGCCGCGGCGGGATTGACCGGGATCACCGTGTAGCCCCGGTCGAGCAGGTATTTCGCAGCAAAGAAGCTCGGGCGATTCCAATTGGCCGAAAGGCCGACCATCGCGATAGACTTCATCTCGCGCAGGATCTTGCGCAAATAAAGATCGTCGTAGCGGTCGTGAACGATTGCCGGCATGAGGGGATTATACATGGCGCCGCTGCTGTTTGAACCGATCTCCCTGCGCGACGTGAAACTGAAGAATCGCGTCGTTGTGGCGCCGATGCACCAGTATTCGGCGGAAAAGGGCTTCGCCACCGACTGGCACCTGATGAACGCCGGCCGCTACGCCGCGGGCGGCGCCGGGCTGGTAATCATGGAGTCGACCAAGGTCGAGCGGCGCGGCTGCGGCACCGTGGGCGACCTCGGCATCTGGGACGACGCCCATATTCCCGGCCTGCGGCGCTGCGTCGACTTCATCAAGTTGCATGATTCGGTGCCCGGCCTGCAGCTCGGCCACTCCGGCCGCAAGGCGCGGCGCTTCCGGCCGTGGGAGGGCGGCGCACCACTGACGCAGTCGCCCGACGTCTGGGACTGGGACGGCTGGGAGCTGGTCTCGTCGAGCGCGATGAACGCACCGGCGACCGATCCGACGCCGCGGGCGCTGACGCGCGCGGAAATCGCCGAGGTCGTCGAGCGCTGGGGCCAGGGCGCGCGGCGCGCCCACGCCGCCGGCTACGAGGTGCTCGATCTCCACATGGCGCACGGCTACCTGATCCACCAGTTCCTCTCGCCGTTCTCCAACACGCGCAATGACGAGTATGGCGGCAGCGAACTCAACCGCATGCGCTTTGCCATCGAAGTGGTGGAAAGCGTGCGCGCGCACTGGCCGGTGTCGAAGCCGCTGTTCGTGCGCTTCTCGGTCGAGGACGATGCCGGCTGGGGACCCGACCAGAGCGTGGCGTTGGCGAAGATCCTGAAGCCCAAAGGCGTCGACGTGATCGACTGCAGCTCGGGCGGCATGCGCGGCTCACCGGTGGTGAGCGCGGGGCCGGTGACCTATGGCTATCAGGTGCCGTACGCCGAGCGGTTGCGGAAGGACGCCGACATCATGAGCATGGCCGTCGGCCTGATCGTGCACGCCGACCAGGCCGAGCAGATCCTGCAGGACGGCCGCGCCGACCTGATCGCGCTGGCGCGCGAGCTGCTCTACAACCCCAACTGGCCGATGGATGCCGCGCAGAAGCTGGGCGTCGACAGGAATTTCGCCTCGGTCCCGCCGGCGCAGGCCTACTGGCTGTCCAAACGTGCACAGTCGGTGAAGACCGTCGTGCCCTCGACCTACATGAAGGGCATGAACGCGGGCTGACGCAGTCACCGGGATGTGACAGCGCGGTCGCGCCGCGCACCGCTATGATCGCCTCCTATCCCCAACTTGCGGAGACGATCATGAAGCGACCTGCCGCACTCACTGTTCTGGCCCTGTTGCTCGGCTGCCTTCTGGCAACGCCGGCTCTCGCCGCGCTGAAGCCCGGCGATGCCGCGCCCGATTTCACCGCCAAGGCGGCACTGGGCGGCGAGGAATTCTCCTTTTCGCTGGCCAATGCACTGAAGAAGGGGCCGGTCGTGCTCTACTTTTTCCCCAAGGCCTTCACCAAGGGCTGCACGGCCGAGGCGCACGAGTTCGCCGAGGCCGCCGCGAGCTACGCGGCGGCGGGCGCCACGCTGATCGGCATGTCGGCCGACGACATCGACACGCTGCACAAGTTCTCGACGCAGGAATGCTCGGCCAAGTTCCCGGTCGCCGCCGATCCCGACCTCAAGGTGATCCGTGCCTACGATTCCTCGATGATCCGTATCGGCTCGCTCGGCGTCTCCAGCCGGATCTCCTACGTGATCTCGTCCGAGGGCAAGATCGTCTACGCCTACGCCGACAGCAATCCCGACAAGCACGTCGAGAACACGCTGGCGGTGGTCCGCGACCTCAAGGCCAAGACCGGCAAGTAAGGCCGGCAAGTAGGCAGGCCGAGCCGGCATCGCCGCGCGGCGTATGCCGAAATCGCAGGGCGGGTCCGCAGCACCGCAGGTCGCGTCCCGGGGCGGGTTGGGGTAATTTCCCCGGGACTTCGACCTCAGCGATTTCGGGAGAGCGAGCTATGGACAGCATTGTGCAGGGCAAGGCCGGTATGACCGACGCCGAGTGGCAGGCGCGTTGCGATCTCGCCGCCCTCTACCGGATCTGCGACGACCTCGGCTGGACCGATCTCATCGACACCCACATGTCGGTGCGCGTGCCGGGCGAGCCCGACTGCTTCCTGATCAACCACTACGAGGAGATGTTCGACGAGATCACGGCCTCGAGCCTGATCAAGATGGACCTCGACGGGAAGATCTACGGCACCCAGGGCCGCTTCAACGCCGCGGGCTTCACTATCCACAGCGGCGTCTACAAGGCGCGGCCGGACGTGAATTGCGTGATGCACACCCACACGCGCGCCGGCGGCGGCGTCTCGCTGCTGAAGAAGGGCCTGCGCCCGATCAGCCAGGACGCGCTGCATGTGATCGACGACATCGTCTATCACGAGTACGGCGTGCCGGCGACGGTCGAGGAGTGCGAAGAGCTCGGCAAGAGCTGCCAGAAGGGCAGCCACGTCATCCTGCACAACCATGGCCTGCTGTCGGCGGCGCCGACCCTGCCGGGCGCGCTGCGCGGCCTCTACATGATGGAGCGCGCCTGCGAACTCGAGTTGATCTCGCGCCAGCTCGGCGAGGAGCCTCTTCTGATCGACGACTCGATCGTCAAGCGCGCCGCCCAGCGCATGAAGCAGGTCCGCTCCGAACCGAACTACGGCGTCACCTACTTCGAGGCGCTGAAGCGCCAGGTCGAGAAGAAGGGCGCCACCGACTGGCGCCAGTAGGGCGCCCCTAGTTGAGCTTGCGGCAGTAGGCGTCGCGCAGGCTGGCCAGCGCGCCGTCGGGCCAGCGGAATCGTGGCGGAAAGAACAGCACGCCGCGCAGCGCGCTGTCGATCGGATCGCGGCCCTTCGCGGGCGCGCAGGGCGGTGGGGCGGCCGCGGTCGAGAAGGCGAAGTAGAGCTTGTCGGTCCGTTGCTCGTAGACCGCCTTGCCGACGAAGTCGCCGAGGCACACTCCCTGCTTTCCCGGATCGGCGCAGCTCTCGAGCAGGAAGAAGTCGCCGCGGCGGGACGGGGGGTCCCACGAGAACCAGAACGCCTCCGCCGCCCGCGCGAAGTCGAGGTTGAGCACGGTCACACCCCGGCGCAGCGCCTCGTAGAACTGCTCGTTGTCGAGGCGCCTGGTGCCGTCCTTCGCCGTCAACAGCTCGCGCATGAGGGTGCCGGCGCGCGGCTTGAAGCGGATGGTCTGCCCGCGCTGGAGGTCGCCGCTCCCGGCGATCCACTCGAAGGCCTTGCCATCGGTCCACGGCCGAGCCTCGTACTCGAAGAAGAATCCGTCGGCGATGCGCGCGGCGCGCGGGATGCAGGCTTGCCGACCCTTGGTCACGCCGACGACGTTGGGCAGGATCACGACGTCCGGCGCCTGGCCCGGGCGCACGGCGACGATATAGAGGGGATATTGCGCGCAGTTGGCGCCATTGCCGCCGAAGTCGGCGACGAAAGCGAGCGCATCGACGGCGTCGTCGGTGTAGCGTTCGACTACGTCGACGCGCTCGATCCGCGTCGCGATCTGCCGGTCGCCGAGGAACAGGCCACCCTTCGGGCCCGGGCGCATCTCGAGCGGCAGGCCGCCGATCTTGATGCCCTTGCGAAGGTAGAGCTCGCCGGCCAACGAATTAATGGCGGGCTTCAGGTGGTCGTAGCGGGCGTGAAGTTTCGCCGCCAGGCAGGCGACGGTGAGTGGCGCGCATTGCCGCCACAGATCCTCGCGCCAGCGCAACTGGTCGGCGACCATGGTGGCGTATTCGCGGCCCTCGTTGCTGGTGTAGTGGCTTGGCACCCCCGCGATCAGTTTCTCCATCTCCTGGTCGAGCTGCAGCAGCTCGCGGTTGCCGCAGATCGCGGTGTCGAGTTCGGTCGGCTTGTTGGTGCAGTCGGCGGCGAGCGCCGGTCCGCTGAACAGGAGGACAAGCGCGGCGCCAAGGGCCGCGACCGGAAGAGTGCGCTTCAGCGGCCTTTCCACCCGGGCTTCGGTTTCTTGTTCACGAAGGCGTCGATGCCGGCCTGGGCATCCTCGCGCTGCATGGCGCCGGCCATAAATTCCGTCGCAAAGGCGTAGGCCTCGGGCAGGTTCATTTCCATGTGCCGATGGAACATCGCCTTGCCCTCGGCGATCTGCTGCGGCGGCTGCTCGGCGATGTGACGGGCGAAGGCCAGCGTCTCGGCGTCCAATTTGTCCGGCGTCGTGACGCGGCTCACCAGCCCGTCGCGCAGGGCGGCGGCGGCGTCGATCGCCTGGCCCGTGAACAGCATGTCGAGCGCGCGCTTCTTGCCGACGTTGCGGCCGACCGCGACCGACGGCGTGCCGCAGAACAGGCCGTTGTTGATGCCCGAGGTGGCGAAGGTGGCGGCGGTCGAGGCGACCGCGAGGTCGCAGGCGGCGACGAGCTGGCAGCCGGCGGCGGTGGCGATTGCCTGGACCTTGGCGATCACCGGCTGGGGCAGGCGGTTGATCGACAGCATCATGGCCGAGCAGCGCACGAGCAGGTCGTGATGGAAGTCGTAGTCGTGGCGGGCGGCGACCTCGCGCAGGTCGTGGCCAGTCGAGAAGGCGCGGCCGGTGGCCTCGAGGATCACGCAGCGGATGGACTTGTCCTTGCCGATCCTGTCGAATTCCAGCTGAAGCGCGTCTATAAGCTCGCCCGAGAGGGCGTTCATGGCGTACGGCCGGTTGAGCGTGAGGATCGCGACCGGGCCGTCGTCCCGGCGCAGCAGGACGGGTTCGTTGGGGGCGGCTGACATGAGTGCAGTGTATCGCGTGAAGGGGAGGGCGTCATGCCGGCGATGACTCCGGCCGAGTTGATGGTCTTCCTCCAGAAGGAATTCCCCCAGGCCGCCGGCGCCGGCATGGCCATCGAGCATCTCGATTCCAGCACGATCCGGCTGCGCCTGCCGACACGCGAGCAGGACCTGCGGCCAGGTGGCACGGTGTCCGGTCCGACCCTGATGTGGTTCGCCGACTGCGGCTTCTATCTCCTGATCCTGGCCCAGCTCGGACCGGTGGCGCTGGCGGTGACGACCAACCTCAACATCAATTTCATGCGCAAGCCGGCAATGGGCGACCTGATCGGCGAGGGGCGGCTGCTGAAGCTCGGCCGGTCGCTGGCGGTCGGCGACTTCACCATCCGAAGCGACGGCCAGCCCGATCCGGTGGCGCACGTCACGCTCACCTATTCGATCCCGCCGAAGCGATAATCGGGAGTTAAATCAAGTCATTGGCGATGCGGTATTATAATACCACATATCTACCGCATTGATTTAAAGAGATTATTTCCGGACATTTGACAAGCCTGCGTGACGCCCGCATAAGCGCCCGCTCACGAAAGAAAGAACCATGGAAACCCTTAGCCACCGCACTGCCAGTATCAAGACTGCCGACGTGCAGAAGAAGTGGGTGCTGATCGACGCCGAAGGGCTGGTGCTCGGCCGGCTTGCCTCGATCATCGCCTCGCGCCTGCGCGGCAAGCACAAGCCGATGTTCACGCCGCATATCGATTGCGGGGACAACATCGTCGTCATCAATGCCGAGAAGGTGCGCCTCACCGGCCGCAAGGCCGAGCGTGAAGTGTTCTACTGGCACACCGGTCATCCCGGCGGCATCAAGGGCGAGACTCTGGGCAAGCGCCTCGAAGGCCGCTTCCCCGAGCGCGTCCTGATCAAGGCCGTCGAGCGCATGATCACCCGTGGTCCGCTCGGCCGCGCGCAGATGAAGAACCTGCGTGTCTATGTCGGACCGAAGCACGACCAGGAAGCGCAGCAGCCCGAGAAGCTGGATGTTGCCGCGATGAACCCGAAGAATTCGAGGATCGGCTGATGGCTACTGAACTTTCGTCGTTTGCCGAACTGAAGAAGGCCCCTGTCGGCGCCGAGACGCCCGCGGTGGCCCGCGAGAAGCAGATCGACGCCCAGGGCCGCGCCTACGCGACCGGCCGGCGCAAGAACGCCGTCGCCCGCGTGTGGGTCAAGCCCGGCACCGGCAAGATCACCATCAACGGCCGCGACCAGACGATCTATTTCGCGCGTCCCACGCAGCGCATGATGATCCAGCAGCCGTTCGACGTATCGCAGCGCAACGGCCAGTTCGACGTCGTCGCCACCGTCTCCGGCGGCGGCCTGTCGGGCCAGGCCGGCGCGGTTCGCCACGGCATCTCGCAGGCGCTCACCAAATTCGAGCCCGGCCTGCGCGGTCCGATCAAGGCGAGCGGCTTCCTCACCCGCGACAGCCGCGTGGTCGAGCGCAAGAAGTACGGCCGCGCCGGCGCGCGTCGCCGCTTCCAGTTCTCCAAGCGCTAAGGCGCCGGGGTCGCAACACGGTATCGAAGGGCGCCCCGGTGGCGCCCTTCGTTTTTGTGCCGAGGGTTTTGGGAGAAGGTCCGATGTCGGGTCTCATCATTCCGTTCAAGGGTTTCGTGCCCAAGGTCGCTGCCTCGGCCTTCATCGCGCCCAACGCGACCCTGATCGGCGACGTCGAGATCGCGGCCAACGCCAACATCTGGTTCGGCTGCATCCTGCGCGGCGACGGGCCGGGCATTCGGGTCGGCGAGAACTCCAACCTGCAGGACGGCACGGTCGTCCATATCGCCTCGCGCGGCCTCATGACGACGGTCGGCCGCAACGTCACGGTCGGTCACATGGCGCTGCTGCACGCCTGCGAAGTGCAGGACGAGTCCTTCATCGGCATGAACGCCACGGTGCTCGACGGCGCCGTCGTCGAGAGCGGCGCCATGGTCGCGGCCGGTGCCGTCGTCACGCCGCGCAAGATCGTGCGCCGCGGCGAGCTGTGGGCCGGCAACCCGGCGCAGAAGCTGCGCGACCTCACCGAGAAGGACTACGAGTCGTTCAGGCGTATCGCCGCGCAGTATGTCGAGCTCGCGCGCTCCTATCGCGGGAGCGAACAGAAGGCGGCCGAGTGAGCTACGCGGTGAAGGAAATCTTCAAGACGCTGCAGGGCGAGGGTGCCCAGGCGGGGCGCGCGGCCGTGTTCTGCCGCTTCGCCGGCTGCAACCTGTGGTCCGGCCGCGAGGAGGATCGTGCGACCGCGCAGTGCCGCTTCTGCGACACCGATTTTGTCGGCATGGACGGCACCCTGGGCGGCCGATACGCCTCGGCCGAAGCGCTGGCCGACACGATCGCGGCGGCATGGGAAGGACCGGAGGCGCACCGCTTCACTGTGCTGACCGGCGGCGAGCCGCTCCTCCAACTCGACACGGCGCTGATCGACGCGCTGCACGCGCGGGGCTTCGAGATTGCGCTCGAAACCAATGGCACCGTCGAGGCGCCGGCCGGCATCGACTGGATTTGCGTCAGCCCCAAGACGCGCGAGCCGCTCAGGATCCGCTGCGGCCAAGAGCTGAAGCTCGTCTATCCGCAGGCCGGGCTGCCGCCGGAGGATTTCGCCGGCTTGCCGTTCGAGCGCTTCTCGCTGCAGCCGATGGACGGCATCGACGTTGCCGACAACACGCGGCGTGCGATCGCCTATTGCCTGGCCCATCCGCAGTGGCAGCTCAGCACACAGACCCACAAGCATCTCGGTATCCGCTGATGTGGGAACTCACCAAGTCGTTCCGCTTCGACGCCTCGCACACGCTCGACCGCAGCATCTCGACCGAGGCGAGCAAGCGCATCCACGGTCACTCTTATCGGGCGGAGGTAACGGTGCGCGGCGAGGCCGACGCCAAAACCGGCATGGTCGTCGACTTCGGCCTGCTCGAGCGCACGCTGGCGGAGGCGCGCGACGGGCTCGACCATCACATGCTGGACGACGTGCCCGACCTCGGGCCGGCGACGATGGAGAACCTCGCCGCCTGGATCTGGCGCCGGCTCGCGCCGGCGACCGAAGGCCTGATCAAGGTCACGGTCTTCCGCGACAGCCAGGCCGAGTCCGTTACCTATCGCGGCTAGAGCAGGTAGAAGGCGACCCCGAGCGCGCCCGAGGCGATGATCGGCCAAGCCGGGTTGATCTTGGTCAGCATCAGCAGCGCGAACACGACGGCGGCCAGAGCGATGTAGAACGGCGAGACCAGCGCGCCGCGACCCAGGATGATCGCGCCCGCCAGCACGAGGCCGACCGCGACCGAGCCCAGGCCGCGCTGGATCGCCGGACGCCACGCCCAATTGGCAAGGCGGTTCCACAGCCGGCCGACGGCAAACGTGAGCAGGCCGGTCGGCAGGATGAAGGCGACCAGGGCGACGGCGGCGCCACCGAGGCCCGAGACGTGCGCGCCGACCGAGGCGACCATCATCATGTTCGGGCCGGGCGCGAGCTGGCCGATGCTGTAGTAGTGGATCAGCTCGGGAAAGGTCAGCCAGTGATGGACGTTGACGGTAAGATCCTTGAGCTCGGGGAAGGCCGCCATGCCACCGCCGACCGTGAGCAGCGAGAGATAGGCGAAGACGCCGCCGATTTCGAAGAGCTGCTTCATGTGTCGTCGCTCTTCTTGGCGCGCGGCCGGTGCCACCAGATGGCGATCGCGCCAATGCCGATCAGCGCATAAGGCACCGGCACGCCGAAGCCCGCGACCAGGGCCGCGGTGACGGCGACGAAGACATAGTCGGCGAATTCGCCCAGCACCTTGGCGCCGAGCTGGAACATCACCATCAGGATCAGTCCCACCGCGCCGGCAGCGATCGCGCGCAGGAAGGCGCGCGACAGCGGGTCGTCGCCGCCGACGCCGTAGGCGAACGCCGCGGCCGTCATCAGCGCCGCACCGGGCAGGCACATGCCGAGCGCTGCCAGCACCGCGCCCGGCGTGCCGCGCAGCCGGTCGCCGACCAGGATCGACATGTTGGTGGCGTTGAGGCCCGGCAGGGTCTGGCTGATCGACAGCAGCTCGACGAAGGTCTCGTCGTCGAGCCAGCGCTGGCGCACGACGAGGCCCGAGCGCAGGTAGCCAACGACGCCGCCGCCGATGCTGGTGGCGCCCATCACGAAGAAGACCCAGAACAGCCGTCCCAGGGACGGCGGCGGCGTCATGCGCTGGAGCTCGGGCGCGAGGCTCACTCGTGGGCCTGCGGCGGGTTGCCCTTCAACCGGTAGACCGCGCCGGTCTTGGTGCTGGTGAGCGCCAGCCAGTCGGCGGCGATCTGCTGCAGTTCGAGGAAGAACGCCTCGCAGGCGGCCAGCGATTCGGCGCGGATGTCGTCGGGACCCTTGAAGCGGAGCTGGTAGGCGAACTCGCCGACGAAGCCGCGATGGTCGCCGCGCGAGCGCCACAATGCCAGGTTGGCAGTGGCCGCCGTGTGGTGGTGGAAGGAGAGCTCGCAAATATCCTGCATCAGCTCCTCGACAACGGTCTGGTTGACCATCGACACCTCGTCCGGGCCGTCGATCGCGATGGCGGTGACGGCGGGGAAAATGCCGCCCAGATCCTCCATCGTCATGCGGCCCAGCGAGGCCATCGCCAGGCGCGACGCCTGCGGCGCCTGGCTGAGGCCGAATTCCACGTTGTGCGAGAGCAGGCGGCGCAGCCCGCCGATCCGCTCCCGGAGCGGCATGACCTCGAGCTTGAATTTGATCTTGTACTTGCCGTCGATGCGCGGCCGTACGTCGAGGGTCTGTGCCTTGGCCATGTCCTCGCTGCGGTACTTGAAGACGATCTCGGGGTCGTCGATCGGGAAGCCGTCCTGATAGGGAATGCGGCGGCGCATGATGAAGGCGTTGTTGTAGAGGTGGTAGGCGCCCGTATCGAGGAACAGCACCTCGCGCACCTCGGGCCGCTGCAGCGATTTCGGCGTATTGCGGAAGCCGACCCCGGTCTTCTCGGCGGCGCGCTGGACCAGCGCGGCGAACTCGCGGAAGACGTGCGCCGAGGTGAAGCGGTCGGGCTTGAGGATCAGCTTGCACTGGAGATAGCAAATCTCGTCGCAGCGCCGCCCGTCGGCGTAGGTGCCGGGATATTGCTCGGCCAACCATGTCCGCAGCATCGAGTCTTGCGTGCCGTGCACCATCGGTTCGTTTGCTCCCCCTGTGGGGGCATCGTGCGACATCGTGCGGTGCAATGCCAGCCCGACAATCGCACCTTGACGCCGCAAACCGACGCGTCTTCGATCGTCGGCAGTCCGCCACCAGAAGGAAATCCCGATCATGACCACCCGTGCAGCGCTCCGGCAGCAAGGCGAGGCCATGCGCCAGCGCCTGTTCGGCGACGACGATGGCGCGCCCGCCTTCCTGCGCATGCTCAACGTCGAAGCGAGCTACGGTGCGATCTGGAGTCGGCCGGGCTTGGCGCTTGAAGACCGTATGCTCTGCGCGCTGGCGGCGCTCGCCGCCGTGCAGCGCCTGTCGAAGCTGCGACACCACGTCGGCGCGGCGCTCCGGCTCGGATTGCCACCGCGCGCCATCCTCGAAGTGTTGATCCAGATCGGCATCTATGCCGGCTTCGCCGCCTCCGAAGAGGCTGTCGAGGCGGCCGCTGCGGAGTTCGCGGCCTGCCAGGTCGCCCTGCCGGAGGAGCCGGAGGGAAGCGACTCCCTGGAGGTTTTGAGCGACCGAGGGCGCAAGCTGATGGAGCAGCTGCACGGCGATCGTGCCGGCCAGGGCTACGCCGCGCCCGGCAACGCGGTGACCGGCGCGCTCTATCCGCTGGCCATCCAGTACGGCTATGGCGCGATTTGGTTCCGTCCTGGCCTCGATCTTCGCCAGCGCGCGCTGGTGGCCGTGGCGGCCTTCACCTCTCTAAAGCTCGAGGGCCAGGTCCAGAAGTTCGGCCAGTCGGCACTCAACATGGGGCTGAGCGGCACCGAGGTGATCGAGGCGGTGATCCAGACCGCACCGATCTCGGGCTTCCCGCCCGCGCTCAATGCGCTGGGCCTCCTCAGCAAAGCGCTCGCCGAGTAGCCAATCCGGCGGCTACTCGATCAGGCGAACCCTTACGTAGCTTCCCGGTGCGTCCTCGATCGCAGGCAGGCCGCCTTCGCCGGGCACGCGCGCGGCAACCTTGGCGCCGGACTTCTCGGACAGCCACTTGTCCCAGTCGTTCCACCACGAGCCGGGATATTCGGTAGCGCCGGCCTGCCACTCCGCCATGGTCGGCGGGTTCTTCGCCGTGTCGTTCAGCCAGTGCTGGTACTTCTTGGCCCGCGGCGGATTGACGACCCCGGCGATGTGGCCCGAGCCCGCGAGCATGAAGCGCACCGGGCCGGTAAAGATCTGCGTCGCCTTGTAGACCGAGCGGGCGGGTGCGATGTGGTCGTCCTTGCCGGCCTGCAGGTAAACCGGGATCGCCACCTTGCGAAGATCGATCGGCACGTTGTCGAGCACGATGCCGCCGGGCCGCACCAGCAGGTTGTTCTGGTACATGTTGCGCAAGTAGTAGACGTGCATCGCCGCCGGCATGCGCGTGGCGTCGGCGTTCCAGAACAGCAGGTCGAAGGGGAAGGGGTCCTTGCCCATCAGGTAGTTGTTCACCACGAACGACCAGATGAGGTCGTTGGCGCGCAGCATGTTGAAGGTCGTGGCCATCTCGGTGCCGTCTAGATAGCCCTTCTTGCTCATCATCTCCTCGATGCCGGTGAGCTGGCCCTCGTCGATGAAGACGCCTAATTCGCCCGGCTCGGTGAAGTCGACCTGGGCGGTGAAGAAGGTGCAGGCCGCGATCCGGTCGTCGCCGCGCGCGGCCATGTAGGCCAGGGTCGTGGCCATCAGCGTGCCGCCGATGCAGTAGCCGATCGCCGAGACCTTCTTCTCGCCGGTCGCTTTCTCGATCGCGTCGAGCGCGCTGAGCGGTCCGAGCTTCATGTAGTCCTCGAACACGAGCTTGGTGAGCTCCTTGTCGGGATTGACCCACGAGATCACGAACACCGTGTAGCCCGCCTCGGTCGCCCACTTGATGAACGAGTTCTCGGGCTTGAGGTCGAGGATGTAGAACTTGTTGATCCACGGCGGCACGATCAGAAGCGGCATGGCGTAGACCTCTTCGGTCCGCGGCGCGTACTGGATGAGCTGCATGAGCTTGTTCTGGTAGACCACCTTGCCGGGCGAGGTGGCGACGTTCTCGCCGACCTTGAAGGCGTTCATGTCGGTCTGGCGGATGGCGAGCTTGCCCTTGCCGCGCTCGAGGTCGGTCAGCAGGTTTTGCAGGCCCTTGACCAGGTTCTCGCCCCTGGTTTCGACGGTGGCCTTCACGACCTGCGGGTTGGTCATGGCGAAGTTGGAAGGCGACATCGCGTCCACGAACTGGCGCGTGTAGAACTCGACCTTCTGGGCGGTCTTGGCGTCGACGCCGTCGACGTCCTTCACCGTGCCCTGCAGCCAGCGCGCCGTGAGCAGGTACGACTGCTTCAGGTAGTCGAAGGCGACCTCTTCCTTCCACGCCGGGTCGTTGAAGCGCTTGTCGCCCTTGGCCGGTTCGGCGACCGCTTCGACCTTCTGGCCCATCATGCGCTGGGTGGTGACCTGCCACAGGCGCATGTACTGCTGCCACAGCTCCATCTGGGCCTGCACCACCTTGCCAGGGTCGGCCATCATCTTGGCCGTGAAGTCCAAGAAGGTCTGGGTGAGGCCGAGTGGATCGGGTGTCTGGGGACCGTCGGTCTGGTAGCGCTCGGAGAAGCCCTGCAGCAGCTTCTGGCTGCGCTCGGCGATATCCTTGAAAGCTGCCTGCATCTTTTCGGATTCGGCGGTCGAAAGCAGCGGCGAAACCGGGGGCGGGCCATTGGGCGCAGATGTCTCGGACATGCGTTTCCCCTTACGAATCATTGGCTTTGCGCCGTTTCTTGCGGTATTTTCAGCGTGCCGGCAACGAGAGCTTGTGGGTCTTCCGGGGGCAGCGTCAAGCGCTCTCCTTAGGTAGGCTGCGACAAGAGACGGGTCAATTTCCTCCTTCCGTCCGCTACAAGCGCGGGCGTCAGGGCACCAATGAACGAGCGGATGGCAAAGATGCGGGGATATCGGGACATGATCGGCGGCGGCCTGCGCGGCAGCCTGCTCCTCGGCGTCTCGACCATGGCTCTCCTGGCCGGCCTGACGAGCTGCGACTGGTTCGACGGCAACACGCCGGTCAGCAGCAAGCAGATACGCCCGGGCGCCGACCAGGCCGTCGTAGCGAGCGGATTGCCGTCGGCCAGCTCCGGTCGCCAGTACGATTCCAGCGTTGCCCCCATCGACGAGACGCGCACCGGCCCGCAGATCGGTTCGATCGTCGCGGGCAAGGGCGGCCAGAAGGCACAGCAGGAGGCGATGGCGAAGGAGAGCGCGAGCCGCGATGCCAAGGCCCGCGTCGAAACCGATCGCCTCGACGCCGAACGCAAGGCAGCGGATGCCACGGCGCAAGCAGCCAAGTCGCCGCCGTCCTCTTCCAGCGCCGTGACGCAGGCCGCGGTGCCGCCACCGGCTGCCGTGACGACGACCGCCGTTCCGCCGCCGGTCGAGACGGCGACTGCCGCGCCGCCACCCGCTTCGCCGCCTGTGACCACGACGGCGGTTCCACCTGTCGCCGAGCCCACGCCAGCATCGGCGGTCGTCGCCGCCGCGCCAACCAGGCCGGCCGATCCCAACAAGGCCTTCGAGCCGCCGCCGGGCTGGGTGCCGCCGGGACGCAGTGCGCCGGTCGTGACGGCGAACACGCCGGCTCCGACACTGCCGCCTGCATCGACGGCGACCGTGGCGCCGCCGCCGGTCGAGATTGCGAGCGCGCCACCGCCGCCGCTTGCACCATCGCCGCCCGTGACGAGTGCGAGCATCGCGCCACCGCCGACCGCCGCCGCCGCCGAGCCGCCGCAAGTCGCGGCGCCGCCGGTCGTCGTCGCTTCGGCGCCGGCCCGTCGTGTCGATCCGAACAAGGCCTTCGAGCCGCCGGCGGGCTGGGTGCCGCCGGGCCGCAGCGCGCCGATCGAAACGGCAAGCGCGCCGGCCATGCAGACCCAGCCTTCGCCGTCGCAGCCCGTCGTGACCAGGGCCCAGGTGGTCGCTCCGCCGCCGCCCGTGACTGTTGCCCGTCAGGGAGCAGGGGATAGTTCGATACCGTCCTCGGCGTCCGATCGTCCGGGCTTCGCGCGGCCGACCGACGTGGCCGTCGCCGCGCCGCCGCCGGTCCCCGTGCCGGAGCCTGTAGCCCCGCCGGCCGTCGTGCCGGCCGTGCCACCGCCGCCGGTTGTCGTCGAAACCGCTGCGCCCCTCGCGCCGCCGCCGCCCGCGCCGCCGGTGAACGTGCAGGCCGACATTGCCCGCGCGCAGTCGGGCTCGGTGCCGTTCAGCGCCATCTCCAACCCGCCGGGTGGACCGCTGCAGGTCGCGGTGATCCAGTTCGGTCGCGCCTCGTCGGGCCTCGGCGGCCGCGACTCCGAGATCCTGCGCAAGGTGGCGCAGATCGCCAGGAAGAATGGCGGCACGGTGCGCGTCGTGGCGCACGCCGACCAGGACGTGACCGGCGCGTCGGCCGGCCAGATCGAGCGCGGCAACTACGACGTCTCGCGCCGCCGCGCGCTCGCCATCGCCAACCAGCTCATGGCGCTCGGCGTGCCGCGCAGCGCCATCGTCGCCGAGGCGGCCTCGGACGCCGAGCCGCTCTACGCCACGAACACCGCCCGCGGCATCGCCGCCAACCGGCGAGCCGAGATTTTCCTCGACCTCTGATCGCCTGCCGACAAGCAAAGCCAAAGCACAGTGGACCAAGCAAATGGACGATTCTGAATTCCACCGCCTGAAGCGCCTGCCGCCCTACGTCTTCGCGGAAGTGAATGCCATGAAGGCGCGCGCGCGTGGCGTCGGCCAGGACGTGATCGACCTCGGCATGGGCAACCCCGACCTGCCGACCGCGCCGCACATCGTGGCCAAGCTCGCCGAAGCCGCCGCCAATCCGCGCGCCCACGGCTACTCTGCCTCGCGCGGCATCCCGGGCCTGCGCAAGGCGCAGGCGGCGTACTACCAGCGCCGCTTCAACGTCGACCTCGATCCCGAAACCGAGGTGATCGTCACCCTGGGCTCGAAGGAGGGCCTGGCGAACCTTGCGCAGGCGATCACCTCGCCGGGCGACACCGTGCTGGTGCCGAACCCGAGCTATCCGATCCACCCGTACGGCTTCATCATCGCCGGCGGCTCGGTGCGCCACATTCCGGTACCGGGCTCGACGTCGATCAAGGAATTCCTGCCCGCCCTCGAGCGCGCGGTGCAGCACGCGGTGCCCAAGCCGCTGGCGCTGGTGCTGAACTATCCGTCGAACCCGACGGCGCAGGTCGTCGATCTCGATTTCTATGCCGCGATCGTCGATTTCTGCAAACGCCAGGGCATCTGGATCCTGTCGGACCTCGCCTATGCGGAGATCTACTTCGACGGCGTGCCGCCGCCGTCGGTGCTGCAGGTGCCGGGCGCGCGCGAGATCGCCATCGAGTTCACCTCGATGAGCAAGACCTACTCGATGGCCGGGTGGCGCATGGGCTTCGCCGCCGGCAACAAGACGCTGATCCAGGCGCTGACGCGCATCAAGTCGTACCTCGACTACGGCGCCTTCACCCCGATCCAGGTGGCGGCGACGGCGGCGCTGAACGGGCCGCAGGACTGCATCGTCGAGGCGCGCAACACCTACAAGGAACGCCGCGACGTGCTGATGGAAGGTCTGACCGCGGCGGGCTGGGACCTGCCGGCCCCGTCGGCCAGCATGTTCGCCTGGGCGCCGATCCCCAAGGACTTCGCCGAACTGGGGTCGCTGGCCTTCTCCAAGCTGCTGCTGACCCAGGCCAATGTCGCGGTCTCGCCGGGTATCGGCTTCGGCGAGCATGGCGACGGCTACGTCCGCATCGCCCTGGTCGAGAACAAGCACCGTATCCGCCAGGCCGTGCGCAACATAAAGGTCGTGCTGGCTGACCCGTCGCGCTCGATCGACCTCTATTTGCGTGGTGTTGGGGACAATATCACTCCTCTGAAGGCTCGCGCCTGAAGCCAACCTGTCGTATCAGGCGCCCATGAATCAGCCCCTCAAAATCGGCATCGCCGGCCTCGGCACGGTCGGTGCCGGCGTGGTCAAGCTTCTGGCCGAGCACAACCGCCTGCTGGCGCTGCGCGGCGGCCGGTCGCTCAAGCTCGTGGCCGTGAGCGCACGCTCGAAAGCCAAGAAGCGCGACATCGATCTGTCGCGGGCGCGCTGGGAGCGCGATCCGCTGGCGCTGGCGACGGCCAGCGACGTCGACGTCGTGATCGAACTGATCGGCGGCTCGGGCGGCGTCGCGCGCCGCCTGGTGCAGACGGCACTGCGCAACGGCAAGCACGTCATCACCGCCAACAAGGCACTGCTGGCGCATCATGGCGCCGAGCTTGCCGCGCTGGCCGAGAAGAAAGGCTGCATCCTCGCCTTCGAGGCCGCGGTCGCCGGCGGCATCCCGATCATCAAGGCGCTGCGCGAGGGCCTGGTCGGCAATCGCGTGCGCCGGCTCTACGGCATCCTGAACGGCACCTGCAACTACATCCTGACGACCATGCGCGAGACCGGCCGTGATTTCGGCACCGTGCTGGCCGAGGCGCAGGCCGCGGGCTACGCCGAGGCCGATCCGACGTTCGACGTCGACGGCATCGACGCCGCGCACAAGCTTGCCGTGCTGACCGGTGCCGCGTTCGGCGCCAAGGTCAACTTCGCCGGCATCCACGTCGAGGGCATCCGCCGCGTCACGGCGATGGACATCCAGTTCGCCGAGGAGCTCGGCTATCGCATCAAGCTGCTCGGGCTGGCGCGCGAGACGCGCCACGGCATCGAGCAGCGAGTGCACCCCTGCATGGTCTCGCTCGACGCGCCGATCGCGCATATCGAAGGCGTGTTCAACGCCGTCGTCGTCGAGGGCGACTTCGTCGGCACGACCATGTTCCAGGGCCGCGGCGCCGGGCAGGGGCCGACGGCGTCCGCGGTGGTCGCCGACCTGGTCGACGTGGCGCGCGGGCGTACCATGCCGGCGTTCGTCGTGCCGGCGGCGCGCCTCTCGGAGATGAAGGTCTCGCCGATGGCCCGCCACTCCGGCGCCTATTACATGCGCCTGATGGTGCAGGACCGTCCGGGCGTTATCGCCGCGGTCTCCGGCATCCTTGCGAAGGAGCGCATCTCGCTTGAAGGTATGCTCCAGCGCGGGCGGTCGCAGTCGGGCGAGGTCCCGGTGGTGATCACCACGCATGAGACCGAGGAGGCGGCGATGCAGCGCGCGGTGGCGCGGATTGCGAAACTGAAGGCGGTGGCCGAGCAGCCCTGCATCATACGCATCGAGCAATTCTAGGACCCCGGAGGAAACGATGGCCGAAGAAGCCAAGATGGACCGCAATCTCGCACTCGAGGCTGTGCGCGTCACCGAAGCGGCCGCGCTGGCGGCGTCCAAGTTGATGGGGCGCGGCGACGAGAAGATGGCCGACCAGGCTGCGGTCGACGCCATGCGCACGTCGCTCAACGCGCTCAGCATCGACGGCACGGTGGTGATCGGCGAGGGCGAGCGCGACGAGGCGCCGATGCTCTACATCGGCGAGAAGGTCGGCACCGGCGGTCCCAAGATCGACATCGCGCTGGATCCACTCGAGGGCACGACCATCACCGCCAAGGGCCTGCCGAACGCATTGGCCGTCATGGCGATGGCCGAGGACGGCGGATTCCTGAATGCACCCGACGTCTACATGGACAAGATTGCCGTCGGCGGCGGCCTGCCCGAGGGCATCGTCGATCTCGACAAGACGCCGGCGCAGAACCTCGCTGACCTCGCCAAGGCAATGAAGGTCGACGTGGCCGATCTCGTGGTCTGCATCCTCGACCGGCCGCGCCATTCGGAGCTGATCGCCAAGGTGCGCGAGGCGGGCGCCCGCATCGTGCTGATCGGTGACGGCGACGTCTCGGGCGTGATCGCAACCTCGACCGGCGATTCGGGCATCAACATCTACATGGGCTCGGGGGGCGCGCCCGAGGGCGTTCTGGCGGCGGCGGCGTTGCGCTGCATCGGCGGCCAGATCCAGGGCCGGCTGCTGTTCCGCAACGACGACGAGAAGGGCCGTGCCAAGAAGTGGGGCATCAAGGACCTCAACCGCAAGTATTCGATGGGCGAGATGGCCAAGGGCGACGTCATGTTTGCCGCGACCGGGGTCACCAACGGCTCGATGCTGAAGGGCGTGCGCCGCTTCAGCAACGGGGCGGAGACGCACTCGATCGTCATGCGCTCCAAGACCGGCACGGTGCGGTGGATTTCCGCCCATCACAATTTCTCGATAAAGACTGGTTTGCCGAGCTGGGCTTAGTCATGCTCGGGGGATGCGGGCTCCCCTGATCGCCTGTGCTCTGGTCGTCCTTGCCGCGAGCCACCCGGCCGCGGCCCTGGACGACGATTGCGGGCTGGTGCCGCCGACGCCGGGGCGGGAGAGCGACCCCTTCGCCAGCTACGTGCCGACCGTCGACAGCGCTCTGTCGCTGCCCAAGGAAGGCGTGTTCGCCGTGCGCCTGCGCCCATCGGCGGAGGTGATCTATATGGTGACTCCCGAACGCGGCGCCGACAGCGGCCGAGGCGGCATCGTCACGCTCGAGAACATTCCCGCCGGCCGCTACCGCATCGTCATGTCGGAGGAGGCCTGGGTCGACGCGATCCAGGACAATGTGCGCCTGCCGCTGCTGGCGTCGCGCAAGGTGACCGACTGCCCGGGGACGCGGCAGAGTGTGCAGTTCGAGGTCAAGGGCGAGCCGCTGACCCTGCAGTTCGGAGGCGCGGCGGCCGACCACGTCAAGATCGCGGTGATGCGGGTCTGGCCGTTCGAGTGGAAATGGTGAGTGCCTGTTCCACAGGCGCTTGAGATAGCATCCTGGCATGGCACAAGACTCGCGCGGCGCGCGCGCGGCGTTCCTCGATATCGAGAAATCCCTGACCGGCCGGCGCTGGGCCGCGCGCCTCGATGACGAGCGCGCGGCGCTGGCGATCGCCCAGCGTCACGGCGTTCCCGACGCCATCGCGCGCCTGCTGGCGGCGCGAGAGGTGGCACTCGACGACGTGCCCGATTTCCTCGAGCCGACCTTGCGCAAGTTCCTGCCCGATCCCTCGCATCTCAAGGACATGGATGCCGCGATCGCGCGCCTGGTGGCGGCCGTGCGCGGCGGCGAGAAGATCGTGGTGTTCGGCGACTACGACGTCGACGGCGCCACCTCCTCGGCGCTGTTGCTGCGGTTCTTCCGCGCCGTCGGCGGCGACGTCGGCGTCTACATTCCCGACCGCCGCAAGGAGGGCTACGGGCCCAACGCGCCGGCGCTGGTGAAGCTCAAGGAAGAGGGCGCGGCGGTCGTCGTCACCGTCGATTGCGGCGTGACCGCCTACGAGCCGCTGAAGGAGGCCCACCGCGTCGGCCTCGACATGATCGTGATCGACCATCACCAGGCCGAGATCGGCCTGCCCGAGGCGATCGCCGTGGTCGATCCCAATCGCCTCGACGACGACAGCCCGCACAAGCAGCTCGCCGCGGTCGGCGTGGCGTTCCTGCTGGCCGTCGGCGTCAACCGCGCGCTACGCGCGGCCGATTGGTACACCGCCGCGCGGCCCGAGCCCGACCTGCGCCAATGGCTCGATCTCGTGGCGCTGGGCACCGTGGCCGACGTCGTGCCGCTGACCGGCGTCAATCGCGCGCTGGTGCGCCAGGGCCTCCAGGTGATGCAGAAGCGCGGAAACGCAGGCCTCGCCGCGCTGGCCGACGTGGCCCGCCTGCGCGAGGCGCCGGAGGCCTATCACCTGGGTTTCCTGCTCGGACCGCGGGTCAACGCCGGTGGCCGGGTCGGCCAAGCCGATCTCGGCGCGCGCCTGCTGTCGAGCGACGATTCGCAGGAGGTCGGTGCGCTGGCGCTCCGCCTCGACGAACTCAATGCCGAGCGCCGCGCCATCGAGCGCGAAGTGCTCGACCAGGCTATCGCGCGGGTCGAAAGGACGTACGGGCCCGATCGCACCGGCCTGCCGTCGGTGCTGGTGGTCGAGAGCGACGGCTGGCACGTCGGCGTGATTGGCATCGTGGCCAGCCGGCTGGTCGAGCGTTACGGCCGGCCGGCGTTCGTGATCGGCATGGACGGCGATCTCGGCAAAGGCTCCGGTCGGTCGGTGCGTGGCGTCGACCTCGGCGGCGCGGTCCTGGCGGCACGGCAAGCCGGCCTGCTGGTGAACGGCGGCGGCCACGCCATGGCGGCGGGCCTCACCGTGGCGCGCGGCGCGCTGGCCGACTTGGCGGCATTTCTCGACCAGCGCATTGGGCCGCAGCTCGGCGCCGCGCCGCCGGTGCGCGAACTCGGGATCGATGCCGCCATCGCGCCGGCGGCCGCCACGCAGGAGCTGGTCGAGATGATCGACCGCGCGGGGCCGTTCGGCGCGGGCAACGCGCTGCCGCGCTTCGTGCTGCCGAGCGTGCGCGTCAGCTATGCGCAGACCGTCGGCGAGGGCCATGTGCGCTGCACGCTCGTAGGCCAGCAGCGCGGCCGGGTTGAAGCGATCGCCTTCCGCGCCGGCCAGTCAGCCCTCGGGCCGGCACTGCTCGATCCGGCGCGGCCGATCCTCCATGTCGCGGGCGCGCTGCGCATCGACCGCTACAACGGCCGCGCCTCGGTGCGGCTCCAGATCGACGATGCCGCGAGCGCCGCGGGGTCCGTCCTGTCCTGAGCCGGGCGGCTTGATTTCACCGGGCCATCCGGCTACATGCTCCCGCGCCTGACATACCGCTTCGGCGGCCACGTCCCCTTCGTCTAGAGGCCTAGGACACTGCCCTTTCACGGCGGCGACACGGGTTCGAATCCCGTAGGGGACACCAGCGCGTGACACAGACGTCGCCTGGTGGGCATAAGCACAGCCGAATTCTCATTGGGAAGCCCATCGTGCCGGTGGCACAATGCTGCGAAATGATGCGCTTCGACTGCCGCGACGTGCCGCACGCCGACCTTGCCGAGTCGGGGGCGATTCGCGGTGCCTACGACTGCTTCGTGAAGCAGGGCTACGCGATCCTCGACAATGCGATGGCGGCGGACAAGGTCCAGGCGCTCGCCGCCGAGTTCGAGCGGCGCTATTCGGGATACTACGGCGCCGCGCCGACCGGCGAATTCATGGAGGTCGGCAACAAGCGCCTGATGATCCCGGTCGAGCTTTCGGGCGCCTTCAACGAGCCGCTGCTGTTCGCCAATCCCTACGTGCTGGCGCTGCTCAAGCTGGCGCTGGGGCCCGACGCGGTGATCGAGGCGTTCGGCGCCTTCGTCGCCCTGCCGGGCGCGGAGAAGCAGCACCTGCATCGCGACGGCCCGTCGCTGTTCGACGCGGGGATCTCGCGCATCCTGCCCGCGCACGCGCTCACGGTCGTGTTTCCCCTGATCGAGATGAACGACCTCCATGGCTCGACGGCGATCTGGCCGGGCAGCCACCGCATTCTCGAGAGCGACGCCGCCGCTCCTAACGAGGCGCCGGTGGTGCCGCCGGGCTCGTGCTTCCTGTGGGATTTCCGCACCTACCACAGTGGTACCGCGAACCTCTCCGACCGGCAGCGGCCGATGCTTTACGCCGTCTATTCGCGCCCATGGTACAAGGATGCCCACAACTACGGCGGGGGCGTGCAGCGTCGGTTGACGCTGGCGCCGAGGCTGAAGGAGAGCCTGCCCAAGGAGGCGAAGGCGTTGTTTTCGCAGGCTTAACGGTATTGAGAAGGAGAGAATTCAGATGGTCTCGTCCAGTATCTTGCGTGCCGTCGTATTGGCGCTCGCTGCGGCTGCCCTGGTTGCCGGCTGCAGCGAGCAGCAGCGCGCGCTGCCCGGATCGAGCGTGCAGTTCCTCACCGTCGAGGGCAAGCGTATCCAGGTCCGCGTCTCGCCCTTCGGCGGGCCCGGCGAATACCGGCTGATCGCCGCCCGCGACGCTATCCTGCTCGGCAGCGCGGACACGGAGAACGAGCTTCGGCGCAGCGAATATGCCGCCCAGCATTACATGAAGCAGACTTGCTCGGGGCGCGGCTATCAGGTGATGGAGGCGGGGATGCTCGACGCCATCAATTACTTCACCCGCTTCCGCTGCAACGGTTGACCATGCCGCGCCTGGGTTACCTGCTGCCGACGCGCGAGCGGATCATGGAAGGCCTCCATGAGACGGCGCCGCTGCTGGCGCTCGCCGAGCAGGCCGAGGCGCTGGGCTTCGATTCGGTGTGGGTGGGCGATTCGCTGCTCGCGCGACCCAGGCACGATCCCCTGACCTTGCTCGCGGCGGTCGCGGCGCGCACGCGCCGGATCGAACTCGGCACGGCGGTGCTGCTGCCGGCGCTGCGCAACCCCGTGGTGCTGGCGCACCAGGTGGCGACGCTCGATCGCATTTCCGAGGGCCGCCTGATCCTGGGCGTGGGCATCGCCTCAGACGTGCCCAACATCCGCGCCGAGTTCGAGGCGGCGGGCGTGCCGTTCGACAAGCGCGTCGGAACGCTGGTCGAGGGCACCGCCCTGGCGCGGGCGCTGTGGAGCGGCAAGCCGGTCGACTGGAACGGACGCTGGACAGTCAAGGGTGGCGTGCTGGGTCCGACGCCGCATCGGCCGGGCGGTCCGCCGATCTGGATCGGCGGCTCGGTCGCGGCGGCACGCGAGCGCACCGGCCGCCTGTTCGACGGCTGGTTTCCCAACGCACCATCGGCCGCCGACTACGCGGGCCAGTGGGCGGAAGTGAAGGCGGCCGCGCGCGCGGCGGGACGCGATCCCGAGGCGATGACCGGCGCCATGTATCTCACCGTTTCGATCGACGACGATGCGGCGCGGGCCGAGGCGCGCATCGACGCCTATCTCGAGCAATATTATGGCCAGCGGCCCGACATCATGCGCAAAAGGCAGATGTGCTACGCGGGTCCTGCGCCAGGTGCGGCACAGTGGCTCGCAGCTTATGCTGCGGCGGGGGCCAGTCATCTCGTGCTGCGGTTTGCCGGCGATCACGAGCGCCAGTTGCCGATTGTGGCGCGTCTGCGGCGGGAGCTTGGCTGGTAGTTGGTGAAATTCCCCTGCAACGGCTCGCCTTCCCGAGGCGTTGTCTAGGCTCACCCGCACAGGAGGCAGCGATGAGCAGCACCAGCGACAAGATCAAAGGCGCCACCAACGAAGCGGTCGGCAAGGCCAAGCAAGGCATCGGCAACGCGGTCGGCAACGACAAGATGAAGGTCGACGGCGCGATGCAGGAAGCCAAGGGCGACGTGCAGAAGGCCGTCGGTAACGCCAAGGACGCCGTGAAGAAGGCCGTCGACGGCTGACGACCGCCGCCGGACTGGAAAAGCGGGACGCCCGTCGTAAGACGGGCGTCTTTCGTTTCAGCAGGGGTGCAAATCGTCTTTTGCCGGTGTAGCTTTCCGGGGATGGGGACCAAAGAGTCCCCGCAGGGAGCGAAACATGAGCACCAACCGGCGAACCTTCATGGGCGGCGTATCGGCCGTTGCTGTCCTCACCGCATCACGGGCTTCGTGGGGCCAGAAGAAATACGACGACGGCGCCAGCGATACCGAGATCAAGATCGGCCATACCTGTCCCTATAGCGGACCGGCGTCGGCCTACGGCGTCAACGGCAAGGCGATCGTGGCCTTCTGGGACATGATCAACGCCCAGGGTGGCATCAACGGCCGCAAGATCAAGTTCATCAGCCTCGACGACGGCTACTCGCCGCCCAAGACCGTCGAATGCATCCGCCAACTGGTCGAGCAGGAAAAGGTGTTGTGCACGCACAACACTCTGGGCACGGCCACCAACACTGCGATCCACAAGTACATGAACCAGAAGAAGGTGCCCCAGCTCTACGTCGCCACCGGCGCGTCGAAGTGGGGCGATCCCAGGAACTTCCCGTGGACCATGGGTTACCAGCCCGACTATCACACCGAGGGCGCGATCTACGCCAAGCACATCCTGGCCACCATCAAGGACGCCAAAATCGGCGTGCTGATGCAGAACGACGATTACGGCAAGGATTACTGGGAGGGCTTCAAGGAAGGCCTCGGTCAGGAAAACCGGTCGAAGATTGCCAAGCAGGTGAGCTACGAGATCACCGAGCCGACGGTGGACTCGCAGATCATCCAGCTCAAGGCCTCCGGCGCTAACGTCTTCTTCAACATCGCGACGCCCAAATTCGCCGCCCAGGCGATGCGCAAGGTCGCCGACCTGGGCTGGAAGCCGGTGCACTACGTCAACAACGTCTCGGCGAGCGTCGGCACGGTCATGAAGCCGGCCGGCTTCGACAATGTGCAGGGCATCATGACGGCGGCCTATTCGATGGACGCGACCGATTCCAACTGGGACAACAACGAGGAGATGAAGGCGTTCAAGGCCTTCATGACCAAGTATCACCCCACGGCCCATATCGCCGACAGCGGCAACATGAACGGCTACACCGTCTCGACGCTGATGGCCGAGACGCTGCGGCGCTGCGGCGACAACCTCACGCGCGCCAACGTCATGAAGCAGGCGGCGAGCTACAAGAACTTCCGCGTGCCGTGTTTGCTGCCGGGCATCACCGTCAGTACCAGCCCGACCGACTACTACCCGATCCAGGCGGTGCAAATGCAGCGCTTCAAGGGTCAGACCTGGCAGCTGTTCGGCGACCTCATGCACGCCGAAAGCACCTGAGCGGGAAAAGCGACGGGGCGGCGCTTTAGCCGCCCGTCAGCGATCACGCGCTACCCGCACGCCACCGAGTAGATGTGCTGCACATCGTCGGGAAGCGGCATCGCCTGCCAGGTGGTGCCGCCGTCCTGCGTGCCGAACACCTCGCCGTCGTAGCGCGCGCCGATGTAAACCTGCTTGGGATCCCTGGCGTGCAGCCCGATCGACATGATCGTGCCGTGGACCTGGACCTTGTCGAAGCGCTTCCAGCTCTGGCCGTTGTCCTGGCTGCGATAGAGCCCGCCGTCATGGCTCGACGCGGCGACCGAGAGGGCGGCGTAGAGCGTGTTGGGCTCGGCGGTCGAAACCTTTACGTCGCGGCCGTAGGTCGTCGGCGAGAAGCGGCCGACTTCCATGTCCTGCCAGGTCTTGCCGTGGTCGGTGGTGCGGAAGAGGCCCATGCGCAGCGCAACGATCGGCGATTCGGGATCGGCCGGATTGATGGTGACCGCGTGGCCGTCGAGCATGCCCTCGGCAGTGGTGTCGCTCACGATCTTGCTCTTGAGGTGCCCGCGTTCGGAAAGCCTGATCAGCCCGTCGTTGCAGTCCGTCCAGTTCTCGCCACCGTCGGTCGAGCGCATCACGCCGTTGATCTCGAGCGCGGCATAGATCTCGTCGGGCTTCTTCGGGTTTTGCGCGAAACGCATGACCCGCGAGGCGAACGGCCCCTTGCAATGCTCGTCGACCTTGGGCGTCGCCAGCTTGCGCCAGCTCTGGCCGCCGTCCTCGCTGCGATAGACGTCGATCGGCGAGGCGCCGGCCAGCATCTTCTTCGGGTCGCGGCTGTCGACCATGAAGCACCAGACCTGCTTCTTCGCGTCGGGGAAATCGGCGCGCTTGAAGGAGGTGCCCGCATCGGTGCTGAGCCAGACACCGTCGCTGGTCCCGGCGAAGACCTTGTTCGGGTCGCCGGGATGGACGAACACGGTGAAGGCCTCGACATTGCCGAGCACGTGTTTCCACTCGCCGCCTTGAGCGGCGCGCAGGAAGACGCCGACCCGTCCGGGGTGGTCGGGCTTGCCGAAATAGCCGGCCACGCCCACGTAGATGTTCGACGGATCGGCCATGACAAACCTCCTTCAGTTCTTCTTCGCGACCATCGGGCAGCCGCCCTGGTCCATCGGCCGGAAGGCTTCCTCGCCCGGGATGGTGGCGAGCAGCTTGTAGTAGTCCCACGGGCCCTTCGACTCGGACGGCTTCTTGACCTCGAAGAGGTACATGTCGTGCATCTTGCGGCCGTCGGCGCGGATGTAGCTCTTGCCGAAGACCGGGTCGTCCCACTTCACGGACTTCAACTGCGCCATGACCTTGTCGGGATCGTCGGTGCCGACGGCCTTGACGGCATTGAGATAGGCCAAGGTCGCCGAATAGAAGCCGGCCTGCACCATGGTCGGCATCTTGCCCTTGAACTTCTCGGCGAAGCGCTTGGAGAAGGCGCGTGTCCTGTCGTTGAGGTCCCAGTAGAAGGCTGACGTCAGGCTGAGGCCCTGCGCGCGCTCGAGACCGAGCGAATGAATGTCGGACACGAAGACCAGCAGGCCGGCAAGCTTCTGGCCGCCCTTGACGATGCCGAACTCGGCGGCCTGCTTGATCGCGTTGATCGTGTCGCCGCCGGCGTTGGCGAGACCGATGATCTGCGCCTTCGACGACTGCGCCTGCAGCAGGTACGACGAGAAGTCGTTGGTGTTGATCGGCGCCTTGACGTCGCCCAGCACGGTACCGCCGGCCTTCTTCACGACCTCGGACACGTCGCGCTCGAGCGCATAGCCGAAGGCGTAGTCGGCGGTGAGGAAGAACCACGTCTTGCCTCCCGCCTTCACGACCGCCGAGCCGGTGCCGTTGGCCAGCGCCGCCGTGTCGTAGACCCAGTGCACGGTGTAGGGATTGCAGAGCTTGCCGGTGATGTCCGACGAGGCGGGATCGGGCGCCAGGAAGATCTTCTTCTTTTCCTTGGCCACGTTCTCGATCGCGATCGACGAGGAAGACGCGCCGGCGCCCATGATCATGTCGACCTTCTCGGTATCGTACCAACGGCCGGCCAGGGTCGCCGCGACATCGGCCTTGTTCTGGATGTCGCCGGTGACCAATTCGATCTTCTTGCCGAGCACGGAGCTGCCGAAATCCTCGATCGCCATCTGGGTCGCCACCACGGCGCCCGGCCCGTTGATGTCGGCGTAGAGGCTCGATAGATCGGTCGCGACGCCGAGTTTCACCACACCGTCGCTGAGCTGCGCCATCGCGGGCGCGGCCGACAGGATCGCGGCAGCAACCGCCCCGCAGAACGCCAAACGCTTCATCGTTTTCCTCCCAAGGCTTTATAGTTGGGCCAAGCGTAAGACGGGAGGGACGGCCATGAAAGAGCAAATCGTCGACATCCGGACCCGGGACGGGGCGATGGAAACCTTCCTGTGCTGCCCGGAGCGCGGCGGGCCTTACCCGGTGGTGCTGTTCCTGATGGATGCCCCCGGCATCCGCGAGGAGCTCTACGACATGGCGCGGCGGCTCGCGACCAGCGGCTACTATGTCATGCTGCCGAACCTATATTACCGCGCCGGCCGCGAGACGAAATACGGCCCGGACGTGCTGAAGCACGGCAGCGACGAGCACGGCCGGATGCGCGCGGTGCGGACCAAGATGACGATCCCGCCGGTAATGGATGACGTCGGCGCCATGATTTCCTTTGCCGACGCCCAGCCCGAAGTGAAGACGAGCGCGCCTGTCGGAACGCACGGTTACTGCATGAGCGGCCCTTACTCGCTGGCGGCCGCGGCACGCTATCCCGAGCGCATCGCGGCGGCGGCCTCGTTCTACGGCACCTGGCTGGTGAGCGACGCGGTCGAGAGCCCGCACCTCACGCTCGCGAAGGCCAAGGGTGAGCTCTACATCTCCTGCGCCGAGCACGACGAGCTGGCGCCGCCCGAGATGGTGAAAGAGCTGCAGGCGCTGTTCGCCAGGTCGGGCAACGGCGGCGAACTCGAGATCCAGATGGGCGTCCACCACGGCTTCGCCTTCCCGCAACGCTGGTGCTACGACAGGCCGGCGGCGGAACGGCACTGGGAACGATTGCTCGCGCTCTACAAGCGGCGTTTGGGCTGAAGGGCGAGGAAGATCATCGCGGCGGCGCGGCGGGCTTGAATCTCTGGACCCTCACGGCCCCACCACCGCTCGAACAACGCCGTGTCGACAGCAATTTCGGGTGGCTTCAACGACGCGCCTTTCGACCTAAGATCCTATTGCTACACAGCGGCTTGGGTCATAAAGGGAGGCGACCTGGAAATTCGGTACAGTCAGGGCGCCGTGAGTATGGAGAGCGCCATGGGAGCCGAGAGACCCCATCCCATCCGCCGCATCGTTTCGCCGCTTGCTGTCATTCCCAGTGCTATGCGGCTTTTGCCGCCTTTGGTTTCTTCGCCTGCCAGTCGTTCAGAATATCGCGCGCGCGGCTCTTCTTCGGATCCATCGCCGATTCGTGGCCGGGCACTTTCGCCGTCAGCTCGATCACATAGCCGTTGGGATCGCGGAAGTAGATCGAGTGGATGAACTTGTGGTCGGAGACGCCGCGCACCTCCCGGCCCTCGGCCTTGCCCTTGGCGAGCATCTTATCGAGATGCTCGGGCTCGACCTCGAGAGCGATGTGGAGGTCGAAGTCATGCTGGTCCTTGAACTCGAATGGCATGTCGGGCGCGTCGAAGAAAGCGAGGCTCGAGCCGTCGTCGAGGCGATAGAAGCTGTGCAGCACGCCGGCGCCGGTCTGGCGGCCGGTCATGGTGGTCTCGATCGTGAAGGCGTTGACCAGCGGCAGTCCGAGGAAATCTTCGTAGAATTTCCGGGTTTCCTCGGAATCGCGGCAGCGGTAGGCATTGTGATGCAGGCCCTTGATCATGGCGGCTCTCCTGTCGTTACACCGTCTGCCAGGCCTTGCCCTCGGTCGAGGCGCGGAAGCCGTTGAAGACGACGTCGTTCACCTTTTCGTAGTTCGGCTGTTTCTTCACGTTGCCGATCCAGCGTTGAACATTGGGATACTTCGACAGATCGCAATGGATCAACTCGCCGATGCTCATGATTGCCGAGCCGAGATAGTCCGCGATGGTAATCTCGTTACCGCAGAGATACTGCCCCCCGGCCAGCCAGTGGTCGTTCAGGACCTGCAGCCACGCCTTCGACTTGTCCTGGGCCCACGAGATCGTGCCGGCATGAGCCTTGTCGTCGGGCCGCTTGTGATGGGGAAAGAGCTGCGGATAGACCAGCCCGTAGCCCCAGTCCTTGTAGAAATTGGAATTGAACCAGTCCATCGCCTCGTTGACGTGGGCGCGCTGCTTGGGATCTTTGGGATAGGCGGGCGAGCCCACCTTCTCGGCGAGATAGCGCAGGATGGAGGCACTTTCGGTCAGGCGGAAGTCGCCGTCCTCCAGCATCGGCACCAGCCGGTTGGGGTTCTTCGCGCTGTAGGTGGGCTCGTAGTGCTGGCCCTTCAGGATGTCGACGACTTCCATCTCGCAGGCGATGTTGTTATCGGCGAGGAACTGCATCACTGGCCGGCAGGCCGTGGAAACGGGGTGCGTATAGAGCTTCATGGCTTCCTCCCTCAGCGGTCGAGCCAGACATCCTCGAAACGCCAGTGGTTGTAGATCGTGTTGATCGCGAGATTGAGACCCTTGACCTCGGGCCGCCAGCAGGTGGCACCCCAATCGTGCTGGATCACCGGCCGCGCGCCGTCTTCCTGCAGCTTCTTGTCGATCTCCCAGACGAGCTTCCTGCGGGCATCACGGTCGGTCATCTGCGACTGCTTGTCGAACAGCTTCTCGATCTCGGGACTGCAATAATTCGTGTAGTTGCGTTCCGAACCGCAGGAGAAGGTCTCGTAGAACACCACGTCCGGATCGTCGATGCCGACGCCCTGGACGTTGAGGCCCACGGTATAGTCCTTCTTGGCCATGCGATTGTACCAGACGGCCGTCTCGAGCGGCTCGAGTTCGGCCTGGATGTAAACCTGCTTGAGGTGGTCAATGAGGATGACCGCCTGGTCGCGATAGGTCGGGATGTTGCGCGTCGACAGCTTGATCTTGAGCGGCTTGGCGGCGCTGTAGCCCAGCTTCTCCATGATCTTGCGGCCCTCGGCGCGCTGCTTCTCGTGGTCGGCACCGTAGCCCGCGACGGTCGCGAGGAATTCCGGCGGCATGCCCCACAGGCCCTCCGGCGGCGGCAGCATCGTGCCGCCTTCGCGGTTGGTGCCCTGGCCGATGATTTCCTTGAACGACGAGCGGTCGATCGACAGCACCATCGCCTTGCGGATGTCGGCGTTGTCGAAGGGCGGCCTGTCGCGGTTGACCAGCAGGTTGGCCTGCGTGTTGGTGGGCAGCATCTCGCAGATCGCCCACGGCGCCTGGCTCTTCACGTCCTTGAGGGCAGGTGCGGCGATCTCGCTGGTGAAGGTGAGGTCGACCTTGCCGGCGATGAAGGTCAGCAGCGACGTCGCGCGGTTGGGGATGATCGTGTACTCGATTCCGTCGAGATAGGGGCGACCCTTCTTCCAGTAGTCGGGATTCTTCTCGAGCTTGATCGACTCGTTCTGCTTGAACGACACGAACTTGAACGGGCCGGTGCCGATCGGCTTGGTGCGCATCTGCGCCGGCGTGATGTGGCAGGGATAGACCGGCGAGAAGCCGCCGGCGAGCATGGTGAGGAGCGAGGGTTGGCGCCGGCCGAGCTTGAAGGTGACTTCGTGGTCGCCGGTGGTCGCGATCTCCTTGAGGTTGAAGTACCATGGCCTGCGTGGATTCTTGCGCAGCTTGGACTCGGGCGAAATGATCATCTCCCAGGTGCACTTCACGTCGGCGGAGGTGAAGGGCTTGCCGTCGTGCCACTTCACGCCGTCGCGCAGCTGGAAGGTGAGCTCGGTGCCGGCCTCGTTCCATTTCCACGAGGTCGCTAGGTCGGGGACGATATGGTCGGGATCGTTTTGCTTGGTCGTGGGATCGAAGACGACGAGGTTGTTGTAGACCGCCATGAACGGCATGTCGGTCGAGATGGTCGCTTCCTCGTGGATCGAGGCGCTGGGCGGGTTGTCGCGATGCGAGACCTTCAGGATGCCGCCGGCCTTCTGGGCCGAGGCTATCGATCCTGGAACGGCGATCGCAGCGGCGACCAGCAGCGCGGTGATTATACGTTTCATGTTCTGTCCTCCCCAGGGCGTCCGAACGCTAGCACTCGCAGTAGATATGCGGAACGGCCGTTATGGCCGGAGATCTAGTTCGGAACGGCGCGGCGCAGGCGATGGGCGGTCACGATCTGCCATAGCGCGGCGACGACGACGCAGGCGGCGACGGAGAGGAAAGCTGCGCGATAACTGACCGCCGAGGCGATCAAGGCGAAGAGGGGCGGACCGGCGACCGAGCCGGAGAAGGCGAGCGCGGTCTGCACGGCGGCGACGGCGGCGGTCTCGCCCGGCGGGGCGAGATGGGCGAACTCGGCCTGCGACGTGCCGTTCCAGCTGATGACGACCGCGCCGTAGGCCATCACGACGACCGCGATCAGCCAGAACGGCGCGTCGGAGGGTAGCAACCCGGTGGCGATGCAGCCGGCGGTCATGGCGATGCCGGTCCAGCCCAGCAGCTTCATGCGCGGCACGCGATCGCCCATGCCGCCGCTCAGCAGGCGCACGCCGGTTCCCACGATTTGCGAGGCCGCGAGCAGGAAGCCCGCCTGCGCGATGGTGAGATGGCAGTGCTGGTAGAGGTAGGTCACCAGATAGAAGGTGAAGGTGTGCTGGGCGACGACGTAGATGAATGCCGACCAGCCGAGCACGCGCAACTGCGGATGCCCCAGCACGAAGCGAATCGACTGCCAGATGCTGGTCTGCGAGCGGCCGGCCGCCACGCGCGTGTCGAGACTCTTGCGCAGCAACTCGACGAGCAGGGCCGCGATCACGGCGGCCGCCGCAGCGACCAGGCTGGCACCGCGCCAGCCGACCCAACCGAGCAGAAGCGGGAAGACGATGCCTGCCAGTGCGAAACCGATCGGCACGCCGGTCTGCTTCAGTGAGAACACCACGCCGTAATATTCGCGTGGCACGCGCTGGGCCAGCACGTGCGCGGAGGCGGGATTGATCGGGCCCTGCGCCATGCCGAGGAAGACGACCGCCAGCACCGTGGCCAGGACCGTGGCGACCGAGTTGAGCGCCAGCCCGACCGCGGCCATCAGCAGCGCCACCTGCGAGATGCGCACGGCACCCAGCTTCACGATAGGCCCGGCGGCCGCCAGTGCCACGACTGCGGCCACCGCATAGGTGATGGCCGCGAAGATGCCGACCAGCTTGGGATCGATGCCGAGGTCCCGGGCGATCGCCGGCATCATGACGCCGAGTGACAGGACCGAGAGCGAGATCATCATCTGGATGGCCAGCATCGTGGCCACCGGGACGAACGCGCGTTTCACGGTCGGGGCTCTGCCCGCCCTACAATTTGTAGAGGTCGGCCTTGTTCAGGATCGTGTTGCGCAGGATGCGGATCGAGGCGACGTCGACCATGATGCCGTCGACGTTGATCGCGCCCAGGCCGTTTGCCTCGGCCTCGGCGTAGGCCTTCTCGAGCCTGCGGGCGCGGGCGATGTCCTCGGGCTTGGGCGAATAGATCTCCATCGCATGCTCGATTTGCGAGGGATGGATCGCCCACTTGCCGACGCAGCCGAGCGTCATCGACCGGCGGCATTCCTCGCGATAGGCTTCGGGGTTCTTGAAGTCGGCGAACGGTCCATCGACTGGATCGATGCCAGCGGCGCGGCAGGCCATGATCAGGCGGAAGCGGGCGTAGTGCCAGATGTCACCGGGATAGCCGTCGGACTCGCCCACGTTTTTGTTGGTGACGCCCATCGAGGCGGAGAAGTCGCCCATGCCGAACACCAGGCACTCCAGGCGCGGCGTGCAGCGCGCGATCTCGTCGACATTCTGCATGCCCTCGACTTCCTCGATCAGGGCCTCGAGGCCGATGCGGCGCTTCATCTTCAGCTTCTTTTCCATCTGATTGAGCAGCTTGTCCGCGAACAGGATATCGGACGCCGTCTGCACCTTGGTCATCATGATCGTGTCGAGATGCTCGCCGGCGCCCTCGACGATCTCGATGATGTCTTCGTAGGCGTATTCGGTGGAGAGGTCGTTGATTCGCACGCAGCGCGTCTTGCCCGTCCAGTTCAGCGTCTTCAGCGCCTGGACGATCTTCTTGCGGGCGTCGCGCTTCTGGCTGGGCGCGACAGCGTCCTCGAGGTCGAGGAAGACGTGGTCGGCCTTCGACTCCGAGGCCTTCTGCATCATCTTTTCGCTGGAGCCGGGTGTCGAGAGCTGGACGCGGCGCGGACGGCGGGGACGGTCGGTCATTGTCTTCTCCTCAAGCTACGATCTTGCCGGCGCGCAGGCGGGCGATGTCGTCCGCGCTGCAGCCGATGGATTTCAGATAGTCGTCGGTATGCTCGCCCAGCAGCGGCGCACGGTGGCGCACCTTGCCGGGGGTCTCGGTCATCTTCACGGCGACGCCCGCGATCTGCACCTCGTGGTCGAGGCCGGGATGCGGCACCCAGGGAAGCATGTCACGCGCCTTGAAGTGCGGGTCGGCCACGATATCGCGCACGTTGTAGACCGGCGAGAACGGTACCTGGCCGCCGAAGTGCTTCAACAGCTCCTGCTTGGTGCGGCCTTGGGTGAAGGCCGACACGGTGGCGATGATGATGTCCTGGTTGGCGCGCCGGTCCTGCACCGTCTTGAAGCGCGGGTGGGCGACCATCTCGGGCCTGTCGATCAGGCGGCAGAGGATGGGAAAGTGCGTATCGGCGTGGGCGGCGATCGTGACGAAACCATCTTTGGCTGGAAACATGCCGAAGGGGCAGAGCAGGGGATGGTGGTTGCCCTCCGGTGCCGGCAGGGTCTGCGCGTAGGAGTGCTGGTGCATGATGCGCTCGCAGACCGCCAGGATCGCATCGACCATGCCGACGTCGACGAACTGGCCACGGCCGGTCTTGTGGGCGCGGAAGATCGCCGAGACGATGCCGAAGGCGCAGGTGATGGCCGGCACGATGTCGCCGACGCCGGGGCCGACCTTCATCGGCGTATCCTTGTCGGGACCGGTGATGGCCATGATGCCGCCCATCGCCTGGGAGATCACGTCGTAGGCCGGCCAGTCGGAATAGGGGCTCTTGCCGGTGCGCTCGTCGCCAAAACCGCGGATGGTGGCGTAGACCAGTTTCGGGTTGCGCGTGTGCAGGGTCTCGTAGCTCAAGCCCAGCCGGTCCATGACACCGCCGCGATAGTTCTCGACCACCGCATCGGCACCGTCGCACAGCTTCAGCACCAGGTCGCGGCCCTCGGGTTTCTTGAGGTCGATGGCGATGGACTTCTTGTTGCGGTTCACTGAAGCGAAGTAACCGCCGAACGCCTTCAGCCTGTCGTCGATGTGATAGGGGCCGATGATGCGCGTGTGATCGCCATCGAGCGGCTCGACCTTGACGATCTCCGCGCCCTGGTCGGCCAGCAACATCGTGCAGTAGGGGCCGGCCAGCATCTGCGTGAGATCGACGATCCTCACGCCATCGAGAGCACCGAGGACTTCACTCATCGGAGCGATGACCGGTCGCGCGACGGGCGGCAGCAGTCGAGGTGTGCTCTCGGCAATGCAAGCGGCCTCCCGGCGAAGAATTTTTCTCGTGAAATTCCAGCATGAAGAGCGGATTTCCTTTTGAGTTCAGCCCCTTGCCCTCGCCTTCATGAGCGCGTCGGGCGGCCTCACGAAACTTTCGTGAACCTCGTGCGCGCTTCTCCGCCCGCCGGGTCGCGCCACGATCCAAGCGAGGGCAGGGCATTGGGGCGCTTCTTGTCGACGATCGTCCACGGCAACACGAACGGAAACCGCGCCTCGCGGCCGATCCTGCCCATGTCCGGTGAACGGGGAAATTGGGTGGCATGGTATGGACGCGTCCCATTGCGAGAGGATAGCGTATTGCGCGTCTTTTGTCAAGCGAATTTCGCAATTTCGGAGTCACTCGCCGCAGCTCGCTGCCAGCGGGAAGCAGAGACGGCGCTGCCGGGGCCGCCGTGCCAGCATACCGCTTGTTCATCCCTGGCGGCTCACGTCGCTGCCTGCGTGGCGCGCTCTCCGGAAAATCACTTGTCTCCCCAGTGACTGCGACGCTTGATCAGCACGGTGCGTTCGCCTTCGAAGATGTGCTTGTCGTCCTGGTTCACCCCGTAGTGCTTGAAGCGCACGATGCCGGCGTCGGCCTGCCTGGAGTCGGTCTTCTCCAGGATCTCGCTGTAGCAGTAGAGCGTGTCGCCGTGGTGCAAGGGACCCTTGAGGCGAATCTTGTCCATGCCCAGTTCCATCAGCGCGTTCTCGGCGGTGTCTTCGGCCGCGAGGCCGATGCACATCGAGATGGTGACACCGCCGAAGCCCAGGCGCTGGCCGTAGGGTGTCGACTTGGTCAGGTGCTCGTTGAAATGCGCCTCGGCCGTGTTCATCGTGATGTTGGTGATCCAGACCTGCTCCATCGGCTCCACGGTCTTGCCGCGGGCGTGCTTCAGCACCTCGCCGACCTTGAAATCCTCGAAGTAGTTGTTCTTGCCGGTGAGGGCGGAGACCTTCATCAGTTCCTCCCGCGGCCCAGCAGCCGGTCGGAGATGATGCGCTTCTGGATTTCCGAAGTGCCCTCGAAAATCTTGGTGAGGCGGGCGTCGCGCCAGTGGCGCTCGACGGCATGCAAGGTCGTGTAGCCCGCGCCGCCGTGGATCTGGATGCCCTCGCTGGTGACCCTCTCGGCCATCTCCGAGGCGAACAGCTTCACCATCGAGGCTTCCTTGTCGCAGCGCTGGCCGGTGTCGATCTGCTCGCAGACGAAGTAGTTGAGCTGGCGCGCCGCCTCGATCTGGGTCGCCATCTCGGCGATCTTGAAGCGGATCGCCTGGAAGTCGGCGATCGGCCGCTCGAACTGGCGGCGCTCGCCGGCGTAGCGGATCGAATCGTCCAGTGCGCCCTGGGCGAGACCGATGGCACGGGCCGCGGTATGGGCGCGGGCGGTCTCGAGGCCCGAGGTGGCGTAATAGAAGGCTTGGCCTTCCTCGCCGATCATGTCGGCCGCCTCGACGCGGAAGTTGTCGAAGGCCAGTTCGAAGGTCTTCCAGCCGAAATAGCCGATCTTGGGGATCGGCGCGCCGCTCACGCCCTTGGGCAAGGTGCCGCGCTTCTTCTCGACGAAGAACATCGACAGGCCGAGATGGCGCTTGCCCGGAGGCGCATCGGACGTACGGGCGATGACAATAAGAAAGTCGGCGCCGTCGGCGAAGGTACACCAGTACTTGTTGCCGTTGATCAGATAGCCCGTGCCGTCCTTCTTGGCGCGGCAGGAGATGTTGGAAATGTCCGAACCCGCGTTCGGCTCCGACATCGAGAAGGCGCCGAGGAACTCGCCCTTGGCCATGCGCGGCAGGTACTTCTTGCGTTGGTCCTCGCTCATCATGTGCGAGCCGATCAGCAGGTTGCCGCGCGCGATCAGGGAGGCCACGCTCATCCAGCCGCGCGACAGTTCTTCGGTGACCAGGCAGTACTCGAAGCAACCAAGTCCCAGACCGCCGTAGGCTTCGGGGATCAGGATGCCGAAATAGCCGAGTTCGGCCATCTTGTCCCGCAGGTCCATCGGGATGTCGCCCTTTTCAGGGTCGAGCTTGTTGGCGATCGGCAGGACTTCGTTGAGGGTGAACTCGCGCGCCTGCTCCTGGATCATGCGGCGCTCTTCGGTGATGTACGGCATTACTCGGATTCCCTCTGACGGACGAGATTGGTGCGCTTGAAGTCGATGACCTGTTCTTCGCGCTGGTTGAAGCCATTTGTATGCCAGGTGACGATACCGAAGCCCTTGTGGCTGTCCGACACGCGGCGGTCGAGCACGGTGGATTCGGCGCGCAGCGAGTCGCCGGGATAGACCGGCTGATGATAGGTGAGCTGGTTGACGCCGAGGAACGGCCCGCCGCCCTCGCTCAGGTCCTCGACGGTGAGGCCGAACACCGTGGTGAACACCAGCAGCGGGTTGGCGACGATGCCGGGATGGCCGTGCACGCGGGCGTAGGCGGCGTTGAAATAGTGAGGATTGAAGTGAAGCGTCAGGGTCGAGAAGAGGGTGCTCTCCGACTCCGTGATGGTGCGGCCCCAATGGTGCCTGAAGATACGGCCAGGCTCGAAATCCTCATAGCGGTTGCCCTTGGGAACGAGCCGTGCGCGCGCCCTGAAATCGTCCGACATTCCTGCTCCGTTATCCTTTCGTCCCCTAACTCTTGACCGAGGCGCGCGCCAGTTCGCCCACATCGGCCAGCGTGTCAATGCGATCGATCGTGTCGTGCAGCCTGCGGGCGCCGGCGGCACCCAGGACCGGCGTCACGAGGCTGTCGAATTTGGTCTCGATGGCCCGGCGCTGCCCGGCGACGTCGGCCCACGGGATGCCCGAGTCGTGCCTGGTCTCCAGCATCGTGCCGTCGTCGAGCTCGATGGCCATCTCGGCCAGCGAATGGGCCCAACGCGGCTTGAACTCGATCGCCATCTTGTCGCGCAGCGCGCGGATGCGGGGCTCCTGCGTGACGGCGTCGTTGTAGGAATCGAGGTTGGCCGTATCGACGCCGGTGAGCGCCATCGCCACGGTCTGGCGCAGCGAAAACTTGGCCTCCAGGCCGGTGGTCGGGCTCTCGATGTTGCAGACCTTGTCGGCGCCGGCGTCGATGCGCAGCAGGATCTTCTTCACCCGCTCCGGCGGGAAGTTGCTCTTGAGGCGAATCTCCTTGGCGCACTCGATCGGCGCATGGGTGAGGTAGCAGGCGGCGTGGTACTTGAAGAGGTTGTTGCGCAGGTGCCAACCCTGCGGTGGCTCGCCCAGCGCCGCGTCGGCATCGAGATGGTCGCTCTGCGAGGAGGCGAAGCCCTGGTCGCACTCCAGCGAATCGCCGCGCGCGGTGAAGCCCCGGGCGGCGAGGCGGGCGGCGCGCAGGCCGTGCTCCGACGCGGTGCCGGCATGGAGCGGCTTGCACATGGTGCCGAAGTTGGCCTTGAGCCCGGCGGCCTGCGTGGCGGCAATGCCGAAGGCCACGGCGAGCTGCCGGTCGGTGAGGCCCAGCATGCGGCCGGCGGCGGCGGTTGCCGAGAACGAGCCCACCGTGCCGGTAACGTGGAAGCCCTTGGTATAATGACTGGGTGCCACGAGCCGGCCGACCCGGCCCGAAGTCGCGTAGCCGGCGACGAAGCTTTCAATGAACAAGCGGCCTGAGGCCTTGGTCTGCTCGCCCAGCGCCAGCAGGGCGGGCACGACGGTCACCGTCGGATGGCCGCCCATGGAAAAGTTGACTTCGTCGTAGTCGAGCGCGTGGCTGGCGGCGCCGTTGATCAGGGCGGCGGCCGAAGGCAACGTGGTCTCGGAGCGGCCGACCAGGCTTGCCGGCCCCTTGGCGCCATCGTCTATCGCCTCGCGGATCAGGATGTCGGTCAGTTCTTCCTGGGCGCCCGGGACAGTGACGGCGAACCAGTCGAGCAGGCACTGTTTGGTGCGCTCGATGAGATCGTCCGGCAGGTCGCGCCAGGCGAGATGGGCGGCCTTCTTGGCGAGTTCGGCGGTGACGGCGACGGCGGCCATGCGGGTTCCTCCACTGGGAGGCGAAGTTTATCGCTTTCGCACCAGGATATGGAAGATATGCCAGTGCTTTGGGTTGCCACGCGGTGTGACCCCGTCGGTCTCTTCTTCTTCGAACATCTCGAGGTCGAAGCCGTCCAGCAGGGCGTCGGCCTCGGCGCGCGACAGGAAAGTCATGCCGTCGCGGCCGAACCAGCTGTCACGCGGACCATACCACTGGCCACTGAAGCGGCCGCCGACCGGCAGGGCCTCGCGAATTCGCAGCCACAGCTCGTGGAATTTCGCCGGTTCGCACAACGGCATGGCGAAGCTCGAATTGACCCAGGTGAGCCCGAGCGGCAGCGGCACCTCCTCGAGGCGCGCGGCGACGGGCGTGATGCGCTCGGCATTCGGCATCTGCCGCGCCGCGAGTTGCTGCAGGGCCGTGGGTTCGGCATCGACGGCGACCACGTTCCAGCCGCGCCGGACGATCTCGATCACGTCGCGGCCGTCGCCGCAGCCGAGATCGATGACGAGCGCGTCAGCAGTCGGGGGTCCGAAGCGATCGAGCGCGGCCAACGCCGTCTTGCGCGGCGGCTTGTCGCGCAACTGCGTGTAGTAGGCCGCCCACCCGGCGGAACGATCCTGTTGTGACATGCGTCTCCGTGTGTTCGTATCGCAATCAACGACAATAAGCTCACGCCCGGGAGAAAACGATGAAAAGACTGGCAAGCCTTGCCGCGGCCGCCGCGCTCGCCGCCCTGATGGCTTTCGGTCCCCTGTCGGCGCGCGCCGACATGAAGGCACTGGAAGAAGCCGCCAAGAAGGAAGGCGAGATCACCTGGTACGTCGCGCACTATACGTCGGAAGGCGCCGAGGAGCTGGGCGCCACCTTCACCAAGATGTACGGCATCAAGGTCAACGTCGTCCGCACGACGGCCCAGGTCGCCTATCAGCGGCTGACGCAGGACATCAAGAACAACCAGACCAATTGCGACGTCTTCTCGTCGACCGACATCGGCCACTACGTGCGGCTGAAGAAGGAAGGCAAGCTCGAGAAGTACACGCCGGAGGATACGTCCAAGATCCTCGACGTCTTCAAGGGAGTCGATCCCGACGGCTACTACCACACCACGTCGGGCGGCTTCGTGCTGATCACCTACAACACCTCGAAGGTGAAGCCGGAGGAGGCGCCGCAGAAGTGGACCGACCTGCTCGATCCCAAGTGGAAGGGCAAGGTCTCGACCGGACACCCGGCCTTCTCCGGCTATGTCGGCACCTGGGTGCTGCAGATGAAGCTCACCTACGGCTGGGACTTCTTCAAGAAGCTCGAGAAGAACAAGCCGCAGATCGGCCGCTCGATCAACGACACGGTGACGGCGCTCAACGCCGGCGAGCGCCAGGTCGCGGCCGGCGCCGACGGCTCGACCATGTTCAGCGCCGCGCGCGGCAATCCGCTGGGCATTATCTACCCGTCGGACGGCGCGGTACTGATCATCGCGCCCTCGGCCATCGTGAAGGGCACCAAGCATCCGAACGCCGCCAGGCTCTTCATGGAATACCTCTATTCGGTCGAAGCCTCGGAGATCGACGTGAAGCATTTCGGGCTGCCGATGCGGCCGGAAGTGTCCGTGGGCAAGGGCGAGAAGTCGATGACGGAGGTCAAGTCCATCCATCCGACAGTGGCGCAGATCGACAAGGGCATCCCGGAGGCGATCGAGGACTGGCGCGACACGTTCGGCAACTGAGGGAGCCCGCGTGACCGTCGCGTCGCATGCACTCGCGTCGGGGGCTGGTCGGCCGGTGCGGCTGAGCGGCCGGGATTCGAGCTGGCTGCTGTGGCTGTCGATCATCGCCACTCTGCTGTTCCTGGTCGTGAGCCCGTTCGTCTATCTCGTGATGACCAGCTTCACGGGCGAGGGCACAGGCGGCTTCACCTTGGACAACTACGTGGCGGCCTACGGGCGCGAGCGCTACGTACAGGCGCTGATCAACTCGCTCGAGCTCGGCACGGGGGCAGCACTGCTGGCCGGCGTGCTGGCCGTCCCCCTGGCCTGGGGCGTGTCGCGAACCAACATGCCGGGGCGCGGCTTCGTGCGTATGCTGGTGTTGGCGACGTTCATCACGCCGCCCTACACGGGCACCGTGGCCTGGATCCTGCTGGCGGGACCCAATGCGGGTTGGCTCAACAAGTTCTATGTACTGATCACCGGCGCCGACGCAGGACCGTTCAACATCTACAGCTTCCCGGGCCTGGTCACGGTCATCGCGCTCTATTCGTTTCCCTACATCTTCATCTTCACGACGGCGGCGCTGGAGCTGGTGTCGTCGGAGATGGAGGACGCCGCCAACATCCTGGGCGCGGGCACCTGGAAGACGATGCGCCGAGTCACTCTGCCGCTGGCGCTGCCGGCGATCCTGGGTGGCCTGATCATCTGCTTTCTCGAGGCGATCGCGCTCTTTGCCTCGCCGGCGATGATCGCCATTCCGGCGCGCTTCAACGTCGTGACGACGCAGCTCTTCCAGTTCTTCGGCAATCCGGTGCGGGTCGAGGTCGCCGCGGCCTACGCCATGCCGTTGCTGGGCGTCACCGTGCTGCTGGTGCTGGTGCAGCGCCTGATGACGCGGCGCAAGGGCTTCGTCTCCCTGACCGGGAAGGGGGGCGAGCGCCGGCCCATCGCGCTCGGCAACTGGCGCTGGGCGATGTTCGGTTACGCCATGCTGGTGGGAAGCCTGTCGGTCTTCCTGCCGTATCTCTTTCTGCTGCAGGCGGCTTTCGCCAAGGCCTGGGGTCGCGGCTTCTCGTTCGACAACCTGTCGCTGCAGAACTTCCACTTCATCCTGTTCGAGCACGCCACGGCGGCGCTCTCCGTGTGGCACAGCTTCCTGTACGGCGGTGCCGCCGCGACCCTGGGCGCGGTCGTCACGCTGGGCGTGGCCTATATCGTCACGCGCCGGCTGGTGCCGTACGCCGAGATACTGGGCTTTCTGTGCGTGGCACCCTTCGTGATCCCGGGCGTCGTGTTGGCAATCGGCTTCTACGCCGCCTACGCGCCGCCGCCGCTGGCGCTCTACGGCACCTCGATGATCATGATCCTGGCCTTTACCACGCGTTTCCTGCCGATCGGCTACGTGAACGCAAGCTCGGCGTTGCGCAGCCTCAATCCGGAGATGGAAGAGGCGGTGAGGGTGCTGGGCGGCAGCCGCATCACGGCGCTGCGGCGGGTCGTGGCACCGCTGTTGAAGCGCAGCCTGCTGGGCGCCTGGCTGCTGATGTTCATTCCGGCGACGCGCGAACTGTCGACTGCGATCTTCCTCTACGGTCCGAACACCAAGGTCGTCTCGGTCATGATCTTCGACATGAGCGAGGAAGGGAACTTCGAATACCTCGCGGCCCTCGCCCTGATCCTGCAGGTGCTGACCCTGCCGCTGCTGTACATCGGTCAACGCGCGATTGGGCGCGACTTCATGCTGAGGCGAACCGCGACATGAGCAAGCTCGTCCTCAAGAACATCGGCAAGCACTATGGCGCGTTCGAGGCCGTGAGCGACTTCTCGCTCGAATTGCAGAAAGGCGAGTTCGTGTCGCTACTGGGCCCCTCGGGCTGTGGCAAAACCACGACCTTGCGCATGATCGCGGGTTTCATGCCGCCGACGTCGGGCACGATCGAGCTCGACGGCCAAGTCATCTCCTCGCCCTCCCGAGTCGTGCCGCCGGAGAACCGGCGCATGTCGATGATCTTCCAGAGCTACGCCATCTGGCCAAACATGACGGTGGGCCAGAACGTCGGCTTCGGCCTGGAGGTGCGCAAGGTCTCGCGCACCGAGTACGACCGCCGGGTCGACGCCATCCTCGATATCGTGCAGTTGCGCGCCCTCAGGGACCGCTATCCGGCGGAACTGTCGGGCGGTCAGCAGCAGCGGGTGGCACTGGCGCGTGCCATCGTGGTCGAGCCGGAAGTGCTGCTGCTCGACGAGCCGCTCTCGAACCTCGATGCCAACCTGCGCGAGGAAATGCGCTTCGAGATCCGCCGCCTGCACGACGAATTCAAGATCACCACGGTTTACGTGACGCACGACCAGTCCGAAGCCATGGTCACCTCCGACCGCATCGTGGTGATGAACAAGGGCAGGGTGGAGCAGGTCGACGCGCCGCATATCCTCTACGGCAAGCCTCGAAGCCGTTTCGTGGCGGGCTTCATCGGCCGTACCAACTTCATCGAACGCAACGGCGGCATGTTCTCGCTCCGACCGCAGTCGATCGGCCTGTCGCGCGACAGACCGGCCGCGAACGGCGTCGAGGCGGAGGTCGTCGATCGTGCCTATCTCGGCGAGCATTGGGACTACCAGGTGAAGCCGCTCGGCGAAACGAAAGGCCTCCGCGTATCGACCGCGCCGACGACCATTTTCGAACTGGGCCAGAGGGTGTGGCTGGAGATCGATCCCGCCGCCATGGTACGAGTCGAATAGTAACCCAGAGAGAGTAACCATGACCGCAGGACCGCTCGCCCGCTTCACCGTGCTCGATCTGACGCGCGTGCGCGCCGGTCCGACCTGCGTGCGTTATTTCGCCGACTGGGGCGCCAACTGCATCAAGATCGAGATGCCGCCCGGCGCCGGCGACGCCGACATGGGCGGACCGCGTCACGGGCCCGACTTCCAGAACCTGCACCGTAACAAGCGCTCGATCACGCTCAATCTCAAGGAACCCGAGGGCAAGGCCGTCTTCATGAAGATGGTCGAGAAGGCGGACGTCGTGGTCGAGAACTACCGCGCCGACGTGAAGTTCCGGCTCGGCATCGACTACGAAAGCCTGAAGAAGGCGAATCCGAAGATCATCCTGGGCTCCATTTCTGGCTTTGGCCAGGACGGCCCCTATGCCGAGCGTGCGGGCTTCGACCAGATCGCCCAGGGCATGGGCGGGCTGATGTACATCACCGGCATGCCGGGCGGCGGCCCGGTGCGTGCCGGCATCGCTGTCGCCGACGTGGGTGCGGGCCTGCACTGTGCCATCGGTATCCTGATCGCGCTGCTAGAGCGGGCTTCCTCCGGCCAGGGCCAGTGGGTCTCGAGCTCGCTGCTGCAGGCCATGATCTCGATGTGCGACTTCCAGGCCGCACGCTGGACCGTCGCGCACGACGTGCCGGGGCAGGCGGGCAACAACCACCCGACCTCGATCCCGACCGGCGTGTTCAAGACCAAGGACGGCTTCATCAACATCGCGGCCTCGGGTGGTCACATCTACAAGCGCTTCTGCGAATCGATCAAGGCGCCGGAACTGCTGACCGACGAGCGCTTCAACTCGGACAAGGCGCGCGCCAAGAACCGCGACGTGCTGAATGCCGAGATCGACAAGCGGCTGGCGACCTACGGCAGCGCCGAGCTGGTCGAGAAGCTCAACAAGGCGGGCGTGCCCGCCGGTCCGATCTACAAGATGGACGAGATGTTCGCCGACCCGCAGGTCAAGCACCTCAAGATGGCGCATCCCGTCCACCATCCCAAGCTGGGCGACATCGAGTTGATCGGCCAGGCGATCAACATGAGCCGCACCCAGTTCGAGATGAAGACGGCGACGCCGGAGCAGGGCGAGCACACCGAGTCGGTGCTCAAGGAATTCGGCTACGATCCCGCGGCCGTCGCCGACTTCCGCAAGCGAGGGATCGTCTGATGAACTTCAGCCCGACCCCCAACATGATCGCGGAGAAGGTGGGCCCGATCGGGAAGCTCATCTTCAACAAGCCGCAGAAGCACAACGCCACCTCGACCGACATGTGGGAGGCGATCCCGGTCATCCTCGACGAGTTCGAGAAGGATCCGGCCATTCGCGTGGTCGTGGTGACGGGCGCGGGCGACAAGGCTTTTGTCTCCGGTGCCGACATCTCGGAATTCGAGAAGGCGCGCAACACGCCAGAGCAGGTCGCCTACTACGACAAGATTGGTGAGGTGGCAAATACGCGTCTCAATAGGTGCTCGAAGCCGACGATCGCCCGCATCCGCGGCTACTGCATCGGCGGTGGGCTGGCGGTGGCGCTGCTCTGCGACATTAGGATCGCCTCCGACGTCAGCAAGTTCGGTGTGCCGGCGGCGCGCCTTGGGCTCGGCTATCGCGCCAGCGGCCTGAAGATCCTGACGGATCTGGTCGGCCCCTCGCATGCCAAGGAGATCTTCTTCACGGCACGGCATTTCTCCGCGCAGGAAGCGTCCGGCATGGGGCTCGTCACGCGCGTCGTGCCCGACGCCGAGCTCGATTCCTATGTCGACAACTACTGCAAGTTGATCGGCGAGAACGCACCGCTCACGATGCATGCGGCCAAGCGCACCATCGAGGAGCTGACGCGCCTCGACGGCAAGCCTGACTTCGGTCGCCTCAACGGGCTGGTGAAGGAGTGCTTCGACTCCGAGGACTACATCGAAGGCCGCCGCGCCTTCATGGAAAAGCGCAAACCCGCCTTCAAGGGCCGCTGAGCCCTTGGGCGATCCGGTTCCCGCCGTCACCGAGGCCGAGGCGACGGGCGAGACCGCGGCGCTGTTCGCCGACATTCGCGCCGTCGTGGGCGTGCGCGTGGTGAACCTCGTGTGGCGTCACCTCGCCACCATCGACGGCGCGTTGCCGTGGGCGTGGAGGGCGGTGAAACCGCTCTATGCGGAAGGCATGCCCGACTGGGCAGCCGTGAGCTTTCGCGAGAAGATGGTGGTACCCCGCCTTGCCTCGCTGAAAGGGCCGCAGCCGGCAAGCGTCGACGATGTGCTGGCGAGCTACGATCACTCCAACACGATCAACCTGTTTGCGCTGGGCGCGCTCCTTGCGTGGCTGCGCGGCGAGACGGCAACGGCGGGCACGCCCTCGGGTGGCCCACGCCTTCCCGCACCCGACGTCGCTCTGCCCAAGCTGGCCACGCAGGGCGATGTCTCGCCCGCCACCTGGGCATTGGTGTTGCGGCTCAACAGGTTCGGCGACCTGCCGCAGCCGGTCATTCTCGCCAGTATGTACCGCCATCTCGCATATGCGCCGCAATTCCTGCGGCAGGTCGAGGCGGCGCTCACGCTGGTGCAGGCCGACGGCTCGCTTGACCGTGCGATCGCAGCCAACCGTGCCGCCGCCGCTACCGAGGCAACGCTGCTCGCCCGCGGGATCGACGCTGCGCGACCAAACGAGGCTGGGCGGATCGAGGCCGGCGTGGGCACTTTCGTCGAGCACGCCATCGGCAAGATGGTGACGATCTGCCGAGCGATCCGCACCGCGCGCTAGCGTCGCGGCTTTGTTGCCATCGTCCATGGGACCCTGCATGATACCGGTAACGATATAAAAACGGTGTTGTAGGGAGGAATCATGGCGGGGGCGTCCGCCCAGCGCGCAGCGGCGCGAGGGGGCGACAACCAACTCGTCGTCGAGGGCGTGTCCAAGAAGTTCGGCGGCGTCACCGCCGTGCAGGACGTCTCGCTCGAGGTGCCGCGCGGCAGCATCGTCTCCATCATCGGCCCCAATGGTGCCGGCAAGACATCGCTCCTGAACATGATCTCGGGATTCTACAAGCCTGACACCGGTCGCGTGATCCTCGAGGGGCAGGACATCACGCAGAAGAAGCCCAGCTCCATCGCAGCACTCGGCGTCGCCCGCACCTTCCAGAACATCGCGCTGTTCGGCGGGCTGACAGTGCTGGACAATCTGATGCTCGGTCGCCACGTGCGCATGAAATCGGGTGTCTTCGCCAGCGCCATCTACTGGGGCATGGCGCAGAAAGAGGACATCGCCCATCGCGAAGTCGTCGAGGAGATCATCGAGTTCCTGAAGCTCCAGGACCTGCGCAAGCTGCCGACTTCGGCACTCGCCTACGGCTTGCGCAAGAGAGTCGAACTCGGCCGTGCCCTCGCGGCAGATCCCAAGGTGCTGCTGCTCGACGAGCCGATGGGCGGCATGAACCAGGACGAGAAAGAAGACATGGCGCGCTACGTCCTGGACGTGAACCAGGAACGCGACGTCACGGTCGTGCTGATCGAGCACGATATGGGCGTCGTCATGGACATCTCCGACAAGGTCGTGGTGCTCGAGCGCGGCCGGTGTCTGGCCAGCGGCACGCCCGACGAGGTGCAGAACGATTCCAAGGTGATCGAGGCTTACCTCGGCAAGAGCAAGGGTGGAGCGCAAGCATGAGCCTTCTCGACTCGCCGCGGACCGATACGCTGCCCAAACTTCTGCAACGCAACGCCGAGGAAACTCCGACGGCAGCGGGCATCCGCGAGAAGACGCGCGGCGTGTGGCAGACCTTCACATGGACCGGCTACCGCGACCAGATGCGCGACCTCGCTCTGGGTCTGGCGTCGCTCGGCTTCAAGCGCGGCGACAAGCTGTCGGTCGTCGGCGACAATCGCCCGCAACTCTACACTGCCCAGCTCTCGGCGCAGGCGCTGGGCGGCATATCGGTGCCGGTCTACCAGGATTCGATCGCCTCGGAGCTGGTCTACGTGCTCAACCACGCCGAGACCTCCGTGATCGTGGCGGAGGACCAGGAGCAGGTCGACAAGGTCCTGTCGCTCAAGGCGCAACTGCCCAACCTGCGCAGGATCGTCTTCGAGGATCCGCGCGGCATGTGGAGCTACGACGATCCGATCCTGGCCTCCTACGAGAGCGTTCTCGAGGCGGGCCGCGACTTCGGCAAGGCGCATCCGGACCACTACGCGACGGAACTCGGCAAAGGGACCGCCGGCGACATCGCGATGATCGCCTATACGTCGGGAACGACCGGCAATCCCAAAGGCGTGATGCTGAGCCATCGCAACATGATCGCGGCGGCGCAGTCCTTTATCGCCGTGAACGACGTCAAGGTGGGCGACAACTGGCTGTCTTACCTGCCGATGGCGTGGGTGGGAGATGCCTCATTCTCGCTCGGCATGGCGCTCGCCGGCCGGTTGATCGTCGCCTGCCCGGAAAGCCCCGAGACGGTGCAACGCGACCTGCGCGAGCTCGGCCCGGACGCCATGCTGGCGCCGCCGCGCATCTGGGAAAGCATGCTCACGGACATGCAGGTGAAGAGCGGCGACGCCTCGCCCGCGAAGCGCCGTACGTTCGAGTATTTCCGCAGGCTGGCCGAGCGCTGCGAGCTGAAGCGTGGCGATGGCAAGCCGCTGTCGCTGGGCGAACGCATCGGCATGGCTTTCGGCGAGTTCTTCGTCTACGGCCCGGTGCGCGACCAGCTCGGGCTGCGCAATGCACGCTGGTGCTACACCGGCGGCGCGCCGCTCGGTCCCGACACCTATCGCTTCTTTCGCTCGATCGGCGTCAACCTGAAGCAGGTCTACGGCGCCACCGAGGCGTCGGCACTGATCTCGTGCCAGGACGACGCCGAGGCCAACCCCAACACGGTCGGCCGGCCGATGCCCAGCATCGACGTCAAGATCGACGACCGCGGCGAGGTGATGCTGAAGGGGCCGAACGTCTTTGTCGGCTACTTCAAGCAGGAGGAAGCCACGCGCGAGACGCTGCAGGACGGCTGGCTGAAGACCGGCGATGCCGGCTTCTTCGACAAGCAGGGCCACCTCGTCATCATCGATCGCGCGCGCGACGTCGGGAAGCTGAGCGACGGCTCGGCGTTCGCCCCGCAGTACATCGAGAACAAGCTGAAGTTCAGCCCCTACATCCGCGAGGCGGTCGCGTTCGGCCACGAGCGGCCGATGGTGGTGGCGATGATCGCCATCGACATGCAGACCGTGGGCACGTGGGCGGAGAAGAGGGGCCTGGCGTACACCAGCTACCTCGATCTCTCGCGCAAGGCCGAGGTCGCGTCGCTGATCGCGGCGGAGATCGCCAAGGCCAACGCTACCTTGCCCGACGTCCAGCAGGTCAAGCGCTACCTGCTGCTCAACAAGGAACTCGAGGCCGACGACGCCGAAATGACGCGCACGCGCAAGGTCCGCCGCAAATTCGTGGCCGAGAAGTACGCCAAGGTCATCGACGCCTTCTACAACGGCGGCCGCCAGGTCGAGGTCACGATGGAGATCACTTTCGAGGATGGCCGCAAGTCGAGCCTGACCAGCGACATCCAGGTTCATGACCTCGCGCCGGCCGGTCCGGCGAGCAAGGCAGCCTGACGATGACGAGCGACGACCTCGGCTTTCTGCTGTCGCTGCTGCTGAACGGCGTCTCGATCGGCATGATGTACTCGCTGATCGCGCTGGGATTCGTACTGGTCTACAAGGCGACCGATGCCATCAACTTCGCCCAGGGCGAGTTCGTGATGATGGCCGGCCTGATCGCCTCGGCGATCCTGGCGATCGACGGGGCGCCACTGATCGCGGCCGTCGTGGCGACGTTCGCCATCATGATCGGCTTTGGTTTTGCCCTCGAGCGCGTCGTGCTGCGGCCGTTGCTGGGGCGGCCGGTCGTCGCGGTCATCATGGCCACCATCGGCCTCGCCGCCGTGCTGCGCGGCTTGGCGCCGGTCGTGTTCGGCGGCGAGACGCGCCCCCTGAACCTGCCGATCGGCGACGACCCGATCAACCTCGGACCGACCAGCCTGCCGCCGATCCAACTGCTCGGCATCGTCGTGACAATCGTCTTCTTCGCGGCCTTCAGCTGGTTCTTCAAGAAGAGCCGCATGGGCGTGGCCATGCGCGCCGTCGCCGACAACCAGCAGGTCGCGCAGGCCATGGGCATCAACGTCGAGCGCTACTTCGCGCTCGCCTGGGCGATGGCCGGCATCGTGTCGGCCGCCGGCGGCATCGTGTGGGGCAGCATGCTGGGCGTCGATGTCCATCTCGCTCTGGTGGGCCTCAAGGTCTTCCCGGTGGTGATCCTGGGCGGCCTCGACTCGGTGGGCGGTGCCCTGGTCGGCGGGTTGATCATTGGCATCGTCGAGAACCTCACGGCCGGCTACATCGATCCCTATGTCGGCGGCGGCACCAAGGACTTCGTGCCCTACGTGCTCATGATCCTGGTGCTCATGGTCAAGCCGTACGGCATCTTCGGCAAACGCAGAATCGAGCGCGTGTAGTCATGTTCCATCGCGAAGCCGGAGTATTCAAGACCACCTATGCCGCCGACATGGCGCTCTACCCGCTGCCGATCGCCAAGTGGACGATGGTGGTGCTGGCGATCCTGTTCGTCGGGGTCCTGCCGCTCGTCCTGCACGAGTATCAGCTCTCAATCCTGAACCTGATCTTCATCGCCATCGTGGGCGCGCTCGGCCTCAACATCCTTGTCGGCTACACCGGCCAGATCTCACTCGGCCACGGCGCCTTCATGTCGGTCGGCGCCTACACCGCCGCCAACCTTGCCGTGCACCTCGGTCTGCCGTTCTGGCTGACTCTGCCGGCGGGCGGCCTGATGTCGGCGGCGATCGGCGTCCTGGTCGGCATGCCGAGCCTGCGCATCAAGGGGCTTTATCTGGCGATCGCCACGCTCGCAGGTCAGCTCATCATCGAGTGGACGATCAACCACGTGCCGGCGATTTCGGGCGGCGCCCAGGCCTCGATCCAGATCGACCGGCCGACGCTGTTCGGCTACGTGCTGAAGTCGCAGGCGCAGCTCTACTTCTTCCTGCTGTTCTTCGCCGTGCTCGCGATCGTAGTGACGCTCAACCTGATGCGCAGCCGGATCGGGCGGGCGTTCGTGGCCGTGCGCGACCAGGACATCGCCGCCGAGATCATCGGCATCGACATCTACCGCTACAAGCTGCTCGCCTTCGCCATCTCCTCGTTTTACGCGGGCGTCTGCGGCGTGCTCTATACCTACTATTTCGGCATCGCGAACTACGAGCAGTTCCAGCTCATCGTCTCGATCGACTACCTGGCGATGATCATCATCGGCGGGCTGGGTTCGGTGCTGGGTACGGTCTTCGGCGCGATCTTCGTGACCATGCTGCCGATCCTGCTGCGGGTCGTCCTGGAGAGCGCCGGTTCGCTGTTCTTCAGCGACTCCGAGCTGGCCAACGTCATCTCGGGCACGCGGCTTGCCGTGTTCGGTGCGCTGATCATCGTTTTTCTGATCGTCGAGCCGGAAGGGCTCAACAGGTTGTGGCGGAATATCCGGAGTTACTTCCGGGTCTGGCCTTTCTCCTATTAGGAGCGGGGCCGCAATGTGGCGAAGCAAAGGGAGGAACCCATGATGAGGTTCGTAAAGAGTACGTTGGGAGTGGCAGTCGCGATCGCTGCCCTGGCGTTTGGTGCGGGCGAGGCCTTCGCCCAGCAGAAGGAACTGGTCTTCGGGCTGCAGTGCGACCGCACGGGCCCGACTGCCACCGTCGGCGTTTACCTGTGCCCGGGCTATCACGACTATATCGACCTCGTGAACAGCAAGGGCGGCGTCGAGGGCTACAAGATCAAGGTCATCGAGGTCGACAACGAGTACAAGGTGCCGCCGGCGATGGAAGCGCATGAGCGCTTCAAGAAGGAGGGCGCCGTCATCGAGGGCCTCTACGGCACGCCGCAGACCGCGGCGCTGAACAAGAAGCTCGAGGAAGACAAGATGGCCGGTACCTCGCCGGGCTTCGGCACGGCCAACGCCGCCGACGGCAAACGCTTCCCGTACACCTTCCCGATCGCGGCCAGCTATTGGTCGCAGGCCGGTGCGGCGATCGAGTTCGCCAAGGAGAAGCTGGGCGGCAGCCTCAAGGGCAAGAAGATCGCCTATCTCTTCTACGACAACCCGGCGGGCAAGGAGCCGATGCCGATCCTCGAGGACCTGGCGAAGTCGGAAGGCTTCGAGCTGCGCACCTTCGCGGTTCCGGCGCCCGGCCTAGAGATGGGTGCGCAGATCCTCGACATCACCGGCCGCTTCAAGCCGGACTTCGTGGTCACCCACCTGTTCGGCAAGGCACCGTCGGTCTCCATCAAGGAGCTCAAGGGCAAGGGCTATCCGCTCAGCAAGGTCATCTCCTTCGTGTGGGGCAGCTCCGAGGCCGACATCATCGCCGCCGGCGGCATGGGCGTCGCCGAAGGCTACAACACCATCCAGTTCGCGGGCGTCGGCAAGGACTTCCCGGTGCTGAAGGAGATCGCGGCCATGTACAAGGCGGCGGGCAAGCCGGCGCCGAAGGAAATGGACTCGACCGTCTACTACAATCGCGGTGTCTTCATTGCTGCGGTTCACGTCGAGGCAGTGCGCAACGCCATCAAGGCCAAGGGCGGCGGCGTGCCGACGCCGGAAGAAGTCAAGAAGGGCATGGAATCCATCAAGGGCCTCACCCTGGGCGGCCTCGTGCCGCCGATGGAGCTGACCGCGGCCGATCACGAAGGTGGCGGCTGGTGCCAAGTCTGGACCGTCAAGGGCGGCAAGCTCGTCCAGTCCAAAGACTGGTTCCAGGGCTTCCGTGCCGTGATCCAAAAGCAGCTCGCGGCCGACGCGTCCAAGTCCTGAAGAAAGGGGAGCGGGCGGCGCCACTCATCGCGCGAGGGGCGTCGCCCGTTTCATCCATGCTGACGATCAACAACATCGAAGTCGTCTACGACAAGGTCATCCTCGTCCTGAAGGGCGTGTCGATCGACGTCCGCGAGGGCACGATCACCACGCTGCTGGGCGCCAACGGCGCCGGCAAGACGACGACACTCAAGGCGATCTCGGGCGTGCTGCGCTCCGAGCGCGGCGAGGTCACCAAGGGCACGATCCAGCTCGCCGAGCGGCGGATCGACGGCATGCGCGCGCATGAAGTCGCCAAGCTCGGGCTGGTGCAGGTCTTCGAGGGCCGACGGGTGTTCGAGCAGCTCACCTGCGAGGAGAACCTGATCGCCGGCGGCCACGTCCAGCGCGACGGCGCGCTGGTGAAACAGGGGATCGAGCTCGTCTATTCCTATTTCCCGCGGCTCAAGGAGCGGCGGCACCAGCAGTCGGGTTACCTGTCGGGCGGCGAGCAGCAGATGCTGGCGATCGGCCGCGCACTGATGAGCCGCCCCAAGGTAGTACTGCTCGACGAGCCGTCGCTCGGCCTGGCGCCGATGCTGGTCGAGGAGATTTTCGGCATCGTCGAACGGCTGGTGAAGCAGGAAAAGCTGTCGGTCCTGCTGGTCGAGCAGAACGCGGCCCTGGCGCTGGCCATCGCCGAACACGGCTACGTGATGGAGAACGGCCGCATCGTGCTCGAGGGCACCGCCAGCCAGCTGCGCGAGAATTCCGACATCAAGGAATTCTATTTGGGGCTGAATGAGGGCGGCGCGCGTAAATCTTATCGCGACACCAAGCATTACAAACGGCGCAAACGCTGGCTATCCTAGAGCGTGACTAGGAGCGCGCCATGGACGACACCGAACGGCTGCATGACCTTATCGCCGGGGCCAAGCGCATCGTGGCATTCACCGGCGCCGGCATCTCGACCGAATCGGGTATTCCCGACTTCCGTTCGCCGGGCGGGATCTGGACCAAGTACCAACCGATCTACTTCGACGATTTCATGTCGTCGGAGGAGATGCGGCGTGAGTCGTGGCGGCGCAAGTTCGCGACCGACGAGACCATGGTCAAGGCCGAACCCAATGCCGGCCATCGCGCGCTCGCCAAGCTGGTCGAGCAAGGCAAGATGACTGCGATCATTACCCAGAACATCGACGGCCTGCACCAGCGCTCGGGCGTGCCCGACTCCAGGATCATCGAGCTCCATGGCAATACGACCTATGCGACCTGCCTCGACTGCGGTCAACGCCACGAGCTCGCGCCGATCAAGAAAGCGTTCCAGGGCAAGGGCACGCTGCCGCTCTGCAGCAAGTGCGACGGCATCGTGAAGACGGCAACGATCTCCTTCGGCCAGGCGATGCCCGAGATCCAGATGGCGCGGGCGCAGGACGAGACAATGGGCTGCGACCTCTTCGTCGTGCTCGGCAGCTCCCTGGTGGTCTATCCGGCAGCGGGCTTCCCGAAGATCGCCAAGCGCAAGGGGGCCAGGCTGGTGATCGTCAATCGCGAGCCCACCGACCAGGACGACGATGCCGACATGGTGATCCATGCCGAGATCGGCCCGACGCTCAGCCGCGTCGTCGGCGTCAACTGATGCTCGGCCGCCGCTCTTTCGCCGTGGGCCTCACCAGCGCCACGGGCCTTGCCGCCCTGCCATTGCGAGCCGAGGATATCACGTTTTTCCGCATCCTGACCGGCGGCACGGTCGGTACCTATTTCCCGATCGGCGGCCTGATCGCCAGCGCGATCTCCAATCCGCCGGGATCGCGGCTGTGCGACGACGGCGGTTCCTGCGGCGTGCCGGGCCTGGTCGCCACCTCTGTCGCCTCCAACGGCTCGGTCGCGAATGTCGCCGCGATCGCCGCCGGCACGGCCCAGTCGGGTTTCGTGCAGTCCGACATCGCCTACTGGGCCTATAGCGGCACCGGCATCTACGAAGGCCGTCCCAGGGCCGACAGCCTGCGCGCCATCGCCAATCTCTTCCCGGAGAGCTTTCATCTGGTCGTGCGCAAGGGATCGGGCATCAATTCGGTCCGCGATCTTAAGGGCAAGCGCGTGTCGCTCGACGAGCCGGGTTCGGGCACGCTGGTCGATGCGCGGCTCATCCTGGCGGCCTACGGCCTCAGCGAAAGGGACCTGAAGCCGCAGTACCTGCCGGCGCAGCACGTCGCCGACAGCCTGAAGGATGGAACGATCGACGCCTTCTTCAGCGTTAGCGGCTGGCCGCAGAGCTCGATCATCGACCTCGCCACCACGATCGGCATCGACCTGGTGCCGATCGTGGGACCGGAGGCCGACCGCCTGCTCAAGCAGTACCCCTTCCTCAGCGCCGACGAGATTCCCGACGAAGCCTACAAGGGCGTGAGCGGCGTGAAGACCGTGAGCGTGCATGCCCTCTGGCTGACCTCGATCCGGCAACCCGAGCCGCTGATCTACCAGGTGACCGCGGCGCTATGGAACTCGAACACCCGCAAGCTGCTGGACTCTGGTCACGTCAAGGGCCGGGTGATCCGCCTCGCCAGCGCACTGGTCGGCGTCGGCATTCCGCTGCATCCCGGCGCGGAAAAGTTCTACAAGGAACGCGGTCTGAGCAAGTAGAGGCGGGGAACCATGCGACTGAAGGGCAAAGTGTGCGTCGTCACGGCGGCGGGGCAGGGTATCGGCGCGGCCACGGCGCGCGCGTTCGCGCGCGAGGGCGGCTCGGTCTGGGCGACGGATCTCGACGCCGGCAAGCTCACGGCGCTGGATGGCGTCGCGGGCATCCAGGCGCGCCGGATCGACGTGCTCGACAAGGCAGCGATCGGCGCCTTCGCCCAAGAAGTTGGCACCGCCGACGTGCTGTTCAACTGCGCGGGCTTCGTCCATCACGGCACGGTGCTCGACGCCACCGACGAGCAGTGGCAGTTCGGCTTCAACCTCAACGTCCGCAGCATGTTCTGGACGATCCAGGCCTTCCTGCCGGGCATGCTGGCCAAGGGCGGCGGCTCGATCGTCAATATGTCGTCGGCCGCGTCGTCGGTGAAGGGCGCGGCGCTGCGCTTCGTCTACGGCACGACCAAGGCTGCCGTCGTCGGCCTCACCAAGTCGGTCGCCGTCGACTATGTGAGCAAGGGCATCCGCTGCAACGCGATCTGTCCGGGCACGGTGCAGACCCCCTCGCTCGACGACCGCATCTCGGGCCTGGGCGGCGGCGCCGACGCCCGGCAATTTTTCCTCCAGCGCCAGCCAACGGGTCGCTTCGGTTCGGCCGAGGAGATCGCGGCGCTGGCCGTTTACTTGGCGAGCGACGAGGCCTCGTTCACCACCGGCACCGTGAACGTCATCGACGGCGGCTGGAGCGTCTGACGGTGCAGATCGCCGACATCGCCGCTATTGTTGCCATGGGGGCGCCGGTCATCCCGGTCCTGACGATCGACCGGGCGGCCGACGCGGTCCCGCTCGCTCGCGCTCTCGTCGCGGGCGGCCTGCCGGTGCTCGAGATCACGCTGCGGACGGCCGCCGCTCTGGAAGCGCTGGCCATGATCGCCCGCGAGGTGCCGAATGCCATCGTCGGCGCAGGTACCGTGCTGAATGCGGGGCAACTCGATGAAGCCAGGCGGGCAGGGGCGCGCTTTGCCGTCAGCCCTGGGTGTACGCCGGCGCTCGCCGAGGCGGCGACGGCGAGCGGCGTGCCCTTCCTGCCGGGCGTCCAGACCGTGTCCGAGGCCCTGGCGCTAAGGGAGCAGGGGTTCCGGCTGCTGAAGCTCTTCCCGGCCGATAGCGCGGGCGGCATCGGCTGGCTGAAGGCGGTGGCGGCGCCCCTGGCAGGCTTTCGCTTCTGTCCCACAGGCGGCATCGACGCGGAGACGGCGCCGGCCTACCTGGCGCTGGCCAACGTGGCTTGCGTCGGCGGCTCCTGGGTGGCGCCCAAGGATGCGGTGGCGTCCGGCGACTGGACCCGGATCGAGCGGCTCGCCGCCACAGCGGTCGGGATGAAACGACCCTAGCGCGGCCGCCCGAAAGGTGCTTTTTTGCTGGCCGGGTTGGGGGTTGGCAATTCCGTCGAATGAATAGGTTTGTGATCGTCGCGTTGGCGCTCTGCATGGGCGCGAGTACCGCTGTACGCGCCGAGTCGGTTGTCATCCTCAATTCGGAAGACGCCTCCTACAGCATCGTCGATCGCGCGACTCGCCAGGAGGTCACACGCCTGCCGCTCGGTCGCGAGCCGCACCATCTCGTCGTCACGCCCGACGGCAAGGAAGTGCTGCTGGCGTCCACCGTCACCAACGACCTGGTGGCGCTCGACACCACTAACGGCACGCAGCGCCGCGTCGTGCGCGACGTCGTCGACCCCTACCAACTCGGCTACAGTCCCGACGGCAAGTGGTTCGTCACCGCGGCCTACCGACTCGATCACATCGACATCTACCGTGCCGATGGCTTCAAGCTGGCGAGTCGTATCTTCATGGACGGCCTGCCGAGCCATCTCACCTTCGACGTCGAGTCCAGGACCGTCTTCGTCACGCTGCAGCAGAGCAATCGCGTCGTGGCCTTCGACCTGCCAACCCAGGCGATCAAGTGGGTCGCCGAGATCGGCAAGGCGCCGGCCGGCGCACTGATGCTGCCCGACGACAAGCGCCTGCTGATCGCGCTCACCGGCGAGGACGCCGTGGTGACGCTCGATCCCGCGACCGGCGCCGTGGTCGGCCGCCTGCAGACGGGCAAGGGCGCGCACCAGTTCTTTCCCAAGGGTGACGGCCGCCACTGGTTCCTGAGCAACCGGATCGAAGGCACAGTGTCGCTGATCGACACGCAGGACATGAAGATCGCCGCCACGATCCGGGTGCCAGGTGGACCGGACTGCATGGACATCACGGCCGACGGCAAGGAATTGTGGATCACGCAGCGCTTCCTGCGTCGCGTTGCCGTCGTCGACCTCGCGCAGATGAAGGTCGTGGCCAGCGTTCCGGTCGGCAAGTCGCCGCACGGGGTGTTCATCCTGAAGGCCGATGCGGTCGCCCCCGGATTGCCCATCCGCGCCGCCTCGACCGAGACCGCGACCAAATAGGGTCCGCGATGAGCGGGCTGCTCGAGGTCTGGATCGGCGTCCAGAACTGGATCTTCGAGACGCTGGTCAGTCCGGCGCTCTTCCATTTCGGGCTGATGTCGTGGTTCGAGCCGGCCTTCAATGCCGTCGAATTCTTCATGCTGGGCGTGGTGCAGATCGCCGTCATTGCGCTGGGCATGCGGCTGCTCGAGCGGCGCTGGACGCTCGACCGGGCCGGTGACGCCGGCCTGATCGGCGTCGACCGCGTCTATACCGCGCTCAACAAGCTCGGCGTCATTCCGTTGATCGTGTTCATCGTGGCCTATCCGGTCACCACCGAGATCGAGCGCCAGGTCCGCGTCTGGGGCGTCACGCCGCCGCGCCTCGAGCACATGCTGCCGTGGCTCTACGATCATGCGCTGGCGTCGTTCCTGCTCTACTTCGCGCTCTACGACTTCGCGGCCTACTGGGTCCATCGCGCCCAGCACCGGCTGTCGTGGTGGTGGGCCTTGCACAGCCTGCACCACAGCCAGCGCCAGGTGACGGTGTGGACCGACGATCGCAATCACATCGTCGACGACCTGCTGGTGACCCTGGTGCTGGTGATCTTCGCGCAGTTCGTGGGCGTGCAGCCCGACGACTATGTGCTGATCCTGATGGTCGGCCGGCTGATCGAGAGCTGGAGTCACGCCAACGTCGACCAGGGCTTCGGCTGGCTGATCGTCGGCCCGCGCTTCCATCGCCTGCACCATGCGCTGGCGAGCGCCGACGAGCGGCACATCCACGACCACAATTTTGCGCCGGTGTTCCCGATCTGGGACATCCTGTTCGGCACGGCGATCTACGACCGCAAGGCCCGCTCGACGGGTGTTGCCGACAAGAGCATCGACGCCGACAACGGCCGCGGCTGGGTGGTCCAGCAGGTGACGGTCTTCGGCCGCTTCCTGCGCGCGCTGCTGCCGCGCGGCGAACGATCGAGATTCTCACGGTCGTGAGAGACCTCCGATGCCGATGGCATAGGCACTTCTCGCGATTCTTCTCATTTCTCGCGACACCCCTCACGCAATAAAATTGCGCACACGTCACCCGCGCTTGAGGACGGCCAGTACATCCGATTTGCGCGGGATCGGCCCGACGGCGCCGTAGCCGCAGGTCGAGAGCGCGGCAGCGACATTGGCATAGCGGCCGGCGGTTTCGGGATCGTCGCCTTCGATCAGGCGCGCCAAGAAGGAGCCGTCGAACGTGTCGCCGGCGCCCGTGGCGTCGACGGCCTGGACGCGGTGCGCCGGGAGCCGATGGCGGGTCTTGGCAGTTGCGATCAGGGAACCCTCGGCACCCATCTTGAGTGCGATCAGGGGCGCGCCGAGCTTCAGGTAGTAGTCGGCGATGGCGTCGGCATCGGTGAGGCCGGTGAGTTGTTGGGAATCGTCGAGGCTCGGCAGGGCGATGTCGCAGAGTGCGATTGTCTCGTCGATCTTGCGCCGCGCCGTGTCGAGATCCCACAGCCTGAGACGCAGGTTGGTGTCGTAGGAGACCTTCACGCCCGCGGCGCGAGCCGTCGCGATCGCGGCATCGCAGGTCGCCCGCGCGGTCTCGCTGATCGCCTGGCCGATGGCGGAGAGGTGGAAGAATTTGGCGCCGGCGATGTATTCCTTGGCCAGTGTCTGCGGCGTCATCAGCGAGGCGGCGGAATTCTTGCGCAGGTAATCGAACTTGTGGCCCGCCGCGCTATGGGTGACGAAGCTGACGCCGGTCGGCGCGGTCGGATGGCGGCTGATTTGCGAAGCGTCGAGGCCTTCGGATTTCCACAGATCGAGGAACGCATCGCCCATCCAGTCCTGGCCGAGGCTGGTGAGATAGCCGGCGGTGGCGCCCTGGCGGATCGCCGCGATAGCCGCGTTCTGCGAATCGCCGCCGAAGCCCTGCAGCCAGGTTCGGCCGTCGCCTTCCCTGGGGCGATTGAATTCGATCAGCGGTTCGCCGAGGGAAACGATTGAGGGCGAGACGCTTGAGGTCGAGACGATGGCAGGCGAGCTTGTCATGCCCAAGATTTCTCACGGCGTCCGGTGGATCACAAGCGAGGCGCTGGACTTCCGAAGCGTCCTCTCTCAGGGTTGGGACAACGAATTTGGAGGAACGACCATGGCGAAAGTCGACAAGAAGCGCCGCCTGCGCAGCCGCGAATGGTTCGACGCGCCGGGCGACCCGACGATGGCCGCGCTCTACCTCGAGCGCTACATGAACTTCGGCCTGACCCTGGCGGAGCTGCACAGCGGCCGGCCGATCATCGGCATCGCCCAGACCGGCAGCGACCTGTCGCCGTGCAACCGCCATCATCTCGACCTCGCGAGCCGCGTGCGCGACGGCATCCGGGACGCCGGCGGCATTCCCATCGAGTTCCCGGTCCATCCGATCCAGGAGACCGGCAAGCGCCCGACGGCGTCGCTCGACCGAAATCTCGCCTATCTGAGCCTCGTCGAGTGCCTCTACGGCTACTTCTTCGACGGAGTCGTGCTGACCACGGGTTGCGACAAGACCACGCCCGCCATGATCATGGGTGCCGCGACCGTGAACATCCCCGCGATCGTGCTGTCGGGGGGGCCGATGCTCGACGGCCACTTCGCCGGCGGGCTTGCGGGCTCGGGTACCATCGTCTGGTACGCGCGCCAGGAGCTGGCGGCGGGCCGCATCAATCTGCAGCAGTTCCTCGAATGGGTCGCCGGCAGCGCGCCGAGCGTCGGCCACTGCAACACCATGGGCACGGCGCTCTCCATGAACAGCATGGCCGAGGCGCTCGGCATGTCGCTGCCGGGCTGCGCCGCCATCCCGGGCCCGTACCGCGAGCGTGGGCAGATGGCCTACGAGACCGGCAAGCGCATCGTCGACATGGTGTGGGAGGACCTGAAGCCGTCGGACATCCTGACGCGCAAGGCGTTCGAGAACGCGGTAGTGGCCGCGAGCGCGCTTGGCGCCTCGACCAACTGCCCGCCGCATGTGAACGCCATCGCGCGCCACATCGGCGTCAAGCTCGAGAACAGGGACTGGGACAAGATCGGCTATGACATCCCGTTGCTGGTGAACCTGATGCCGGCCGGCAAGTATCTCGGCGAGGCGTTCCATCGCGCCGGCGGCGTACCGACGGTGATGCGCGAGCTTCTGGCACGCAAGAAGATCCACGGTGACGTCATGACGGTCAACGGCAAGACCATGGCGCAGAACATCCGCAAGGCGCCGCCCGCCGACGGCGAGGTGATCAAGACCTATGGCAAGCCGATGCTGGGGCAGGCGGGCTTCGCCGTGCTCTCGGGAAATCTCTTCGACTCGGCGATCATGAAGACGTCGGTGATCTCGCCGGAGTTCCGCAAGAAGTATCTCGAGCGCAAGGGCGACAAGGACGCCTTCGAAGGCACGGCGATCGTGTTCGAGGGCCCGGAGGACTACCACCACCGCATCAACGACCCGAAGCTGCCGATCGACGAGAACAGCATCCTGTTCATCCGCAACACCGGCCCGATCGGCTATCCGGGCGCGGCCGAGGTGGTGAACATGCTGCCACCGGATCGGCTGGTGAAGGGCGGCATCCTGATGCTGCCGTGCGTCGGCGACGGCCGGCAGAGCGGCACATCGGCCAGCCCCTCGATTCTCAATGCCTCGCCCGAAGCGGCGGTCGGTGGCGGCCTGGCGCTACTCAAGACCGGCGACAAGGTGCGCGTCGATATCGGCAAGCGCACGGCCAACATCATGATTTCGGCGGCGGAGCTGGCCAAGCGCAAAGCGGCGTGGAAGCCGAACATCAAGGAGAGCCAGACGCCGTGGCAGGAGCTTCAGCGCAAGTTCATCGGCCAGCTGTCGACCGGCGCCTGCCTCGACTTCGCGGTCAACTACCAGAACATCGCCGAGACGAAGGGAGTGCCGAGGCACTCGCACTAGCCTGCGCTAGTGCAGGAACAACCGTTGCTCGACGGTGACGGGCAGGTCGGCGCGGCTGAGTAGCAGGATCGCCCACGGCGACGTTGGCGGCCCGGGCGGTCGATAGGGAATGGGCGGCAGGCTGGCCGCTGGTCCGCCGCTGGCGGCAAAGCCCGCGCCACTGACGCTGGTCGACACCGGGCGGGTTGTCGGCGGGGCCTGGCCGGCCATGACATTGGTAGGCGCGCGCTCCTCGAACACGACGATGATGCGGTCGCGGCGGCGGGCGGCCGAGAGGATGTTCACGGCGTAACCGTCGCTGGCGCGTCCGCCGAGGAAGATGCCGACCGCTTCGGTGCGGCCCGGCTCGAACAGGTCGGGCGCTGCCATGCCGACGAGGCTCCACAGGCTGCGCCATTCAGCCATCGTATTGGCGACGACCTGCTCTGGCTGGCGGGTCCTGGCGTTCGCGCCCCGCCACTGCTGGACGTCGACGGTCTGCGCGGCGGCCTCGCCGGCAACGCTCGTCGCCGCGGCGGCGAGAAGTGCGCCGATCGTGGTCAAACGCGAAAGCGATTTGAGGCTGAGGCTCACAACAAGGGTAACCTAGGCTGAACGGCGAAGGCCTGTAATTGACGGTAACACTTTGGCTCAATTGAGGCGTGGCCAGCATGCCGAGGGGCTTACGGTCCTACAATCGAGCACGGCGTGTCAAAAATAGCACACTGTCATTGGTATCAAACGTGACATGCGTGACGGGGTGACGGTGGCGTCAACTCCGCTTGGCCTTGTCGGCAGCGTTGGTCGACTGGATCTGGTCGCGGATGCCGCGCCAGTCGTCCTCGCTGTAGGCCATCATGTTGGAGAAGGTGCCGTTGCCCATGATGCCCATGCCGCCGTCGATGGCGATGACCTCGCCGTTGATGTACTCGACCTCGTCGCTCATCAGGAACGCCGCCATGTTGGCGAGTTCTCCGGGTCGACCGACTCTTCCCATCGGATTGCGCGCCTTGTAGCGATCGTTGTCGTCGTCCTTCATCGGGTTGAGGCGCGCCCACGCGCCCTCCGTCGGAAAGGGACCGGGCGCGATGGCGTTGAGGCGGATGCCGTGACGGGCCCACTCGACGGCGAGGCTCTGGGTCATCACCGCGACGCCGGCCTTGGACATGGCCGAGGGCACGACGAAGGGGCTGCCGGTCCATACCCACGTCGTCAGGATGCTGATCACGCTCGCGCGGCGCTTGTCGGCGATCCAGCGCTTGCCGCAGACGTTGGTCATGTAGAACGTGCCGTGCAGGACGATGTTGGCGATGGCGTCGAACGCCCGCGGGCTGAGGTCCTTGGTCTGCGAGATGAAGTTTCCGGCAGCGTTGTTCACCAGACCGTCGAGCGGACCGGTGGCCCAGATCTGCTCGATCATCTCCTCGACCGCGGTGGCGACCCGGATGTCGACCGGGAAGGTGTCGACCCGCCGGCCGGGGTATTTGGCCATGACTTCGCCGGCCGTCTTCTCCAGCACGCCGCCCCGCCGGCCGCATATCACACAGTCTGCACCCAGTTCGACGAAGCGCTCGACCATGATCCGGCCCAGCCCAGTGCCGCCGCCGCTGACCAGAAATCGTTTGCCGGCGAACAGATCGGTCCTGAACATCGCGTTTCCTCCCGATTTCATTGGAAATGTCGTCTAACGCACCGGGCCCGCAGGCCACAAGGGCTGTTGCGCCGGCTCTCCAGCCTGCTTAGGATTTCCGCATAACAACAACGGGATCGTTGAATGACGACCCACCAGGGAGAGACGAGCGGGGACAGCGTATCGGTTGAGCTGCGTGGTAAAGTTAAGTGGTTCAACGCCGTCAAAGGGTATGGGTTCTTGGCCCTTGACGTAGATAACAGCGACGCATTCCTGCATGTGACGACACTTCGACAATCCGGGCATGAGGATCTCAAGCCCGGGGCGACGGTCCTGTGTGCCGGCGTGCGCGGCCCCAAGGGCTGGCAGGTCATGAAGGTGCTCGAAGTCGATTCGTCGACGGCGGTCGCTGCGATCACGGTGAAGCCGCCACCGATACCCGACGGCATCGCCATGGGCGAATACATCACCGCGCTGGTCAAATGGTACAACAACGAGCGCGGCTACGGCTTCGTGACGCGCGAGGCGACCGACGGCGACATCTTCGTGCACGCCGCGGTGCTGCGCCGGCACGGCATGGAATCGCTGGCGCCCGGGCAGAAGGTGATGGTGCGCATCGCGGAAGGCGAGAAGGGCCTGCAGGTCATCGAGATCAGGGCGGCTTGACCGCCGACCACCAGGCCGGGCACTTAGGTATCATGGCGTCCATTTTGAGTACGCGACGACTGGGTCGTCGCGCTTTGTTCGGTATTCCCTTCCTCCTCGCCGCGGGCAGCGCCTGCGGCCAGGCCGACGACGTCAAGTTCGAGCGTTCGTCGCTGGTGATCGTGACGGCCGCGCGCGAGATCAAGTTCGACGTCGATATGGCCACCACCGAGGCCCAGCGCGAGCACGGGCTGATGTACCGCAAGCAACTCGGCGCCTACGAAGGCATGCTGTTCGACTTCTTCCGCGAGCAGCCGGTCAGCTTCTGGATGAAGAACACGCTGATTCCGCTCGACATGGTGTTCATCGCCGCCGACGGAACCGTGCGCCACGTTCACAGCAATGCGACGCCAATGTCGACCGACACGATCTCCAGCGAAGCCGCGGTGCGCGCCGTGCTCGAGATCAACGGCGGCACGGCGCGGCTGCTCGGCATCAAGCCCGGCGACAAGGTCAAGCACCCGATCTTCGGGAATGCCTAACGCTTCAAAGCGCACGTCATGCCGTCGCCGACGGCGAACAGCGCAAGGTCGACCCTCTCGTCGGCCTTGAGCTTGGCATTGAGCGCGCGGATCGCCGTCGTGTCCTCGTCGGTCTCGGCGAAGTTGGCGACCGAGCCGCCCCACAGCACGTTGTCGATCAGGATCAGGCCGCCGCAGCGCACCAGCTTGAGGCAGCGCTCGTAGTAGGAGTCGTAATCGCTCTTGTTGGCGTCGATGAAGGCCATGTCGAGCTGCCCGGAGAGACCCTGGGCCAGCAGCCAGTCGAGCGTCTTGAGCGCCGGCCCGATGGTGAGTTCGATCCGGCCGTCGAGGGCGGCTTCCTTCCAGTAGCGCCGGGCGATGGCGGTCCACTCCTCGCTGACGTCGCAGCACCAGAGCTTGCCGTCGGGACCCAGCGCCTCGGCGACCGAGAGCGCGGAGTAGCCGGTGAAGGTGCCGACCTCGACGGCGCGCCGGGCGCCGACAGCGCGGGCGAGCAGGGCCATCTGCTGGCCCTGGTGGGCCGAGATCTGCATGCTGGCCTGGCGCATCTTGCCGGTCTCCTCGCGCAGCCGGCGCTTGAGCGGGCTCTCGCGCAGCCAGTTGGCGTCGACATAGTCGCCGAGTGCGCCGGCGATGCTGGGCCAGGTCTTCATCGCAATTACCTCCGATGTCATCGTCGCGGCGTGGCGCAAGGCGCATCTCCGGGGCGTACCGCATCCCAAGGAGAGTCGAATGGGCGACATCAAGGAGTTCGTCGAACACTGCGTCAATATCTGGAACGAAGCCGATGCCGACAGGTGCCGGCAGACGATCCGCGCGCTGTGGCAGGAAGATGCCCGTCACCTCGCGCGCTCGCTCGAGGCGGTCGGCCTCGACGGCATCGAGACACGGGTGAGGAACGCCTACGAGAAGTGGGTCAGGGAAAAGGGCAACGTCTTCCGCCTCTGGACGGTGTCGACGGCCATCACGACATCGTCAAGCTGCGCTGGGAGATGGTGCCGGCCGGCGGCGGCGACGTGATCTCGATCGGCTTGGATTTCCTGGTGCTGGGGGACGACGGGCGGATCCGCGTCGGCTACCAGTTCATTGAATCCTGACCGCGTACTTCTTCAGCTCGGTGAGCGAGACGATCTGCAGGGTGACCGCATGCGTGGCCTCGAGCACGACATGCGGCGCCGCGCCGGCGTCGAGCGCCTCCTTCCAGCGCGCCGCGCACAGGCACCAGCGATCGCCCGGCTTCAGCCCGGCGAAGCCGTACTGGGGCATCGGCGTGCTGAGATCGTTGCCGGAGGCCCTGGAGAAGGCCAGGAACTCGGCGGTCATGACGGTGCAAACCGTGTGCAGGCCGTGATCCTCGCGCCCGGTGTTGCAGCAGCCGTCGCGAAAGAAGCCGGTCAGCGGCTCGGCGGAGCAGGGCAGAAGCGGGCCGCCCAGGACGTTGATCGAGGGCGCCCGCCCGGAACCGCCTTCTTCGGGTGTCTGGTCGAACATGGCGCAGTGTAGCACCTGGAAATTGGGCTTTCGAGCCAGCCCCGCCACTGGTAGAAACCGCCGCGTCATCAGGTGTTTGCGGCGGGGCGTAGCGCAGTCTGGTAGCGCATCTGGTTTGGGACCAGAGGGTCGCAGGTTCAAATCCTGCCGCCCCGACCAACGCCTTGCTGGGGAGAAAGTGGAGTCCATGAAGGTTCGCATCTTCAAGCCGGCCAAGACGGCCATGCAGGCGGGCGTCGCCAACACCAGGGAATGGCTGCTCGAAAGCGAGCCGATGCCCAAGCAGCTCGATCCGCTCATGGGCTGGACCAGTTCGCGCGACACGATGCAGCAGGTCCAGCTCGAGTTCCCGACCCTCGACGAGGCCAAGGCACATGCCGAGAAGAACGGCTGGCAGTACACGGTCGAGCAGCCCAACGAGCGGCCGGTTCGCCCCAAGGCCTATGCCGACAACTTCGCCTACAACAGAGTGGGCCGCTGGACCCACTGAGGGCCGCCGACGGCGGCTTGTGTTATTGTCCCGGCACGACCCCGTAGCTCAACCGGATAGAGCACCTGCCTTCTAAGCAGGATGTTGCGTGTTCGAGTCACGCCGGGGTCGCCAGTCTTGGCGGGACCACCAGGGAACGAGGACGAGGGTTGACCACCAGGAGCGATGTCACGGTCCGCACGCGATCCCTCGAAGGGCAGGATCTCCATATCGTCGACGGTCTCTTCAAGCCCGACTTCGTGGCGATGGTGCACGAGACCGCCAAGCGTCTGACCTTCTTCCTGTCGGATTTCGACACTGTCGAGACCCGGCACATCCTCCATTGGCGGCATAATCTCGCGCGCGAGATCCTCGACACGCATCCGGTGCTGAAGACATGGCTGGACCACGTCGAAGCCAAGACCGCGGAGCTCTTCCCCGGCACCAAGGGCGTGTTGAAGGAAGTCTATTGCAACAACCACGGCTACGGCGATCACCAGCACGCCCACACCGACGCCGACTCCGGCATCACCGTCCTCTACTACGTGAACGCCGAGTGGCAGCCCGACTGGCAGGGCGAGACGATGCTGTTCGAGCGCTCGCAGGAAGCCCATCAGGCCGTGGCGCCGCGGCCGGGCCGGTTGCTCCTGTTCCCGGCCAATGTGCTGCATCGTGGCGGCACGCCTTCGCGGACCTGCCTCGAGCGCCGTCTCGTGCTGGTGGCGAAATTCGAGGCGGCCGCACCGTGAGCACACGGGCGATCCGGTTGCGCAACCTGTTGGGGCTGGTCGCCGTCCTGGCGTCGCTCGTCGTCCTCGGCTGTTGGGACAACCGGCGCGAGATCGCGCGCGTCGTCGAACAGGGATACGCCACCGAAGCGCAGATCACCGGCGCGCAGTTCCAGCGCCTGGTGCCGTTCGCCGTCGACGGCTGGCGGCCGCGGTTCGTCGAGCAGGCGCTGTCGGTCGACCTGCAGTGGACGGGCAAGGACGGCAAGACCTACGTGCGCAGGAAGGTGCCGGTGAGCGACCGGTTCGAGCATTCGATCGTCAACGGCGAGCAGGTGAAGCTGCTCCCCGTGCCGGTGAAGGTGCTGGACGACGACACGTCCGTGCCCGTTCTCACGATCGATGCCACCGCGCGCCTCGACTCGCTGCGGGAATGGCTGGGCGTCTCGGGCTACCTGGCGCTGGTCGCGTGGGCCGGCGTGGCGGCGATCAGCGTCTGGCAGCGGCGCCGCGCGAGGCGCCCGGCACCGACGGCAAATGCGCCGTCGTCGCCGCTCAACGTCCCGCCGCAGCGCACGCTGATCGGCAGCGTGGCGCTGTGCGTCGGCCTTTTCCTGACCGTCAGCGCCTGGTCGTCGGCCGAGGGCCCGGGGCGCGGCGGCGGGGCAGGTGTCGAGGTCAACGCCGAGATCGTGAGCGCCTCGGGTCCGCCGTACGCCGTCCAGCTGGGATGGCGCGACGGGCAGGGTGGCGTCCATCACTACGGGCCGTTGCCGATCAGCGAAGGTTTCTGGAAACGGATCACGCGCGACGCCAGGCTTACGGTCCACGAGACCAAGGTCCGGCTGTCCAACGACGAGGCGATGGTGCGCCCGCTGATCCTCGACGACCCGCCGGCCATGCCGGGGCGCACCAAGGCCATCCTGGCGGCCGGGCTGGTGCTGATCGCGCTCGGAGCGGGCTGCCTGCTGTCGGCCCTGCGGGCGCTGCGGCGCTTCTAGCCGCGCCTTTCTCCCGGTCTGCGCTTTTGCAGGGCTGCCTCGAAAAAAGGTAATGCGAATGATTCGCATTTAATCCAATTCACTGCTAATGAGTTGCAGTCGCCGGCCCGGTTGGCCGCTCTACGCCTGTTTCTGGGGGATAAAACACGTGAAGCATCGTTCGTCCGTCAAGACCGCCCTGGTTGGGTTTCTCGTTGCCCCGGCGGCGATGGCCCAACAGACCCCGGCCCAGACGCCGGCCGATACCGCGCCCAATCCGACGACCCCGCCGCCCGGCGACAATCGCCCGGCGGATCCGACCAACGCCCCCACGGCGACACTGGCGCCGGTCACGGTGACGGGCACGCGGCCGAGCGAGGACTTCGCCAAGCCGAACTCCGCCCTCGATCGCATCGGCGATCTTCGCGACACGCCGCAGTCGGTGACGGTAATCACCAAGGCGCTGATGCAGTCGCAGGGCTCGACGTCGCTTACCTCGGCGATCTCGCGGGTCCCCGGCGTCACCATCGGCGCGGCCGAGGGCGGCCAGATCGGCAACAACATCAACCTCAACGGCTTCTCGGCGCGCACCGACCTCTATCTCGACGGCATGCGCGACTCGAGCCAGTACTATCGCGACACCTTCGCCCTCGAGGAGATCGAGGTGCTGATGGGCCCGTCGTCCATGTTGTTCGGCCGCGGCTCGACCGGCGGCGTGATCAACCAGGTGTTCAAGAAGCCGTCGCTGACCAGGAAAGAGGAATACAGCGCGTCGATGACGACGAACGGCCTGGTCCGCGGCACGGCCGACATCAACCTCCCGACGAGCGAGACCTCGGCGGTCCGCGTCGCCACCATGTTCCAGGAAGGCGCCGCCTCGACGCGCAACCAGACCAACGTTCTCGATTTCGGCGTGGCGCCGTCCTACAAGTTCGGCATCGGCACGCCGACCGAAGTCACGCTCTACGCGCTGCTGCAGCACAACCACGACCAGGCCGACTACGGCCTGCCGCCGGTCAATTTCTATCCGGCCAACGTCAACCGCAACAACGCCTACGGCTTCAACGACGACCGCACCGAGCAGGACATCATGTTCCTGGGCGCCCGGATCCAGCACAAGTTCGACAAGAACATGACGCTACGCAACCAGACCCAGCTCAACTACGTGAACACCAACGCGCGCGAGACCGCGCCGCAGGGCATCGGCACCGTCACCGGGGCGGGCGGCTACGTTCCGCTCACCAGCGCCACCAACCTGCCGTTGAGCGCGCTCTACGTTCGCCAGCAGAGCCACGACCGCAACATCTTCCAGTGGTCGCTCTATAACCAGACCGAGCTGACGTCGAAATTCGACACCGGGCCGATCGGCCACACGCTGCTCGCCGGCATCGAGCTGGGTTACGAGAGCTACTACAACCAGAACTACTTCCGCAACGGCACCTGCAACGGCGTGGCGATGAACGGCGCCAACGCCACGAACGGCTATGCAAGCTGCACGTCGCTCACCAATCCGGTGGATGTGCCGCTGGCCGGCACCGTGCCGCAGACGGCGGGCAACCTGGCGACCGCCCAGGCGAGGGCCTTCGGCGGCTACCTCAACGACACGGTCCAGCTCATCCCGGAGATCAAGCTGGTGGGTGGCGTGCGCTACGATGTCTACTACGCGCAGATCGGCAACTCGATCAACATCGTGAACACGCCGGGCAACACGACGCTGGGCTATGCCGAACAGACCAACACCTTCACCAGCGTGCGCGGCGGCCCGATCTTCCAGCCCGACAAGGTGCAGACCTACTACGCATCGTACAGCACCTCCTTCAATCCCTCGCTCGAGCAGCTCGTGTCGACCACCGGCACCAGCGCGCCGCTGCCGCCGCAGACCAACGAGGCCTTCGAGGTCGGCGCCAAGTACGACTTGCTGGCCGGCAACCTGTCAGTAACGGGTGCGGCGTTCCAGATCACCCAGAGCAACGCGCGCTCGCAGAACAGCGACGGCACCTTCGCGGCGACGGGCACGGTCCAGGTGAAGGGCGTCCGCGCCGGCATCACCGGCCGCATCACCGAGGAATGGCAGGTCTGGGGCGGCTATACCTACCTCGACGCCCGCATCGTCAACGGCATCGGCGCCAACACGACCGGCATGGTGCCGCTCAACACGCCGCGTGACGCGGCCACCCTGTGGTCGACCTACACCTTCGACAAGAAGTACGAGGTCGGCGGCGGTGCCACCTACCTCGGTCAGCGCTATGCCAACAACACCAACTCGACGGTCGTCCCGGAGTTCGTCCGCTTCGACGCCACGGCCGCCTTCAAGCAGCCGACCTACGACCTGCGCCTCAACGTCTTCAACCTGCTGAACACCACCAACTACGAGCAGGTCATACCCTCGGACGGCGGCCGCGCCGTGCCCGGCTCGGGCCTGACGGCGATGCTGACATACGTCCACCACATGTGACGCCATGCTGGTTTGCATTCCCGATGTGCTCGACGCCGCGCAACTCGTCAGTCTGCGCGAGCGGCTCGACCACGCCAACGAAGGCTGGGTCGACGGCCGCGTGACGGCCGGCTACCAGGGCGCGCCGGTCAAGCACAACCAGCAGATCGACGAGCGGTCCGAGGTGGCGCACGCCTGCCAGCACATCGTCGTGTCGGCGCTGGAACGCCATCCGATGTTCATCAGCGCCGTGCTGCCTAACACGATCTACCCGCCGATGTTCAACCGCTACGGCGAGGGCATGCAGTTCGGCGCGCATGTCGACGGCAGCCTGCGCATCCACCCGCGCGATGGCCGCAAGCTGCGCACCGACGTATCGGCCACGCTGTTCCTGACCAATCCCGACGACTACGACGGCGGCGAGCTGCTGGTCGAGGACACCTACGGCCGCCACAGCATCAAGCTCGCGGCCGGTCACATGGTGGTCTATCCCGCGACCAGCCTGCACCAGGTGGCGCCGATCACGCGCGGCACGCGCACCGCGTGCTTCTTCTGGGTCCAGAGCCTGATCCGCGACGACGGCCAGCGCGCGCTGCTCTACCAGATGGACACGGCCATCCAGCGCCTCAACCAGACCGACGCCGACGAGATCGCACGGCGCACGCTGATCGGCTGCTATCACAACCTGATCCGCGAATGGAGCGACACCTGATGGCCGACGCGGCCGCAATAGGCGTGGGCACCCTGCGGATCAACCGCCGGCTGGCGTTCGTGCGCTGGGTCCGGCGCATGCACGGCTGGTTCGGCCTGTGGGGCGCGCTGCTCGGCCTGATGATGGGCACCAGCGGCGTGTGGCTGAACCATCGCGCCACGCTCAAGCTCGACCTGCCGGCGCAGAAGCAGATGAACGCCCAGCTTGCCTTGCCCGATCCGGTGCCGGCCACGGCCGAGGCGATGGCCGCCTGGCTGCAGGGCGCGCTGAAGCTCGATCGCGGGCCGACCAACATGCGTATCGAGCGCGCGCGCAGCGTGCCATGGATGGAGAAGGGCGGGCCGACCGCGCCGCTGATGCAGCCCGAGCGCTGGACGTTCAACTTCGGCGCCCCCAACCACGTCGTGCAGGTCGAATACTGGGCCGGCAACAAGTCGGCCGCCGTGCGGACGACCTCGAACGGCTTCATCGCCACGCTGACCAACCTGCACAAGGGCGTCGGCATGCCGGTGCCGTGGATTCTGCTGATCGATACGCTGGCCGGCAGCCTGATCTTCCTGTCGCTGAGCGGCGTCATCCTGTGGTGGGAGACCAATCGCCGGCGCCGCCTGGGGCTTGCCATCTTCGGCGTGTCTGTCGCTGCCACCGTCGGTCTGGCACTCTGGCCGCTGCAATGACGGGCACGGCGATGAAGGACGAAGACACATTCCACGTCTACAAGGAGCCGCTGTCGCCGCTGGCCCGCGGCCTGCTGCTGGCCAGCGTCGTCTTCTTCCATGTCGGCGGCGGCTGGGCGCTGACGCTGATCGAGCCGGCGCGGCTGGTGGTGGGCGACGTGGCGCCGATGGAAGTGAGCTTTGTCGCCGCACCCGAGCCGACCCCGCCGCAACCCGAGCCGCCACCGGAACCCGAGCCGCCGCCCGACCTCGAATCGATGATCCAGCCGCCGATGCCGGACCTGCCGCCGCCGGAGTTCCCGGTGCAGGCGCCGCCACCCAAACCCAAGCCGCCGCCGCCCAAGCCGCGTCACGTCGCGACCCCGACCGCGCCGCCCAGCGACGCGCCACCCAGGCCCGCGCCGCCGGCGCAGCAGTCCGGTCCGAAGACGGTGACCGACGCGCAGGTCGGCTACCTGACGCGACCCTCGCCGATCTATCCGGCGCGTTCGCGCCGCGCCGGCGACCAGGGCACGGTGACGGTGCGCGTGCTCGTCGATGCGTCGGGCCGGCCCTCGCAGGTCGTCCTCCAGAAGTCGTCCGGCCATCCCGAACTCGACGAGTCGGCGCTGAGCGCGCTGCGCGCGGCACGGTTCCGGCCCTTCGTCGATGCGGGTATCGCCCAATCGGTGTGGGTCATCTGCCCCATCGGTTTCAGTTTGCAGTGATAGAGGTCAGTAATGAGTGACACTTCCTCCCTGGGCTTCGGCCACTTCCTGACGCAGTCCGATCCGGTCATCCGGACGCTGCTGGTGATCCTGGCGCTGATGTCGGCGATCTCGTGGTACCTGATCGTCATGAAGGGGATCAGCCAGCTCGTGCGCCAGCGCCGCAGCCATCAGTTCCTTGCCCATTTCTGGGGCGCCACTTCGCTCGAGGCAGTGCAGAACGAATTGAACGTGCATGGCGTCAACGAACCGTTCGGCCACCTCACCGCGCATTCGCTGCATGCCCAGGTCCATCACGAGAAGTTCGGTGCGGCCAAGCTCGAGGAGGCGGGCAGCCAGCAGGAATTCCTGACCCGCACCATCAAGAAGGTGCTCGACGAGGAAACCACGGCGCTCGAGAACGGCCTCACCATGCTGGCGACGGTGGGTGCGACGGCGCCCTTCGTCGGCCTGTTCGGCACGGTGTGGGGCGTCTATCACGCGCTGGTGGCGATCGGCATGAGCGGCTCGGGCATGCTCGACAAGGTCGCGGGGCCGGTCGGCGAGGCGCTGATCATGACCGGCATTGGCCTTGCCGTCGCACTGCCGGCGGTCATGGGCTACAACTGGCTGACGCGCTCCAACCGCGTGCTGACCGCCAGGCTCGACGCCTTCGCCTTCGAGCTGCTCACCTTCCTGTCGATGGGCCAGGCCTTGCAGGCCGGACCCGCCCGCAGCAAGCCCGCCGGCGTCGCGCTGGCCGCCGTCAAGTAGGGCCGGGGGAGAACCATCATGGCTTTCGCAAGCTTCGACCGTAAAAACTCCTCGGCGCCGATGGCCGAGATCAACATGGTGCCGCTGATCGACGTGGTGCTGGTGCTGCTGGTGATCTTCATCGTCACCGCGCCGCTGCTCACCAACGCCGTCAAGCTCGACCTGCCCAAGGCGACGTCGCAGGCCGACATCCAGAAGCCGGAGAAGATCGAGTTCGCGATCGACGGCGCGGGCTCGCTGTTCTGGAACGGCGAGCGCATCAGCCGCGAGGATGCGGCCGCCAGGTTCGTCGAGGAGGGGCTGAAGCGGCCCCAGCCGGCGATCTACCTGCGCGCCGACCAGAACGTGGCGTACCGCTACGTGGCCGAGATGCTGGCCGATGCCTCGAAGGCGGGGCTGGGCAAGGTGGCTTTCGTCAGCGAGCCGGCGAAGTAGGTCGCCCCTCTGCGGTTTTCCCGGGCTTCCCACCCGCGTGGGAAGCCACGGATGCCGATGGCAGGCCGCTTTTGGCCATTGTTCCCACGTTTGCGCGGCACGACGGCCAGGCTCGACCAAACACCCCCATGAGGATCGGCGGGAAATGCACGCCCGCGTGGCTCTCAGGCCAATCCTCAGGAATTTCGTGAATTCATGAAGCCTTCCCGATCGCCCCCGGAAGCCACTCGACCTCATCCTGAGCGTAATTCGGTCCAGGCAGTCACCAAAAGTGACGCTTTTAATAACGAAAATATAAACGTTACGAAAAGTGACCGCTAAAATAGCGAGAATCTAGCGACCATCGCAAGATCACTTGCGCCATGCTCGATCTGCCCCACCGTGCAGCGTCTCCCATGGCCCCCGCGCTTGAGTTTCCGCATTCCGACCGGGTCCCCGTGCGAGTATAGTTGCGTATTTCGCAATATAAGTCAAGAATTAGTTGCATCGTCCGGCGAACGCCACCGTGGCGATGCTGGCACTCACCAGCAGCCCGCGCCCACGCGATTGACGATGCCGATGGCGCGGCGGTTGCCGCCTTGGATTGGCGCGCGCAGCATGGGGATCGGAAAGTGAATCGGAGGGTCAGTCATGTCGGAGGAGAAAGCTGGGCTATTGCGGCGGATTGAAGAGCGGCTCCTGCATCTCGGAAAGGGCGACCATGTGGGGCATGAGCGCTGGAAGGCCTTCCACCTGCATAAAGCGCTGAACGCGGTGGAAGATGATCATCCGACCGCTCGTCTGCACCTTGAGCAGTTCGATCGCAAAGATTGGGAAGCTGCCGAGGAAGAATATCCCGAGCTGAAGGCCGACACGCCGCCGTCGCCCGAAGACATCAGGGCTCGCTTTGCCACTTTCGCAGGCGGGCTAATCTAGCCTTACGGGGGAATGCGCCCGGCCGCGATTTCCGCGAGATGGTAGTCATAGCTGCTGGATCGCGGCATTTCTTGCTATGCCCCAGCCCACGTCCCCGTAGCTCAGCCAGATAGGCCAGATAACCGCGAGCGCTCCCAGGGCGCAAATAAGCACCGCTGTCGCAATAGCCGTCAGGGTCAGCCCGCGCCTCACCTGACCCTCTTTTCGCTTTGTCGCTTTTCCCCTTCTGCTGGCGGCTTCGTCACGGCCTTTAGACGGGGGCCTCCCAGCGCGGATTCGTCCGTGTCTGCGAGCCGGCTTTGGCGGAGGATTAGTCAAATTTGACATCGGCAAGATGATGTCGCCTTAATCTTGACGCTGGATGATTCGAGGCTACATCATGACCGAGAGCCCGAAAAAGCCGCCCTACCACCACGGAGACCTGCGCGAGGCCTTGGTCGTCGCCGGGCGCAGGCTACTCGAGGAGAAGGGCCTGAGCGGCTTCACGCTGCGGGAATGTGCGCGCCGCGCCGAAGTCTCCCATGCCGCGCCCGCCCACCATTTCCGCTCGGTCGACGACCTGCTGGCCGAGATCGCCACGCGCGGCTTCGGCGACCTCGTCGCGACGATGACGGTCGAGGCCAGGCGTGCCGGCGCCGATCCCGCGGCGCGGCTGATCGGCCAGGGCGTGGGCTACATGGCCTTTGCCGCGGCCCACCCGCTGTTGTTCCGCCTGATGTTCAACCGCGAGACCGACCGCTTTGAGACGCCTGCGCTGGCCGCCGCGGCGAGGGCGGCGCGCGAGATGCATTTCTCAGCCGTCGAGGCCGCCCTGCCGCGGGCAACGCGGGAGGTGAAGATCCGCATGTCCGACTTCGCCTGGGCCACCGTGCACGGCTTCATCACGCTGCTGCTCGAACGCCAGATCGGCGAGGGCGAGTCCTCGCGGGCCCTCAAGGCGCGCGGCCTCGCCATGCTGGCCGACATGGCCGAGACCGTCATGCGTGCCGGCGGCGTGCCGGATTAAGTTGGGGCCGAACCTCATGCCCCGCTCCGTCGCCGTATGACGGCGCCACCTCCCCCGAAGACGGGGGAGGGTATGATGATCCTTTCCCCTCCCCCGTCTCCGGGGGAGGTGCCCGAAGGGCGGAGGGGTCACGGGCGGCCTCAATCGAAACGCCCATCCATGTCTGGACGATGCAGTGCCTCGAAAATCGTCTCCACGATACTTCCCGTGCGGGACAACACATCAGCATTCCAGAATCTCAGAACTCGGTAACCATAGGACCGGATGAACGCGTCTCGGCGTTCATCGTAGTCAGACCGTTCGACGTGCTGGCTGCCGTCGAGTTCGACGACGACCGATGCTTCAAGGCAGATGAAATCACAGACGTAAGGGCCGAAGGGTCGTTGTCGTCGAAATTTTTAGCCACTCAGTCGGCGGCCGCGCAATTCATTCCACAGATGCCTTTCGGCATCGGTGGCATTCTTGCGGAGCGAGCGGGCAAAACGATTCACTTAAGCATTTGCGGTTATGTTCTTGGTGAAAATACTACAAGTAGTACTACCTTAAATTGTGTCGCCCCCGACCCCTTCCGTCAGCGTAAGACGCTGACACCCCCCCCGAAGACGGGGGAGGGGAAGAGTTAGAGCACGATGCGCCAGCGCAGCTCGGGCTTGCTGTCGCCGTAGGCCGCCTCGGCGAGGAAATGCTCGACGAACACGCCGCCGTTGGCCGCGATCACCTTCTGCGACGGCAGGTTGTCGGGATCGGTCGTGAGCTCGACGTATCGCAAGCCCTCGCGGCGCGCCTCGGGCAGCATCAGTGCCAGCGCGCGCGAGGCATAGCCGCGGCGCCGCTTCCAGGGCACGACCGAATAGCCGATATGGCCGAGACAGTGCTTGGGCAGGGCTTCGGTGCCCGGCTGCCAGCGAAAGCCGATCTGGCCGCAGAATTCGCCGTCCCACATCCAGCGCACGAAGCCCGGCAGGCGCGGCACCTGCGATCCGTCGGGTAGCGTGACGTCGCCGCCCCTGGCGTCGCGGTCGTCGGCCTTGGCGAGGAAATCGGCCGCGTCCTCGGCGATCCTCGCCAGATGCTCGCGCGCCGCCGCCTCGAGACGGATGTTGTCGGGCGACCAGCCACGATGCAGGGCATCGACATAGGCATCGAGATGCGAGAGGGCGGGAACGACGAGCTCCATGATTTTCCTGTAGCATGGGCGCCCATGAGTTCCAGCCCTGTCCTCGTTCTCGACATCGACGGCGTCGTGTCGCTGGCCCAGCCCGGGTCGGCGCAGCCTTGGTACGCCACGTTGAAACAGGACCTCGGCCTCGACTACGAAGAGATCGAGCGCGACTTCTTCAGGGCCGAGTTCCTCGAAGTGCTGCGCGGCCGCCTCGATCTCTACGTGGCGCTGCAAAACTACTTCGAGCCCAGGGGGCTGGCGGACCGGATCGAGAGCTTCGTGGCCTACTGGTTCGAGAAGGACGCCGTGATCGACCGCGTCGTGCTGGCCAAGGCCGATGCCTGGCGGGCGCGCTCCGGCGGCCGAGTCTTCGCGGCGACCAACCAGGAGCATCATCGCGCGGCCTATCTGCGCGATCGCGCGGGCCTCGGCGCGCACTTCGACGAGATCGTCTATTCGGCGGCCATCGGCGTCTGCAAGCCGGACCGGGTGTTCTTCACCACCGCCCAGGCGCGCATGGGCGTGACGGCGGCGCAGTCGATCCTGTTCGTCGACGACAAGGCGGAAAATGTCGACGGCGCCCGTATGTGCGGCTGGCGCGCGATGCTCTATCGTGGCCCGGAGAGCCTGGGCCGCGCCCTGGCGACGTGGGAGTAGAGCATGCTGATGTTCGAGATACCGTTCGGCACCACCGACTGGGCCGGCGTGGAGCGCACGGAGCATCCGGGCGAGACCGGCAAGGCCTATTGGCGCACGCGCCACTTCAACAACATCCGCGTGCGCATGGTCGAGTACACGGCGGGCTATCTCGCCGACCACTGGTGCCAGAAGGGCCATGTCCTGCTGGTGCTCGAGGGCGAGTTGCAGACCGAGCTGGCCGACGGCCGCACCGTCGTGCTGAAGCCGGGACAGAGCTACCAGGTGGCCGACGGCGCGCTCGCGCATCGCTCGAAGACCGCGGGCGGCGCCAAACTTTTCATCGTCGATTAGGCCCCGGCCGATGAGCGCGCCGCGCCGGGCCGACCTGATCGCCGGCGTCTGCGTCGCGGGCCTGATGCTGCCGGAGGCGGTGGCCTATGCCGGGATCGCCGGATTGCCGCCGCAGCGCGCGGTGCTGGCGGCGATCGCGGGCGCGCTGATCTATGCGCTGGCCGGCCGCAGCCGCTTCGCGATCGTCTCGCCGACCTCCTCGTCGGCCGCGATCCTCGGCGCGGTGCTGGGCGCCGTCCATGGCGATCCGCAGGTCACGCTGGCCCTGGCCACGATCGCGGTCGGCATGGTTGCGCTCTGCTTCCTCGCAGCCTCCGCCTTCCGCCTCGGCAGCCTGACGGGTTTCATCTCGCGGCCGGTGCTGCGCGGCTTCGCCTTCGGCCTGGCGATTACCATCATCCTGAGGCAGGTGCCGGTGCTGACCGGCGTCGAGTTGCACGGCGCCAATCTCTTCCAGCTCGGGGCGCAAATCGTGACCAGCGTGCCGCGCTGGCATGGCGCGAGCGTCGTCACCGGCCTCGTGGCCCTGGCGGCTTTGCTCGCCTTTCGCCGGCTTCCCGCCATGCCCGGCGCCTTTCTCGTGCTCGCGGGCGGAATCGGCGCATCGGTGGCCTTCGACCTGCCGGCCCACGGCGTCGCCGTCGTCGGCCGGATCGATCTGCTCGCCCTGCCGGCGATGCTGCCGCACGTGCCGTGGGAGGTGCTTTCGCAGTTGACGAATCTGGTCCTGCCGCTGGTCCTTGTCCTGTTCGCCGAAAGCTGGGGCACGGTGCGGACCCTGGCGCTGCGGCATGGCGATCGGGTCGAGCCCGGTCGCGAGCTGATGGCGTTGGGTGTGGCCAATCTCGGCGCTGCCCTCGTGCAGGGCATGCCGGTGGGCGCGGGCTTCTCGGCAGGCTCCGCGAGCGAGACCGCGGGAGCCGCGACGCGCTGGACCGCGGCCGTCGGCGCGGTCGGCCTCGCGGTTCTCGTGATCGCAGGCGCGTCGCTGGTCGCGCGCCTGCCGGAGCCGGTGCTGGCCGCCGTCGTGATCGCAGCACTTACGCACGCTCTCGATCCGTCGCCGCTCCTGCGTCTGTGGAAATTGCGGCGCGACGCCTATGTCGCCGCCGCCGCCGTCGCCGGCGTGCTGGTGTTCGGCGTGCTGAACGGCATGCTGGTCGCGATCGGCCTGTCGATCCTGGCCCTGCTCCATCGCATGACGCGGCCGCGCATCGTGCGGCTGGGCCGCCTCGGCGGTCCGGGCGGCCATGACTATGTCGACGTCGCGCGCCATCGCGAGGCGATGCTGCCCGAAGGTGTCGCGATCTGGCGCCCGGCCGAGCCGCTGTTCTTCGCCAACGCCGAGGCGATCCTGGCGCAGATAGCCGAGAGACTGGCGGGGGAGCCGTCGATCCGGACGGTGGTCGTCAGTCTCGAGGAGACCTTCGACATGGACAGCACGGCGCTCGATGCGCTGCTCGAATTCGACTCGCAGATGAAGGCGCAGAACGTCCACGTCCACCTGGCACGGGTGCGCGACGGCGTTCGCGACCTGATGAAGCGGGCCGCCGCGACCGACCTCGTGCGACGCGTCAGCTTCAGCGTCGACGACGCCGTCAGGGCCGTCGATGCGGCTCGCCCGCTGGCTTGATATAAATTCCCGAGACTTCATTGTGAGTGGATGGACATGACGGACAAGATCGGATTTATCGGCGTCGGCACGATGGGCGAGCCGATGTGCCGCAACCTGGCGAAAAAGAGCGGCCTCACCGTGCTGGCCGCCGATCGCGACAGCGCGCCGCTGCAGCGCCTGGCCGCCGACGGCGTCAAGGCCGCCTCGATCGACGAGATCGCCGCGAGCTGCACGACGATCCTGCTGTCGCTGCCCGGCGGCAAGGAGGTCGAGCAGGTCTGCCTCGGCGCCGGCGGGCTGGTGGCGAAAGCCAGGTTGGGCTGGACGGTGATCGACTGCAGCACCGCGCCGGTGTCGCTGGCGCGCCGGCTCTATGCCGAGTTCGAGGGCAAGGCGGCGGCCTTCGCCGACGCGCCGGTCGCGCGCACGCGGCAGGCCGCGATCGACGGCACGCTGTCGATCATGGTCGGCGCGACCGGGGAGACGTTTGGACGGATCGAGCCGCTGCTGCGCTGCATGGCGAGCGAGGTCACGCACTGCGGCGAGGCGGGCGCGGGCCAGACGGTCAAGATCCTGAACAACATGATCCTGTTCCAGACCGGCGTGGCGCTGGCCGAAGGCCTCACCATCGCCCGCGCGCACGGCGTCGACGGCAAGGTGCTGTACGAGACCCTGACCAAGGGCTCGGCCGATTCCTTCGCGCTGCGCAACCACGGCATGAAGGCGATGCTGCCGGGTGTCTTTCCCGAGCGCGCCTTCTCGACCGAGTACGCGCTCAAGGACCTCGGCTACGCCATCCAGATGGCGGAGGAAGCGGGCGTGCCGGCGCTCGGCGCCGACGTGGCGCGCGAGCTGATGGAGCGCGCCGGCGAACTCGGCCACGGCAAGGAATACTGGCCGGTGCTGCTGCGCGCGATCGAGGACGCGACGAAGAAGTGACAGTCTACTTTTGCGGTGATTCGGGCGCTGCCGCCTGCGGCGGGGGCACCGTCACGAGCTGATAGCCCTTGCTGCGCATGCAGAAGTTGGCGAGGCGGCTCTCGGCATAGAAGCGGTTGTCCTCGACGTAGGCCCAGCGGCGATAGCCGAAGAACGGCGAGCCGTAGGGGTATGGGTAGGTCGCGAACGCCTCCTGCTGCGCGGCGTGGCGGCAGGCGACGAGATCGGCGACGGCGGCCTGGTCGTCGACGCCGGCTTTCTCCCAGCGGGTCTGGGGAAAGGAGCAGGCCGCGACGCCTCCCAGCATCAAGGGGCCAAGCATCAGGAAGGGCAGGATTCTCCGCATGACAGTGATATGGTCCGGCCGGTTCGAATTGTGAAGCAGGGGACGGTCGATGGCGCGTATCGCGGTGGGCGGATTTCAGCACGAAACAAACACGTTTGCACCGCAGCAGGCGACCTGGAGCGAGTTCGAGCGCGCCGACGCCTGGCCGCCGCTGCTGCGCGGCCCGGAGATGATCGCCGGCGTCGAGGGCTTCAACATCCCGATCGCCGGCGCGGTGAAGCGCCTGGCCGAGCTCGGCCATGAGATCGTGCCGCTGGCCTGGGCGGCCGCCGCGCCGGCGTCCTACGTCACCGAGGACGCCTACGAGCGCATGTGGAAGCTGTTCGACGAGGACATCCGCACGCAGGGGCCATTCGATGCGATCTACCTCGACCTGCACGGCGCGATGGTCGCGGAGAACACCGAGGACGGCGAGGGCGAATTGCTGCGCCGCATCCGGGGCATCGTCGGCAACGACCTGCCGATCGTGGCCAGCCTCGACTATCACGCGAATTTGACGCCCGCCATGGCCAAGCTGGCCACCGCGTTGGTCGGCTATCGAACCTATCCGCACATCGACATGGCCGTCACCGGCCGGCGCGCGGTCGAGCTGCTCGACAAGCTGCTGAAGGACAAGCGGCCGGTCTATCGCGCCTATCGCCAGCTCGACTTCCTCATTCCGCTGGTCTGGCAATGCACCTTCATCGAGCCCGCCAAGAGCATCTTCGATCTCGTGGGCGAGCTCGAGGCCGGCGAGAAGAGCCACAACCAGGGCATCGTGAGCGTGACCCACACGCCGGGCTTTCCGCCCGCCGACATCGCCCAGTGCGGCCCCGCGCTGGTGGTCTACGGCCACGACAAGGAAGCCGTCGAAGCCGCGGCCGACAAGCTCGCGCAGGCGGTCAAGGCGCAGGAGAAGTCGTTCGCCGGCGAGCTGCTCGATCCCGATGCTGCCGTGCTGCGCGCGCTGGAACTCGCGAAGACGGCGAAGAAGCCGATCGTTCTGGCCGACGTCCAGGACAATCCCGGCGCCGGCGGCACGTCGGACACGGTGGGCTTGCTCGCCGCCATGATGCGCCACAAGGCCACGGGTTCGGTGATCGGCATGATCGTCGATCCCGAGGCGGCGCAAGCCGCGGTCGAGACCGGCGAGGGCAACGTCATGCACCGCGGCATCGGCGCGGCCGTGGGCTACGCCGGCGAGAAGCCGCTGGTCGCCGACTGGCGCGTGGTCAAGCTGAGCGACGGCATCTTCACCGGCACCGGCCCGTTCTACGGCGGCGCCAAGTTCCAGATCGGCCCGATGGCGCTGGTCACCGACGAGGCGAGCGGCGCGTCGGCCGTGCTCGCCTGCAAGCGCGTGCAGGCCGCCGACCAGGAGATGTTCCGCGCCGTCGGCGTCGAGCCCTCGAAGGTGCCGATCCTCGCGCTGAAGTCGACGGTGCATTTCCGCGCCGACTTCCAGCCGATCGCCGAGACGATCCTGGTCGTGCAGTCGCCCGGTGCGCACATCACCGATCCGGTCGAGATGCCCTACAAGCACCTGCGCAAGGGCATCAGGCTGCGCCCGATGGGGCCGGTGAACGGCGCCTGATCAGCCCGTCTTGAAGGCCGGCCGCAGCGCCCACACCATCGGCACGGTGATCAGCGCGACCGAGGCCACGACGCCCATCGTCGGCACCAGGCCGATGACGTCGCCCAGCAGGCCGAACAGGAATGGGCCCGCCGCACCGGCGATCGAGCCGCCGGTGTAGAAGACCGCGAAGCCGTGCGTGCGTTTCTCGGGGCTGACGAACTCGGGGATGGTTCCGTAGAGCACCGACGACGTGCCGTTCAGCACCAGGCCGACCAGCGGCAGCAGCACGAGCGCCGACGTGAGCGCCAGCGGCAGCAGGGCGAAGATCAGCACGGTGGTCGCGGCCTCGGTCAGTACGACCGACATCACGACGCCGAGCCGCGCGCCGATCCAGCCCATCACCAACTTGCCGGCCGCGCCGCCCGCGAACAGCAGCGACAGGGCCACGCCGATCGTCGGCAGGTCGGCGCCCTTGTTGCGCAGCAGGAAGGGCAGGAAGATCAGGAAGCCGGTGCGCACCAGGGCGTCGCTGATGTGGATGAAGAACAGCAGCCAGAAGGCCCAGGGACGATCCTGGCCGGCGACCGCCTTGGCGTCGGTCGCCTTGGCGGTCATCTCCGACGATTGCAGGCTGGCCAGGATGACGCCGGCGCCGGCGACGGCGATGGCGGCGATCACCACCAGCGTCTTCTCCCAGCCGAGCGTCGCGGCGATGAGTGCGAACAAGGCGGGCAGGACGACCTTGCCGACGTCGCCGGTGAAATTGTAGGTGCCCAGTGCCGCGCGCGAACGCAGGCCTGGGAAGGCCGAGGAGATCAGGCTCGACGAGATCGGATGCTGCGTGCTGCCGCCCAGCCCGGCGAGCAGGAGCCCGGCGACGACGCCGTAGAGCGATCCGGTCAGTCCGGCCAGCCCGTAGCCCGCCGCGACCAGGAGCGTGCCGAGCGCCAGCACCTTCACGCCACCGATGCGCCTGGCGGCCCGGCCCGACGGGATCTGGCCGCTGGCCATCGCGCTGGAATAGACCGCCTTCAGCGCGCCGATGGCGGCGTAGCTCAGGCCGAACTGGGCCTGCAGCAACGGATAGAGGACGTTGAGAAGATCGGTGAAGCCGTCGTGCAGCGCATGCGCCCCACCGCACACCACCAGCGTCTTTCGACCTGAAGCGGGACGGGCGGCGGCGACTGTCATGGGACCGTCACATTACTAGCGGCCCGGCATCTGGTCGAACCAAAAAGCGAGCTGCTGCTGGAAGTCGCTTTCGGCGAAGACGGTGTCGGTGATGAAGACCGGCTTGCCGCTGCGCGGATAGCGCGCGCTGGAGAAGCGCGCGAACTTCGTGTCGCAATGGTGGAAGGTGAGGGTGTCGCCCTGTTTGCGGTGCAGGACGAATTCGTGGACGTTGCGGAAGCCGACCAGGCTGATGACGTAGCGCCCGTCGCGCCCGTCCAGGCCCATCTGCTTCACCGGGATGTCGCGGCCGCCGTTGACCAGGCCCATCACCGCGAACGCCTCGGGGGCCATCATCGCGTCGCGGCCCTCGTTCTGCAGCCAGCGGACCATGCGGTCGCCGCGCGGCGTCAGCGTGTACTTCTTGTGTGAGCCGAACAGGTCGGAGAAACCCGAGGTGCCCGAGCAGGCGCCGAGGGGAGCAACGAGCGCGACGCCGAGGAACGCGCGCCGCGGAAAGCTACGCTGGGTCAATCCTCAGTCCTTTCCGATCTTTGTCATGTCGATTTGAACCGGGGCGATCTCCTCGAGCGCGCCGTCGCGGATGGCGCGGAAGAAGCAGTTGTGGCGTCCGGTGTGGCAGGCGACGCCGGTCTGGTCGACCAGCACGAGCAGGGTATCGCCGTCGCAGTCGACGCGGAAGTCGACCAGGTTCTGGATGTGGCCCGACGTGTCGCCCTTGCGCCACGGCCCCTTGCGCGAGCGCGACCAGTAGCAGACCCGGCCGGTCTTCATGGTCTCGACCACCGCGGCGCGGTCCATGTACGCCATCATCAGCACCTCGCCCGAATCGTGCTGCTGGGCGATGGCGGGCACGAGGCCCTGCGGGTCGAAGCCGATTTCCGCCAGCATGGCGTCGATCGCTGCGGTCGGATAAGTGGTGGCGGCGCGTGTGGGCATGACTTGGCCTCGTTGCGGAACGCGGCGTATAATCGCCCGGTAACTGCTTGGCAAATCGGGAATTTTTGTGAAGAAACCGGCCAAAGCCGCCGCCGCCCTGAGCGGCCCACCGGGGCACGACCACGAGCACTGCGTCGAGGACGCCGTCGCCGCGGCCGAGAGGCTGTGCGAGGCCAAGGGCCTGCGCTTCACGCCGCTGCGCCGGCGCGTGCTCGAGTTGGTGTGGTCGAGCCACAAGCCGGTCGGCGCCTACGCGCTGCTCGACAGCCTGCGCACCGAGGACCTGGGTTCCGCGCCACCCACGGTCTATCGCGCGCTCGATTTCCTGATCGAGAACGGCCTGATCCACCGCATCGAGCGCATGAATGCCTTCATCGGCTGCAGCCATCCAGGCGAGCAGCATCGCGGCTTCTTCCTGATCTGCGGCGAGTGCGGCAACGCCGAAGAGCTCGAGGGCGAGGGCGTCGCCGACTCGATTGCCGCCTCGGCCAACCGCCATGGCTTTGCCGCGCGCGACATGACGCTGGAAGTCACCGGCACCTGTGCCGATTGCCGACGCACGTGATATCGAGAATTCGCGCGGCAGTCCGACAGAAGCTCGCCAGGCGCCTGGATGTGCCGGAAATCCCTGCGTCGCTCGAGCGGCTGGCGCGAAACGGATTCACCCCGGGGCTGGTCTTCGATGTCGGAGCTTTCCGCGGCGACTTTGCCACGACGGCGCTGGCGGTCTGGCCCGAAGCGCGTATCGCCTGCTTCGAGCCGTTGCGGCACGGCCGGGCGGAAATCGCCAAGCTGCAGGTACGGTTCGCCAATATCGATCTTCATGCAACGCTCGTCGGCGCGGTCGAAAAGGACCATGTGGAGATGCATGTCGCCGACACGTCGTCGTCGCTGCTGCGTGACGCCGACAATGCCGGATTCCCGGTCGAGCATTTCCCGCAGACGACGCTCGATCGCACGATCTCGACGATCTACGGCGGGCGCGCGCCGGAGCTTCTCAAGCTCGACGTGCAGGGCTTCGAGCTTGAGGTCCTCAAAGGATGTACCGCGTCGATCGACCGCGTGCGGGTGGTCCTGACCGAGCTCAGCCTGCTCGACCTGCACGAGAACGTGCCGCTGCTGCACGAGATCGTCGGCTGGCTCGCCGAGCGCGGCTTCGTTGCCTACGACATCTGTGGCCAGACGCGCCGGCCGCTCGACAATGCGCTGTGGCAGGCCGACATGATCTTCGTGCGCAAGGACGATCCCCTGCGCCGCAACAAGGGCTACTTCCAGGGGCAGAACTTCTTCCGCCCGTAGCTCAAAGCATCGGCGATCGAACGCACGACACGTCATGGCGTCCTCCCGAGGAGGCGCCATCTACGGCTCAAAAAATATCACAGCCTATTCACACAGGCGGACGGAGCGAAGCGGTCCGCCGGGGAAAATCCATAACCTACTACCGGATTGCCGTGGCGGACGACGGCCACGATGCTTGTCGTCAGGCCACCGGAGGGGATCGCTGGATCGCCGTAGCGGGAGATGTCGACCGACTTCTCCCGAATGTCGACGATGCGCACGCCCTAGGCGTTATGCGCCCGGTTGAGGCGCTCGAAGCCTTCGGCCAGGTCGGTCTTGAGGTCCTCGACATCCTCGAGGCCGATGTGGACGCGCAGGATCTGCTTGTCCTTCGGCCACGGCACGGCGGTGCGGTAGTTGTCGGGATGGGCGGGGATCATCAGGCTCTCGTAGCCGCCCCACGAGGCACCCATGCCGAAGATGTCCATGCCGTCCAGCATCGCGGCCAGGGCGTTCTTGCTGTAGCCGTCCTTCAGCGTGAACGAGAACAGACCCGAGGCGCCCTTGAACTGCTTCTTCCAGTTCTCGTGGCCGGGACAGTCGGGCAATGCCGGATGCAGCACCTTGTCGACCTCGGGCCGCGCCTTCAGCCAGTTGGCGATGTGGATGCCGCTCTTCTCGTGATGGCGCAGCCGCACGCCCATGGTGCGCAGGCCTCGCAGCGCGAGGTAGCAGTCGTCAGGTGCTGCATGGAAACCGAAGCTCTGGCACGCCGTCTTGGCGACCTCGAACATCGGCCGATCGACGCAGGAGATGATGCCCATCATCGCGTCGGAGTGGCCGACGATGTACTTGGTGCCGGCGTGGATCGACAGGTCGCAGCCGTGGTCGAACGGCTTGAAGTAGAGCGGCGTCGCCCAGGTGTTGTCGATCAGCACCGCGGCGCCGTGCTTCTTGGCGACCTTGGAGATCGCGTCGACATCCTGGACCTCGAAGGTCTGCGAGCCCGGCGCTTCGAGATAGACGACCTTGGTGTTGGGCTGCATCAGCTTCTCGATGCCGGCACCGATCATGGGATCGAAGAACGTCGTCTCGACGCCGAAGCCCTTGAGCGTCGTGTTGGCGAAGCGGCGGGCGGGGCCGTAGGCGTTGTCGGTGATCAGCAGATGATCGCCGGTCTTGAGGAAGCCCACGATCGCGCCGGTGACCGCGGCGAGGCCGGACTGGACCGCGATGGAGCGGTGCGCGCCCTCGATGGCAGCGACGGCATCCTCCAGCGCCTTCTGCGTCGGCGTACCGTTGCGGCCGTAGCCGTAACCCTCGAACGGCACGCGGTTCTCGAATTTCGCCATGGTCGGCGAGAGGATCGTGGAGGCGTGGTAGACGGGCGGGTTGACGATGCCGAAGTTGTTGTCGGGATCGCGGCCGGCAACGGCCAAAATGGTGTCGGGCTTGGTATAAGTTTTCTTCGAGGTCATGCCTGCCACTATGGCACAGGCTTCACGGCGCGGGCCAGCGATACACGTCCGGCCACAGCACTCTCGGGTCCGGAACATCCTTCTTTTCGCGCCGAAGGATCCTGAATCCCGCCTTGCGATAGGTGTCGAGCGCGCGCGGGTGGTCGAGGGTGTTGGTGTTGAGCGTCAGCCGGTCGTTGCCCATCGCCCAACCGCGCTCCATCGCGCGGTCGAGCAGCCAGGGGCCGATGCGCCGGCCGATGTAGTCGAGGGTCAGGCCGAAGAACATGATCTCGCCGGCCATGATCTCGAAGTAGCCGACCAGCGCGCCGTCATGGCGGGCGACGTGCAACTCGTGCCCCGGCGAGGAGAGCAGCACCGCGAGCGCGGCGTCGGGGATCGCGCGGCGCTCGTACCACAGCCACGGACGGCCGACCTTGTCGTAGAGGTCCCGATAGGTGGCGACCGTCGGCGCCGGGTCGCGTGCGATGGCGATCTCGATCGCCGGCGGTACGCTGCGCTGTGTCCAGTCGGCGCGGTGGATCTCGAGGTAGGTGATCGCGATCGAGAGCCGGCCGTCGGCGCGCGGCGCGGGGTGATGCGCGAGGAAGTCCTGCACGGACCGGTCAGGGACCCGTGACGATCGGCGTGTCGGTACGGCCGCCCCATTCGGTCCACGAGCCGTCGTAGATCGCGGCGTCCGGCGCACCGGTGAGGTAGAGGGCGAGCGCCACGACGCAGGCGGTGACGCCCGAGCCGCAGCTCGCCGTCACCTTCTTCGACGCATCGAGGCCCGCTGCCGCGATGCGCGCCTTGATCTCCGCCGCCGGCTTCATTGTGCCGGTCTTGGGATCGATCAGGTCGTTGTAGGGCAGGTTGAAGGCGCCCGGCATGTGCCCGATGCGCAGGCCGGCCCGCGCCTCGGGCACTTCGCCGCGGAAGCGGTTGGCGGCGCGGGCATCGACGACCTGCTCGCGCTTGCTGTCGAGCAGCGTCCTCACGTCGTCGACCGAGCGCACCAGCGTGTTGTCGAGGCGCGCGGTGAAGTGCTTCTCGCGCGCCACTGTCACGTCGTCGGTGACCGGGTGGCCCTCGGCCATCCACTTGGGCAGGCCGCCGTCGAGGATGGCCACGTCCTTGTGACCCATGGCGCGGAACATCCACCACACGCGCGCGGCGCCGGTCATCGGTGTGGTGTCGTAGACCACGATCTTGTTGCCGTCGCCGAGACCGAGCTTGCGCACGCGCGAACTGAATTTCTCGGGCGAAGGCAGCATGTGCGGCAGCGGATTGTCCGAATCGGCGATGTCGTCGATGTCGAAATAGACTGCGCCGGGAATGTGCTGGGCGGCGAACTCGGCCTTGGGATCGCGCTTCTGTGCCGGCAGGTAGAACGAGGCATCGACGACGCGCACGTCGGGGGCGCTGAGATGGCTGGCCAGCCATTCGGTGCTGACGAGGGCGTCGGGTCTTGCGTAGGTCATGGTGTTTCCCTTTAGGCCAGCGCGATGACGAAGCGCCGGTTCATCTTTCCCTTGTTCTCGACCTTGGTGCACTCGACGCGGCCGATCTCGGCGGTACGTGCGACGTGGGTGCCGCCGCAGGCCTGCAGGTCGACGCCTTCGATGACCAGCAGCCGCACGCGGCCGGCGCCCACCGGCGGGCGCACGCTCATGGTCTTCACCAGCTCAGGCCGTGCATTCAGCTCCTCGTCGGTGATCCATTGCGGCACGACGGGATGATCGGTGGCGAGGATCTTGTTGATCTCCTCGGTCACCCATTCCTTGGTCGGCACCTCGCCCTCGAGATTGAAGTCGAGGCGGCTCTTGTCGGCGTTGACCTGGCCGCCGGTGACGTTGCCCTTGATGATCGCCGACATGACATGCAGCGCGGTGTGCATGCGCATGTGCCGGTAGCGGCGCTCCCAGTTCAGCTCGGCGTGGACCTTGGCGCCGACCGCGGGCCGCGGCGCGTCGGGGGCCAGTACGTGCAGCACGTCGCCGCCCTCGGCCTTGAGCGAATCGACGATCGCCGCCTCGCCGCCGTCCCAGCGCAGCACGCCGGTGTCGCCCGGCTGCCCGCCGCCGGTCGGATAGAAGATCGTGCGATCGAGCCGCACGCCGCGCTCCTCGACCGCGGTCACGGTGGCGTCGACCTGCTTGAGGTAGGAATCCTGACGGAAGAGTTCTTCGACCATGGCTTGGATTTAGGCTCTCGACAGGCGCACCGCAACTTCCCTCGGCGTCGGCATGGACGGTGCCGCGCCCAGCCGCTCGACGGAACAGGAGGCCGCGGCGGTGGCGTAGCGCGCCGCGTCGAGCAGCGCGGCGCCCGCGGCCAGTCGTGCGGCGAGGGCACCGACGAAGCAATCGCCGGCGCCGGTCGTGTCCACCACCTTGGCCTTGAAGGCAGGAAGAGCGGCGGTCCCATCCGGCCCGACCATCACCAACCCGCGGCTGCCCAGGGTGGCGATGACGGTGCGCGCGCCCAGCTTGCGGCACGCCGCGACGATCGTACGCTGGGGGCTGCGGGCCGTGATCCGGGCTCCGGTCGCCTGCGCGAGCTCGATCTCGTTCAGGACGGCGATGTCGACCAGCTTCCGGAGGCGCGCCGGATGCGGCACCATCGGCGCCAGGTTGAGGATCGTGGTCGCACCGGCGGCGCGCGCCTTGCGCAGCAGCGCCACGGTCGCGGCGACCGGCGTCTCGAACTGGGCCACCCAGATCTCACCGCGGCGCGGGGCGCGACGGACGGCCGCCGCCGTGAACGCGCCGTTGGCGCCCGATGCGCCGGTGATGGCGTTGTCGCCGCCGGCGACCTGGATCAGGGCCACGCCGGTCGACATCTTGCGGACAACCTTCACGCCTGAATTGTCGACACCGTTGCGCCGCAGCACGTCGCGCAATTGGCCGCCGAAGGCGTCGTCGCCGACCACGCCCAGCATCTCGGTCCTGGCGCCAAGCCGTGCCGCGGCGATCGCCTGGTTCGAGCCCTTGCCGCCGGGCAGCAGCGTCACGGCGGCGCCCAGGATCGTCTCGCCCGCCGCGGGACGCCGGGCGCTCTGGACGATCACATCCATGTTGAGGCTGCCGAAGACGACGACCCTGCCCATCAAGTCACCGCCGCGCGGATGGCGAAGCGCGGATCGCGCCAGCTTTCCGTCCGCAGGATGTCGACCAAGGCCGCTGCCGCGTCCTCGACGTCGCGATAGCGCAGATAGAGCGGCGTGAAGCCGAAGCGCATGATGTCGGGCGCGCGGAAGTCGCCGATGATGCCGCGGGCGATCAGCGCCTGCACGACCTCGTAGCCGTGCGCGAAGCCGATCGAGACGTGGCTGCCGCGATCCTTCTCCACGCGCGGCGTGATGATCCGGGCGCCGAGTTCGCGGCAGATGGGCTCGACGAGGTCCATGAACAGGCCGGTCATCGCCAGGCTCTTGGTGCGCACCGCGGTGAGGTCGACGCCGTCGAACACGTCGAGCGCCGCCCCGACCGCACGCAGGGACAGGATCGGCTGGGTGCCGCACAGCATACGGCGGATGCCGGTGGCGGGGCGGTACTTGCCTTCCATCGCGAACGGCTGTGCGTGGGTCCACCAGCCCGAGAGCGGCTGGATTAGGCGGTCGTGATGGCGGCGCGCGGCGAAGACGAAGGCGGGCGCTCCCGGTCCCCCGTTCATATACTTGTAGGTGCAGCCGACGGCGAAATCGACCTTGTCCGCATTCAGTGCGATCGGCAGTGCGCCGGCACTGTGGCAGAGATCCCAGATGACGACGGCGCCGGCATGCTGCACGCGGCGCGTGAGGGCTGCCATGTCGCGCAGCCGGCCGGTGCGGTAGTCGACGTGGTTGACCAGCACCACTGCGGCGCGTTCGTCGATCAGCGACTCCAACTCGTCATCGGTCGCGGCCAGACGCAGGACGGCGCTGGGGCGCGAGGCCACGACGCCCTCGGCCATGTAGAGATCGGTCGGGAAGCTGTCGGCTTCGGCCACGATCGCCTGGCGCCCGGGGCGGAGTGCCAGTGCTGCATGCAGGGTCTTGAACACGTTGATCGACGTGCTGTCGGTCACCACCGTCTCGCCGGGATCGGCGCCGATCAGCCCGCCGACGCGATCGCCCATGGCGTCGGTGAGGGCGAACCAGCCGGCGTCGTTCCAGCTGCGTATCAGGCCTTCGCCCCATTCCCGGCGCGCCGCCGTCTCGAGCTCGGCAAACACGGCCTTGGGCGGCGGCCCCAGTGAGTTGCCGTCGAGATAGATCACTCCGGCCGGTAGCTCGAACTGCTCGCGGAGATGGCGCAGCGAATCGGCTGCATCGAGAGTCGCGGCGTTGCTCACTTCATCCAGCGCGGCAGCGGCAGTTTCTTCTCGCGCAAGAAGGCCGGGTTGAAGAGCTTCGACTGATAGCGGCTGCCGCCGTCGGCCAGGATGGTCACGACGGTCTTGCCCGGCCCGAGGTCCCTGGCCAGCCGCATCGCGCCCACGATGTTGATAGCGCTCGAGCCGCCCAGCACCAACCCTTCGTGCTCGATCAGGTCGAACAGGACCGGCAGGGCTTCTTCGTCGGTGATCTGGTAGGCGGTGTCGATCGGCGCGCCCTCGAGGTTCTTGGTGACGCGGCCCTGGCCGATGCCTTCGGTCACCGAATTGCCCTCCGACTTGAGCTCGCCCTTCATTTTCCAACTGTACATCGCCGACCCCATGGGATCGCTGAGCGCGATCCTGACGTTGGGGTTGCGTTCCTTGAGCGCCATCGCGATGCCGGCCAGCGTGCCGCCGCTGCCGACCGAGCAGGTGAAGCCAGCGACCTTGCCGTCGGTCTCGTCGTAGATCTCGGGACCGGTCGTGCGGTAATGGCCGTCGCGGTTGGCGACGTTGTCGAACTGGTTGGCCCAGACCGCGCCGTTCGGCTCTTTCGCCGCGATCTCCTTCGCCAGCGTCTCGGAGTAGCGCACGTAGTTGCCGGGGTTGGCGTAGGGCAGGGCCGGTACGAGGCGGAGGTCGGCGCCGCACAGGCGCAGCATGTCCTTCTTCTCCTGGCTCTGCGTCTCGGGCATCACGATGACCGAGCGATAGCCCAGCGCATTGGCGACCAGGGCGATGCCGATGCCGGTGTTGCCGGCGGTGCCTTCGACGACGACGCCGCCCTTGCGCAGCTCGCCACGCTTCTCGGCGTCCTGGATCATGGCCAGTGCCGCGCGATCCTTCACCGAGCCGCCGGGGTTGAGGAATTCGGCCTTGCCGTAGATGTCGCAACCCGTCGCTTCGGACGCCGCGCGCAGCTTGATCAACGGCGTGTTGCCGATGCTATCGATGAAACCCGACCGGACGTTCATGACGCTGTCTGCCTTCTTGGACCCTGCACGCTTCCCGGACGAAACGTAGTCAATGCAATGCGTCCGCGCCAGCGCCGAGCGCCTAGCGCCAGCGCTTGCGCACCTCCTCGCGATGGAGCGCCAGCCATTGCAGACCGATGACGCCGACGGCGTTGTCGATCTCGCCGCGCTCGACCATGACGTAGGCATCGGCGAAGGCCATCGCCTTCACCAGTATGTCCTCGCCCTCCGAGGCGAGGCCGAAGACGCCGCCGGCCTTGGTGGCATCGACGCGGCCGACGAAGATCTGGCAGGACTCCGAGCAGGCGCCAGGCGTCAGCATGATCTTCTGGACCGGCAACAGGTCGCCGACGGTAAGGCCGGCTTCCTCACCGACCTCGCGCCGGATCATGTCTTCCGGGGTCTCGCCCGTCTCGATGATCCCGGCGACGAGTTCCCAGGTGAAGGGATGGTGGCCGGCGGCGAAGGCGCCGGCGCGGAACTGACGGATCATCACGACCTCGTCGCGGTCCGGATCGTAGAGCAGGAGCGCGCCGGCCTGGCCGCGCTCGAAGACCTCGCGGCTGATCTCGCCGCTCATGCCGCCCTTGTGCAGGCTGTGGCGGAAGAAATAGCGGACGACCTTGAAGTATCCCTGGAACGCGGTCTCCTGGCGCACCAGCTCGACTTTTTCTTGGGAAACGGAGGATGGGGTCATGCGTCGTGGGCCTCTTGCAGGGTGGCGATCTCGAACTTCGCCTTTCACCGCCTTCTCGCGACTACGGCGCGTCCCAAGGGAACGCGCCGTAGCGTAGATGGCTCCGAAGGCAGGGATCGAACCTGCGACCCGGCGATTAACAGTCGCCTGCTCTACCGCTGAGCTACTTCGGAATAAATTCGTCGCGGCCGGCGGTATTCGGCCTGCGAGGGCGCGGAGTTTTGGCAGAGCATGCCGTGTGAGGCAAGCGCCGTAATTCCCCGCCGGGTCCGTGGAGGCCTGGGCCGGAATCGAACCGGCATTGACGGATTTGCAATCCGCTACATAACCACTCTGCCACCAGGCCGGCCGCAGGAACGGCGGTGCTATACCCACGGGGCCCAAGACCGGTCAAGCGAGGCCGTTCCGGGCGCGACTCAGGGTCCTTTGACGCTCTTGCCGCCTGCGCCCTATAAAAGGCGCAACACTTTGGGGTCAGTTTATGACGGATTTCGCGCTCGCACGTCGCAACATGGTCGACGGCCAGCTCCGGCCCAACCGCGTGACCAACGCCCTGATCCTCGCGGCGGCGGGCGAACTGCCGCGCGAGCGCTTCCTGCCCGACGGCATGAAATCGGTGGCCTATTCGGACGAGGACGTGCCGCTGGGCAACGGTCGCTTCCTGATGGAGCCCATGGTGCTGGCACGGCTGATCCAGACCCTGCAGCCGGCCTCCGCCGACAAGGCCCTGGTGGTCGCGTCCGGCCGGGGCTACGGCGCGGCGCTGCTGGCCCGCCTGGTGCAGTCGGTCGTGGCGGTCGAAAACGACGCCGCGCTGGCTGGTTCGGCCGACCAGACCATCAAGGCGCTGGGCTTCCTCAATGTCAGCCTGAGGCGGGGGCCACCCGAGGCCGGAGCCCCGGAAACCGGCCCTTACGACATCGTCCTGATCGAAGGCGCGGTGAGGGAACTTCCAAAGGCCATACTCGATCAGCTCGCCGAAGGCGGGCGTCTGGTGACGGTCCTCGCCGGCGTGCCGGGGACGCTGGGTGTGGCGCAACTTGTCGTGAAAGAGGGCGGCATCACGTCCGGTCGTCCGCTGTTCGATGCGGGAACACCTGTCTTGCCGGGCTTTGCGCCGCCGGCACGCTTCACGTTCTGAAGCGGCGCTGATACTGTCCCGTTCCGAAATGAGGGTATTTATATGCGTATCCGGCCGGGTCTGAAGCGTGCCTGCGCGGTGGCGGGGTGTGCGCTCGCGGCTGGCCTCGGCACGGCGTCCGAGGCGTGGTCGCAGAGCCTGGTCGAGGCGATGGCATCGACTTACAACAGCAATCCCGACCTGCTGGCCGGCCGGGCGCTGCTGCGCCAGACCGACGAGACGCTGGCCCAGGCGGTCGCCAACTGGCGGCCCAAGGTCACGCTGGCGGTCGAGTACAACAAGATCGAGGCCGACTCGATTCCGCTCACCAGGACCTCGACCTATTACATCCTGAACGGCAAGACGACGCTGCTGTCGGTGACCCAACCCCTGTTCCGCGGCGGCAAGACCGTGGCCGACACCAAGGCCGCGCAGGCCAACATTCAGGCCCAGCGCGCCTTGCTCGCCAACACCGAGCAGACGGTGCTGCTGTCGGCGGTGACCGCCTACGCCACGCTGGTTCAGGACCTCGGCATCGTCGACGTCCGCCGCAACAACGTGCGCGTGCTGGTGCAGCAGCTCGACGCAACGCGCGAGCGCTTCCGCGTCGGCGAACTGACCATCACCGACGTCTCGCAGGCAGAAGCCCGCCTCGAGCAGGCCAAGGCCGATCTCGTGCTGGCCGAGGCGCAGATCCGCATCGACGAGGCAGTCTATGTCCACGTCGTCGGCCTGAAGCCAGGCAAAATGGGCGAGCTGCCGCTGTTCGGCGCGCTGCCGGCGAGCGAGGAGGAGGCGGTCTCGCTGGCGATGAACGGCGGTCCGCAGGCGGTGAGCGCACAGTACCGGATTTCCGCTGCCAGCTACGGCGTCAACAGCGCCACCGCGGCGCTGCTGCCCCAGGTCAACCTGATCGGCTACGTCCAGCAGCAGTTCGACCTCTCGGCGCCGGCCGATAATTACAACCAGTACGGCGTGCGCCTGCAGGCCACGGTGCCGATCTATCAGAACGGTACCGAATGGTCGACGATCCGCCAAGCCAAGGAACTGGTCGGGCAGCGCCGCAACGAACTCGACAGCGCCCGGCGCACGGCGGCCGAGAATGTCATCCGCGCCTGGCGCAACCTCGACTCCGCGCGCAGCCGCGTGACCTCGTTCGACGCCCAGGTGAAGGCCAATGACGTGGCGCTGAACGGCGTGCGCCAGGAAGCGCTCGTCGGATCGCGCACGACGCTGGACGTGCTGAATGCCGAGCAGGAACTGCTCAACTCGCAGGTCAGCCTGATCACCGCGCGGCATGACGTGCAGGTCGCCTTCTATTCGGTGCTCTCGGGCATCGGCCGCCTGACCGCGCGCTCCCTCGGATTGCCTGTCGAATATTACGACGAAGAGAAGTACTATAAGGAAGTGGGTTCACGCTGGATCGGGGATTGGGGTGCAGACTCCGGGAGCAAGAAATGAGCAGCGCGGATAACGACCCTTCGATGGACGATATCCTGGCGTCCATCCGCAAGATCATCTCCGACGACGAAGCGCGTGCGCAGGTCGGCGGCAACGCCATGCCGGCACCGCCGGCGGCGGCCAACAACGCCGGCGAGCGGCCGGCGACAACGTCGCGCGCCGGGCTGACGGCCAACCGTGACGATGTACTGTTGCTCACCGACCTGATCGAGGAGCCAAAGGCCGAGGCGCCCATCGCGCCGGTCGCTCCTGCGCCGCAGCCGGTTGCCCCGCAGCGCATTGACCCGGTGCGCGCGAGCGAGATGCCGCAGCCGTCCTTCGAGCCGATGCCCACGCCCACGCCTGCTCCGGCAGCGGCCTCCTTCGAGCCGTCGATCGTGGCGTCGAGCGCCGCGGGAGCGGCCTCGTCGGCGTTCGATCGCCTCAACCAGGTCGTCGAGGAACGCCGCACGGCGCCCGGCTCGGCGCCGGCACCCAGCCCGATGCCGAGCCCCGTAGTCGGCGCCAGCGGCAAGACCATCGAGGATCTCGTCAAGGAAATGCTGCGCCCGATGCTGAAGGACTGGATCGACCGCAGCCTGCCGCCGATGGTCGAGCGGCTTGTTGAACGCGAGATCGCGCGGCTGACCCGCCGCTGACCCAGAGGCACCATCCTGAGTGAACGCCACGGTGCCGCAACCGTGGCGTTTTTCGTTAGAGGCAAGAGATGCTCGACAAGACATACGATCCCAAGGAGATCGAGGCCCGCCGGTACCCGGAATGGGAGAACTCCGGCGCCTTCAAGGCCCATCCCGAGACCCAGAAGCCGCCGTACTGCATCGTCATCCCGCCGCCCAATGTCACCGGCAGCCTGCACATGGGCCACGCGCTCGACAACACGCTGCAGGACGTGCTGATCCGCTGGCGCCGCATGAAGGGCGACGATGTACTGTGGCAGCCGGGCACCGACCACGCCGGCATCGCCACGCAGATGGTCGTCGTCCGCAACCTCGAGCAGGAGAACATCGGCCTCGCCGTCGAAGGCGCCAAGCCGGACGGCAACCGCACCCTGCTGAACCGCGAGCAGTTCCTCGAGAAGGTCTGGAAGTGGAAGGCTTTCTCCGGCGGCACCATTACCGGGCAGCTCCGCCGCCTCGGGGCATCGTGCGACTGGAGCCGCGAGCGCTTCACCATGGACGAAGGCCTGTCGAAGGCCGTGCTCAAGGTGTTCGTCGATCTCTACAAGCAGGGCCTGATCTACAAGGACAATCGCCTTGTGAATTGGGATCCCAAGATGCTGACCGCGATCTCCGACCTCGAGGTCGAGTCGCGCGAGGTGAGGGGCCATCTCTGGTATCTCAAGTATCCCATCGATGGCAGCCCCGACGAGTTCATCGTCGTGGCCACGACGCGCCCGGAGACGATGCTGGGTGACACCGGCATTGCGGTGAATCCCGACGACCCCAAGTGGAAGCACCTGGTCGGCAAGCATGCCATCCTGCCGCTGGTCGGCCGCAGGATCCCGATCGTGGCCGACGAATACTCGGACCCGGAGAAGGGCTCGGGTGCGGTCAAGATCACGCCGGCGCACGACTTCAACGATTTCGAGGTCGGCCGCCGCCACAAGCTCGAGGCCATTTCGATCTTCGACAAGTTCGCGCACCTGAACGACAAGGTGCCGGAGAAATACCGCGGTCTCGACCGCTTCGACGCGCGCAAGAAGATCGTGGCCGAGCTCGAGGAGATGGGGTTGGTCGAGAAGATCGAGCCGCACACCCATGCGGTGCCCTACGGCGATCGCGGCGGCGTGCCCGTCGAGCCGTTCCTGACGGAGCAATGGTACGCCGACGCCAAGAAGCTGGCCGAGGCACCGATCGCGGCGGCGCGCGACGGCCGGGTGAGGTTCGTGCCCGAGCGCGGCCGCGAGGAATTCTTCCGCTGGATGGAGAACATCCAGCCGTGGTGCGTGTCGCGCCAGCTCTGGTGGGGACATCAGATCCCGGCCTGGTACGGCCCCGACAAAAAGGTCTTCGTGGCACTGTCCGAGGAGGAGGCGAAGGCCGAGGCGACGAAACACTACGGCAAGGACGTCGCCCTCGTGCGCGATCCCGACGTTCTCGACACCTGGTTCAGCTCGGCGCTGTGGCCGTTCTCGACGCTCGGCTGGCCCGACGAGACGGCCGAGCTCAAGAAATACTATCCGACCAACACGCTGGTCACCGGCTGGGACATCCTGTTCTTCTGGGTTGCCCGCATGATGATGATGAGCATGCATTTCATGACCGAGGTGCCGTTCCGCACCGTCTACCTGCACGGGCTGGTGACGGACGAGAAGGGCCAGAAGATGTCGAAGTCGAAGGGCAACATCATCGACCCGCTGGAGCTGATCGACAAATACGGCGCCGACGCGCTGCGCTTCACCGTGACGTCGATGGCGGCGTCTTCGGCCGGCCGGCTGCGCCTCGCGACGGCGCGGGTCGAGGGCTCGCGCAACTTCGCCACCAAATTCTGGAATGCCACGCGTTTTGCCGAGATGAACGGCGCGACACTGCCCAAGGGCTTCGACCCGGCGACCGCCACGCTCACGGTCAACAAATGGGTGCTGGGCGAACTGGCGCGCGCCAACAACACGATCGACCATGCGCTGGCCGACTATCGCCTGAACGACGCGGCGACCGCGCTCTACGAATTCATCTGGGGCATCGTCTGCGACTGGTACGTCGAGCTCTCCAAGCCAACCCTGCAGGGTGCCGACGGGCTCGACAAGGACGAGACGCGCGCCGTCACCGCCTTCGTGTTGCGCGAGACGGCCAAGCTCCTGCATCCGGTGATGCCGTTCATCACCGAGGAGATCTGGGACAAGACCGGCCACCGCGCCGAGCACGGCGCGCTGATCGATCAGGGCTGGCCCGTGCCGGCCGGCATCGATGCCGCGGCCGTCGACGAGATCGGCTGGCTGGTGAAGCTGATCTCCGACGTGCGATCGGCGCGCGCCGAGCTGAACGTGCCGCCCAGCGCCAAGCTCAGGCTGCTGGTAATCGGCGGCAACGAGGCGACGAAGCGGCGCTTGGCTACGCACAACGCCGCGATCGAGCGGTTGGCGCGGGTCGAGGGCATCGAGGCTGCGGCAGCGGCGGCGCCCAAGGCGTCGCTGCAGATCGTGGTCGGCGAGGCAACCTATGCCTTGCCGGTGGGCGAGGTCATCGACCTCGCTGCCGAGAGTGCGCGCCTCAAGAAGGAGATCCAGAAACTCGGCGACGAGGTCGGCAAGATCGACTCCAAGCTCGGCAATGCGAATTTCGTGTCGCGTGCGCCGGAAGAGGTGGTCGAGGAGCAGCGCGAGCGCCGCAGCCAGGCCGAGCAGACCCGCACCCGGCTCGCGACTGCCCTCGAGCGACTGGGGGCCTGAGTCAGCCCCCGTCGAAAGACCGGCAGAGGCAAAAGAAGGTCAGTCTGGCTGTCTTAGTACGGACACGTACTCATCCGCACCGCCGGCCCTTTTCGTGGGATAGGCCTGCGGCGGCACTAAAGGGGGAGTGCGGTTGTTAATTGGTACTAGGTGTCGGTCGTCCGAGCGCCTATATCCGTTGCATCGTTCGTGACGTCCACTGGGCGCGAACGGCTGAGAGACGCGTCCGCGCTCTTGCCCCGTAATGGAGGCAGAGCGTGGCGCTCGACGTACTTACACCCGTTTTCCGTAACAGGCTCCTAGGGGCGTTGACGCTCGACGACCAGTCGTTGCTCCTGCCGAACCTGCGCTCTGTCCCGCTTGAGCTTCGACAGGAACTCGAACAGCCCAACCGACCCATCGAGCACGTCTACTTCATCGAGGAAGGCATCGCCTCCGTCGTCGCCTCGGGAGACGGCAGGGATCGTGTCGAGACCGGGCTCATCGGCCCCGAAGGCATGACCGGCGTAATGGTGCTACTGGGCAACCATCAGGCGCCGACGACGACGTTCGTGCAAGCGCCCGGGAGTGCCTTGGCGATCGACGCCGATGCCTTGCGCCACGCGCTGGAGGCCAGCAAGTCGCTGCGGCGCCTCCTCCTGAAGTTCGCCCAGGTGTTCCTGACCCAGACTGCCCAGACCGCGGTCGCCAACGCGCGCCTCACCTTGGAAGGGCGGCTGGCGCGCTGGCTCCTGATGACCCAGGACCGGCTTGGCCAGAGCCAGGTGCCGATGACCCACGAGTTCCTTTCGGTGATGCTGGGCGTACGGCGCGCCGGCGTCACCGAGACGCTCCATGCGCTCGAAGGAACGCGCGCGATCCGCGCCTCGCGCGGCGAGATCCTCATTCTCGACCGCAAGGCCATCGAGAAGCGCGCGGGCGCGCTCTACGGCCAGCCGGAATCGGAATACGAGCGCCTGTTCGGCTACAACCCGCGCGTGGTGATGATCGAGACTCCGCCGCTGAAGCTATGACGCCTTACGCAGGTCCGGCACGTAGGGCCGCGAGGTGAAGTGCTCGGCGTTGTCGCCGGTGGCGAACTTGAGCCCGGCCTGGCGGATGGCGCCGTCGTCCACCGGTTCAAGCGGCACGAAGTAGCGATCGTCGGTCTTGATGATCGTGTCGTTGTCGACGCGATTGTAACAGATCAGCAGGGTCCAGCGCCGGTTGGCCGAGCGGTTGGCGTCGGAGCGGTGGATGGCGTTGCAGTGGAAGATCAGCGCGTCGCCCGCCTCGAGTTCGCAATACTCGACCGGGCAGTGCTGCAGGATGTGAGGCATGCGCTTCGGATCGACCTCGTTCTGTGTCGGCGACAGCGGCGTATGGTCAATGCGGCCGAGCTTGTGTGAGCCGGTGGCAATCTGCAGGCAACCGTTGTTCCGGTCGGTCTTGTCCAGCGCGATCATCACCGACAGCAGATCGGGGCGCAGGCAGCCGTTGTAGTACCAGTAGCCGTAGTCCTGGTGCCATTCCCAGGCGCCGCCGACCTCGGGCTCCTTGGCCGTGAGCTTCGATTGATAGTGGTAGACGTCGCCGCCCAACAGGGCCGCCGACGTGTCGACCATGCGCTGGCTGCGTGCGGCCAGCCCGTAGACCGAGTCGCCGGCGCGGTTCCACAGCGCGATGCGCGTCGAGCGGCCCTCGCCGTCGCGGCGGTCGAGGATCGAGCCGCGCACCGCGGGATCCTTCTCCATCGCCTCGGTGAGCAACTTCATCTCGTCGGGCGCGAACAGGCCGCGGGCGTAGGTGAAGCCCTTCTCTTCGAACTCGGCCGTCTGTGCGGCGCTCAGCATGTTGGGCATGGTTTCCTCGGTCCCTAGAGCGGACGGAAGACGTTGCGTCCACCTTGTTCGTCGACCGTCACCTTACGCCCAAGCTGCTCCTTCGTCAGCATGTCGGCCAGCAGGGCGGGGTCGTCCGCCGCCATCGCCACGAAGCGCTCGCCCGAGGCGTCGAGGCGGCCGAGGATGTAGCCTTTCTCCGGCGCTTCCTTACCGTAGGCCACGCAATAGGTCTCGATCGTGCCGGTGCCTTTGGGAGCCGTATCCACGCGCTGTTTCGGGCGGGAGTCGAGTTCGGCCTGGAATTTCTTCGGATCCTCGCGCTTCCACGGGGCCTTGGTCGGCTCGGTCGAATAGAGCCCGGCCGAGTGCTTGGTGAGGTAGTTGCCGTTGGCGGTCACCATGCCGAACGAGCCGGGCTTGCGGCGCATCACATTCATCATCTCGGCGATCGAGTGGGTGACGTAGTTGTTTCCGGGCCCGCCGAAGAACGGCAGCCCGCCGGTGACGCTGATCGGGCGCGGATCGTCCTCGGCGAGGCCGATCTCCTTCATCGCCACCTCGACCGCCGAGGGAAAGCAACTGTAGAGGTCGAAGGCCACGACGTCGGCCACATTCTTGCCGGCCATGTCGAGCGCGATTTGCGCGCAGCCACGGATCGCGGGCGAGGCGTCGAGCCGGTCGCGCTCGGAGACGACCCAGGTGTCGGTGCCGTCGGCGCAGCCGTGCAGGAACACCCAGCGCTCCTCGGGGATGCCCCATTCACGCGCCTTCTCGACCGAGGTCATGATCACCGCCGCGGCCTGGTCGATGATCGCATTGGCGTTCATCAGCCTGGGATAGGGAAAGCAGATCCAGCGATTGTCGTCGGAGATGGTGGCCAACCGCTCAGCACTGTAGCCCTCGCGCCGGGTGGCCAGTGGATTGTCCTTCGCAACGGCAGCCAGGCGATGGAACAGCTTGCCCATCGCCGTCATGTGGCTGGCGACGTCGCGCTTCAGGCCGCCACGGATCGCGTTCTCGAGCAGTGGATAGAAATGGATGGCCGCCCGCAGCTCGTGGCGCGCTTCCTCCTCGGAGAAGCCCAAGCGCTTGTCGCCGACGCGCTCGGGCTCGCCGCCGTAATCCTCGCTCCAGTCGATCTTGAAACCGGCCTTGCGCGCGTTCTGGGTGGCGCGCAGCAGCTCGGCGCCGCAGATCAGCGCGAGCTTGGTCTCGCCGCTGGCGATCTCCTCGGCGAAGCGGTTCACGAGGTACTGCGGCATGTTCCCGCCGGAGTGGCTGTAGAGCAGCTTGCGCGGCGAGGCGTGGAGGCGGCGGGCGACGCTCTTGGGCGGATTGGTCGAGCGGCCGAACGGCGAGGCGAAGCGCGGACTGATGTCGGAGAAAAACTCCATCACCGCCAGCGAGTCGACATGATGGCCGAGCATGTGGCCGCCGATCCTGGCACCGGCGTCTTCCAGCGCGCGCTTGGCCGCCTCGGCGCAGAAGGCCACGCGCGAGCGCTCGCTCGACGGCGCACCGGTCGTGTCGGTGATCTGGCCGCAGCCGACGAGGATGGGCGTCCGCGGATCGATCATTTGGCCCCCGCTCATTTGACCAGGGCCGCGATCTCGTCGGCGCTGAGGCCGGCTTCGGCCAGGACGCTTTTGGTGTGCTCGCCGAGGCTGGCGACCTTGGGGCCGCTCTTCAGCGGCGATCCGGAGAAGCGGAACGGCGGGGCGGGCGAGAGGTAGGTGCCGGCGCTGTCCTCGATCGGACAGAGTGAACCGCGGTGGGCGACCTGCGGGTCTTTCAATGCCTCGGTCACGGTGAGATAGGGCGAGCAAGGCACGCCGTGCTTCTCGAGGGCGGCGATGCACTCCTTGACCGTGAGGGTGCGCGACCAGCGCTCGAACTCGTCGACGAAGTGGCCCCAGTTCATGCGCCGATCGGCGTATTTCTCGAAGCGCGGGTCGGTCAGCCAATCTCGCCGGCCGGCCGCGGTCGCCATGTCTTGGAAGGTGCGCTCGCTGGCCGTCGCCAGCATGACATAACCGTCCTTGGCCTCGACCGGCCCGTACATTGGTCGCGACGGCACCTCGAAGTCGAACTGCGCCCGGTTGACCTCGCCCAGCAGCATGCCGACTAGGGTCTCGAACATCGACACGTCGACCATCTGGCCCTTGCCGGTCACGTTGCGCTGGTGGACCGCGGCCAGGATCGCGCCCATCGCATAGGCGCCCGAGGCATAGTCGGCGACGAAGATGCCGCAATTGTCCGGCCGCTTGCGGCCCTGCTGGTAGTTGGCATGGGCCATGTCGTAGCCGGTCGAGGCGTGGATCACCGGCGCATAGGCCGGCCGGCCCGACGCCGGCCCGCTCTGGCCGTAGCCCGAGATGGCGCCGTAGATGATCCTGAGGTTGATCTTCGCCAATTCGGGGTAGTCGAGGCCGAGCCGCTTCATCACGCCGGGGCGGTAGTTCTCGAGTACGATGTCGACCGTCTTCACCATCTTCTTCACGGCCGCGATCGCCTCGGGCTTCTTGAGGTCGAGCACGATCGAGCGTTTGCCGGCGTTGAGCTGGCCGAACATCGTGCCGGCGCCGTCGCGCTGCACGGGGCGGCTGCGCATCAGGTCGCCCTCGGGCGATTCGATCTTGATCACGTCGGCGCCCATATCGGCCATCAGGCGGCTGCAATGGGGGCCCGCGATAGTGGTCGAGAAATCGAGAATGCGCAGGCCGGTGAGGGGGCGGGGCTGATCGGTCGTGGTGGCGGTCATGGGGGCTACCGTTCGATGAGGATGAGGACAACGCCGCCGACGACGAGCAGGCTGCCGAACCATTCGCCGGCGGACGGCCGCTCCTTCAGCACGACGTGGGAAGCGATGAAGGTGAAGACCAGCTCGATCTGGCCGACGGCGCGCACGAGGGCCGCGTTCTCGAGCGTCATGGCGAGCGCCCAGCCGGCCGAGCCCAGCACGCTGAACACGCCGACCCAGATCGACGAGCGCCAGTTGGTGCCGATCTTGGCGAATTGCGAGGGATCGCGCTTGGCGAGGTAGGCCAGCATCAGCACGATCTGGATGGAATTCATACACGCCAGCGTCGTGATCCCGCGGATCACGAAGTCGCCGGTCGTCAGTTCCTTGGAGGCGAGACGGATGCAGCCGGCGGCGACGGCGAAGAACACGCCCGACAGCAGGCCGTAGAGGGCGCCCTTGTGCGTGAGGTCGGCCAGCACGTTGCGGATGTTGGTGAACGATCCGCGCACGCTCAGGATCGCCACGCCCCCCAGGCAAACCAGAATGCCGGCCCATGAGCCCAGCGTCAGCGGCTCCGACGCGATGAAGGTGGCAAACAGCGCCACGAACACCGTCTCGGTCTTGGAATAGACCGTGCCGACGGCGTAGTTGCGGAGCGTGAAGGCGTGGATCATCAGGGAGGTGGCGATGATCTGGCCGAGGCCCGCGATCGTCACCAGGCCGAGGAAGCCGAGCGACAGGGCGGGCATCGTCCGGCCGGTGCCCCAGATGAGGACAGCCAGCATGCCGAGCGCCAGGGGCGCACCGTAGAGGTAGCGGATGAAGTTGGCGCCATCGACGCTCAGCACATGGCGAATCTTCTGCTGCATCGTGGTGCGAATGTTCTGAAACAACGCGGCAGCGACGGTGATCGGTATCCAGAGTGGCACGACTTCCCCCTTGTGAGGCCAGTCTAGGACGGCAGCGGGGGGCGCGTCTGCGTTGGTGTTTTTCGCGATGCGGCGGGGGGCGCGGCCCTAGCGGCGGCGCGGCGGCCTGAGTAAAGTCCGGCGCACACTCAGTCGGAGATCAGGCGTCATGGCCAAGAAAAAGCAACAGAAGCTGCATCCCAATCCCAACCTCGACAAGTCGCTGATGCCGTCGCGGCACTCGACCGTCGGCCCGGAGCGGGCGCCCCATCGCTCTTATCTCTACGCCATGGGCCTCACCGAGATGCAGATCGGCCAGCCGATCGTCGGCGTCGCCACCTGCTGGAACGAGGCGGCTCCCTGCAACATCGCCCTCAATCGCCAGGCCCAGGCCGTGAAGATCGGCGTCGACCAGGCCGGCGGAACGCCGCGCGAGTTCACCACCATCACGGTGACCGACGGCATCGCCATGGGCCACCAGGGCATGAAGTCGTCGCTGGCCTCGCGCGACCTGATCGCCGACTCCGTCGAGCTCACGATGCGCGGCCACAGCTACGATGCGATGGTGACGCTGGCGGGCTGCGACAAGTCGCTGCCCGGCATGATGATGTCGATGCTGCGGCTGAACGTGCCGTCGGTGTTCATGTACGGCGGCTCGATCCTGCCGGGCAAGTTCCGCGGCAAGGACGTGACCGTGGTCGACGTGTTCGAGGGCGTGGGCATGCATGCCGCCGGCAAGTTCACCGACGCCGACCTGCACGAGCTCGAGTGCGCGGCCTGCCCGTCGGCCGGCTCGTGCGGCGGCCAATTCACGGCCAACACCATGGCCTGCGTGTCCGAGGCGATCGGGCTCGCGCTGCCCGGCTCGGCCGGCGCACCGGCGCCCTACGAGACGCGCGACCAGTATGCCGAGGCGTCGGGCAGGGCGGTGATGAACCTGCTGAAGCTCGGCATCCGCCCGCGCGACATCTGCACCCGCGAAGCCTTCGAGAACGCCGCGACAGTCGTGGCGGCGACCGGCGGCTCGACTAATGCGGGCCTGCATTTGCCGGCGATGGCGCACGAGTGCGGTATCAAGTTCGACCTGCACGACGTCGCCCGCATCTTCAAAAAGACGCCGTACATCGCCGACCTCAAGCCGGGCGGCAAGTACGTGGCGTTCGACCTCTACAACGTCGGCGGTATCCCCGTGGTCATCAAGGAGCTGCTCGACGCGGGCCTCCTGCACGGCCACTGCCTGACGGCGACCGGCAAGACGCTGGCCGAGAACCACAAGGACGTGACGTTCCCCGAGAACCAGGACGTCGTCTATCGCGTCAAGGATTGCCTCACGCCGACCGGCGGCGTCGTCGGCCTGCGCGGCAACCTGGCGCCTGACGGCGCGATCGTGAAGGTTGCGGGCATGCACGGCGAGGGGCTGGTCTTCACCGGCCCGGCGCGCTGCTTCGACACCGAGGAGGCCGCGTTCGAGGCGGTCGTGAAACGCAAGTTCAAGGACGGCGAGGTTCTCGTCATCCGTTACGAAGGGCCCAAGGGCGGCCCGGGCATGCGCGAGATGCTGTCGACCACGGCGGCACTCTACGGCCTCGATGCCGGCCACAAGGTCGCGCTGATCACCGACGGCCGCTTCTCCGGCGGCACGCGCGGCTTCTGCGTCGGCCATGTCGGGCCCGAGGCGGCGGTCGGCGGGCCGATCGGCCTGCTGAAGAACGGCGACATGATCACGATCGATGCCGTGAAGGGCAAACTCTCGGTGGCGCTCACCGAGAAGGAGCTCAAGAAGCGGCGCAAGGCATGGAAGCCGAGGAAGAACGGCTATACGGCCGGCGCCCTGTGGAAGTACGCCCAGCTCGTCGGTCCGGCCGTCGACGGCGCCGTCACGCACCCCGGCGCCCAGAAGGAAAGCCACATCTTCGCCGATATCTGATCAGCGCAGGTCGGCTCCGATGGCATCTGCGACGGACGGGAAACCGTCGCGAGCAAGCAGGGCCGCGAGTTCGTCCTTCACGCGGCGGATCAACGGCGGCCCGTCGTAGACCATCGCCGAATAGAGCTGCACCAAGGTGGCACCGGCGCGGATCTTGGCGTAAGCGTCCGCGCCCGAGCCGACGCCGCCGCAGCCGATCAGCGGGAACTGCCGTTCGACCCGTCGTGCCGTCTTGGCGAGCACGTCGGTCGAGAGCTGCGTCAGCGGTGCGCCCGACAGACCGCCGGCCTCGCCTTTGCGGAACGAGCGCAGTGACGGCGGCCGCGACAGGGTCGTGTTGCCGATGACGATGCCGTCCATGCGCAGATCACGGCAGACGGCGACGATGTCGTCTAGATCGTCGTCAGTCGCATCGGGCGCGATCTTGACGACCAGCGGCACCGGCACGGTCGTGATCGCGTCCTGCACGCGCTTCAGTAGGTCGCCGAGCTGCTCGCGGCCCTGCAGGTTACGCAGGCCGGGCGTGTTGGGCGAGGAGACGTTGCAGACGAGATAGTCGGCGTAGGGTGCCAGCGCCGTGGCGCAGGTGACGTAGTCGGCAGCGCGGTCGGCGCTATCCTTGTTGGCCCCTATGTTCACGCCGACGAAGCCACGGCGCGTGCGCGTGCGCAGGCGGGGCAACGCCGCTTCCAGCCCCTGACCGGGGAAGCCCATGCGGTTGATGACGCCGCGATCCGCGGGCAGCCGGAACAGGCGCGGGCGTGGATTACCGGGCTGCGGGCGCGGCGTGACGCTGCCGATCTCGACCAGGCCGAAGCCGATGTCGAGCAGGGCGTCGGGCACCTCGGCGTTCTTGTCGAAACCGGCGGCGAGGCCGATCGGGTTGGGTAGGCGTCGGCCCCAGACCTCGACGCCCAGCACCGGCGGGTCGGCGCGGCGGTCGCGCGGGACGAGGCCGCTCTTCAGCGCGCGCAGGGCGAGCCCGTGTGCGGTTTCGGCATCGAGATGGGAAAGGACGGAATCGACGAGCGCGTACCAGGCGGCCATGCCGTCTGGTTAGCAGAGGATGCCTGTGGAGCGCTTCGGCAGTGAGCGCTTTACCTCAGGTCTGTCTTGCCGTGCTGGGGCAGGAAGGCCGGTGACGGGTCGAACAGGACAGCAAACATGTTCTTGAACAGGTCACCCAACGCCGGGTCTTCGGGGCTCGTGGCCGCCACCCAGCCGGTCGTCTGCGACATCGCCATGTCGTTGCGGCAATAGATGCCGAACAGGTAGACCTTGCCCGGCTTCTGCGGCTTGTGCCGAACCTGGCCGGTCGCGCAGACGCCGTCGGCCCCGAGGTCGTTGGCCGGATCGAAGATCAGCACGACCCGATAGTCGGGGTGCGGCTTCTCGACGGGTCTGTCGTAGGTGAATGTGAGGGGCGGTATTGGCTTGTTGGCCTGCATGACGGGCAGCAGCCGGCGGGCGGAGTCCTCCGGCGAGATGCCGGGGAACGGATTGCCGTGAAGGTCGGCGCGGAAGGTCTTGTGGTCGACCGCGTTATAGAATTCGCGATAGTCGTACTGGGTGGCGTAGTCGAGGCCGCCCAGGGTTGCCGCGCCGGCTGTGACCGGCAAGGACGCGGCGGCGAGCAGCGCGATCGCGATCTTCCTGATGGGGCCCATGAAGACGTCCTCCTCCAAGACTTGTGAACCCTGTCATGATAGGCCCGCGGTCCAGCATGAGCATGTCACGATATCGCGCGTTCGATGTCAGGTCTCTGTAAGCAAGGCTAGACGTCGAGGTCGCGCGCGAACTTGGCATTCTCCTGGATGAAGGCGTAGCGCTTCTCCGGCTTGCGGCCCATCAGGTCCTCGACCAGCGTGCGGGTGCGCATTTCCTCGCGCCGCCCGTCGGTGCCCTCGACCGTGTTGGCGAGTGTCGGCACGTGGACTTTGAGCAGCACGCGCTTCGTTGGATCCATCGTCGTCTCGCGCAGGTGCACGGACTGCATCTCGCCCAGGCCCTTGAAGCGGGTGATCTCGGCCTTGCCGCCGAACTGGGTGCGCACGATCGCGTCCTTCTGCGCGTCGTCCTGGGCGTACTCGGTCTTGCCGCCCTTGCTGATGCGGAACAGCGGCGGTTGGGCCAGGAAGAGGTGGCCGTTCTCGATCAGCTTCGGCATCTCGCGATAGAAGAACGTCATCAGCAGCGAGGCGATGTGGGCGCCGTCGACGTCGGCGTCGGTCATGATGATGACCCGCTCGTAGCGCAGCCGCTCGTCGCTGTATTGCGCGCCGGCACCGCAGCCCAGCGCCTGGATCAGGTCCTGGATTTCCTGGTTCTCGCGCATCTTCTCGGTCGTGGCGCTGGCCACGTTCAGGATCTTGCCACGCAATGGCAGGATCGCCTGGGTCTCGCGGTTGCGCGCGGCCTTGGCTGAGCCGCCGGCCGAATCGCCCTCGACCAGGAATATCTCGGTGCCCTCAGCCGCCGTGTTGCTGCAGTCCGATAGCTTGCCGGGCAGGCGCAGCTTGCGCGTCGCGGTCTTGCGCTGCTGCTCGCGGTCCTGCTTGCGGCGCACACGCTCCTCGGCCTTGGCGATCACATGCTCGAGCAGCACGTTGCCGGCTTCCTTGTCGCCGGTCAGCCAGTGCTCGAAATTGTCGCCGACCACCGTCTCGACCAGCTTGGTCGCCTCGACGCTGACAAGCTTTTCCTTGGTCTGGCCCTGGAACTGCGGCTGCTCGATGAAGATCGAGACCAGGCCCGCGGCGCCTTCCATCACGTCGTCCGACGTGAGGATCGAGCCTTTGCGATTGCCCGTCAGGTCGGCGTAGCGCTTGAGGCCGCGCAGCAGCGCGCTGCGGAACCCCGACTCGTGTGTGCCGCCGTCGACCGTCGGTACGGTGTTGCAATAGGACCGGACGAAGCCTTCCTCGTCGTTGGGCCACCACACGGCCCACTCGACCTTGCCGCCGGCGGTGCCGTTGCTCTCGCTCTTGGCTTCGCCCGCGAAGGGCATCGGAACGACGGTCGGGCGCGTACCGATCTCGGAGACGAGATAGTCCTTGAGGCCGCCGGCGAAATGGAACGATTCCTCTTCAGGCACCGAGCCATCCTTGGGCAACAGGCTCTTGTCGCAGCGCCAGCGGATCTCGACACCACGGAACAGATACGACTTCGAGCGCGCCATACGGTAGAGCCGCTCGGGCGAAAACTGGATCTTGCCGAAGATTTCAGGATCGGGATGGAAAACGACCGTCGTGCCGCGCCGGTTGGGGGCAGGGCCGTTCGATACGAGCTTGCCCTTGGGCTTGCCGCGCGAGAATTTCTGCGTCCACGACTTGCGGTCGCGCGCGACCTCGACCTCGAGGTCGTCGGACAGCGCATTGACCACCGACACGCCCACGCCATGCAGTCCGCCGGACGTCGCATAGACCTTGCCGTTGAACTTGCCACCCGAGTGCAGCGTCGTGAGGATGACCTCGAGTGCCGACTTGGTCTTGAACTTCGGATGCGGGTCGACCGGGATGCCGCGGCCGTTGTCGCGCACCAGGATACGGTTGTCCTTCAGGAATTCGAGATGGATCGTGTCGGCGTGGCCGGCGACCGCCTCGTCCATGGCATTGTCGAGCACCTCGGCCACGAGGTGGTGCATGGCGCGCTCGTCGGTGCCGCCGATGTACATGCCGGGGCGCTTGCGGACGGGCTCGAGTCCCTCCAGCACCTCGATGTCGCGTGCGGTGTAGGAATTGTCCTTGGGCGCTGCCTGACGCTTGCCACCTGACTGACCGAACAGATCGCCGCTTTTTGCCATGCTTCTTGTTTCTTTCTCCAGCCGCGCGAGGGGATCGCGTGATGGCCGGTTGGCCATCGGTATGGTAGGAAAATCTCGGAAAATCAACAATATCCGGTGTGGAGCACATGCCCGAAGGCCAGCGCGACCCCATCGTGCGCACGATCCCGCAGCCTGCCGACATGAACGGAAATGGCGACATTTTCGGCGGCTGGGTGCTCTCCCAGATGGATATGGCCGGCGGCACCCTGGCCGCCCGCGTGGCTAAGGGCCGCGTGGCAACGGTCGCCATCACCGCCATGACCTTCGTCCAGCCGATCAAGGTCGGCGACCTGGTGTCGATCTACGGCGAGGTCACCAAGGTCGGCCGGACCTCGATCACGATCGCTCTCGAGACCGTGGTCCAGCGCCGCCTCGATCCGGCGCCGATCCAGGTGACGCACGGCACCTTCGTCTTCGTGGCGATCGACGACGACGGCAAGCCACGCACGGTGAAACCGTCGTGAAGACGCTTGCGGCGTCATTGACCGCGCTGCTGATGCTGGCGCCGGGGATCGCCTCGGCCCATCCGCACATCTGGATCTCCCAGCATCTGCGCGTGATCGAGGAGGGCGGAAAGTACACCCACATCGAGCTCGAGTGGCACTTCGATCCGGAGGCCAGCGAAGGCGAGATCCCGCCCATCGACGAGGATGGCGACGGCAAGATATCGCTGGCCGAGACCAAGTCGCTGGCCGGCGAGATGCTGCCCGAGCTGCAGAAGGTGGGGTTTCTCACCTGGCTCAACACCGGCGCCAAGGACTTCCGGCCGCTGCAACTGCCCACGCTGGTGGCGCGCATCGACGATCCCGCGACCTTCACGCCACCCGATTGGAACCACGACGATGGCGACAAGGACGCCGGCATGCCGATGCCCGAGAACAAACGGGTGAAGCAGCCCGAGCGACACGGCGGCCCGCGCAACCTGGTCTACGTCATGCGCTTTGCCCTGCCGCAGGCGACGAAGGCGCTCACGATCACGACGCAGGATGCCGAGGATTTCATCCGCATCGAGGTCGACAAGGTGTCGTTTCCCAAGGGTTGCACGCTCGACAAGCACCCGACCTACAAGTCGGAGTTCGTGCCTGGCAAGCCGGTGTTCGCCGACAGGGTATCGTGCAGGCTTCGCTGAACCCGCCGGCGCGCGTCTATCGGCCGTGGCTGGGAATCTTCTTCATCTGCGTGGCCTCGGCGCTGTTCCCGGTGATGAACGGGCTGGTGAAGCTGCTGACCGAGACCTATCCGTTCCAGGAAGTCGTGTGGGCGCGCGTCACCTCGCATCTCGTGCTGGTCGCGGCGATCTTCCTGCCGCGGCGCGGGCTGGCGCTGCTGCGCGCGCGCCAGCCGCTCTCGCAGCTCATCTGCTCGATGACCCTGTTGGCCTCGACCTTCCTGTTCTTCGGCGCGGTGAAGTATGTCGGCGTGGCCGAGGCGATCTCGATCTCCTTCGTGGCGCCGCTCGCGGTGGTGTTCCTGGCGTGGCCGCTGCTCGGCGAGCGCATCACGGCGATGCGGCTGGTCTCCGTGGTCGTGGGCTTCGCCGGTGTCCTGGTGGTGATCCGGCCTGGCAGCTCGGTCTTCCAGTGGGCGTCGCTGATGATCCTGGGCAGCGCGGTCGCCTACGCGGTCTACCAGATATTCATCCGCCGCGTGGCCGGCGTCGACCATCCGTCGACGACGGTCTTCTACAGCGCCTTCGGCAGCACCATCGTGATGTCGGTGCTGGTGCCGTTCGACTGGAAGACGCCGGACAACTGGGGCGACATCGCGCTGCTATGCTCGCTCGGTGTCTTCGGCGGCTTCGGTCATTATTGCGTGGCGCGGGCGATGACCTATGCGCCGGCCAACTTCGTGGCGCCGTTCAACTACACGCAGATGATCGGCTCGGTGATCGTGGGTTACTGGCTGTTCGCCGAGGTGCCGGACGTCTACACTTGGCTCGGCAGTGCACTCATCGTCGTCGCCGGCCTGATGGTCATGTGGCAGGGCAAGAAGAAAGCGTAGGGAGGTTTCCGTGCCGTATCTCGTCGCCAACGACCTGCCGGCCGAGCCGGCGGGCAAGCGCTTCCGGGCGCTGATGGACAAAGGCGGCATCCTGCAGATGCCGGGCACGCACAACGGCATGGCGGCACTCCAGGCACGCGACGCGGGCTTCGACGCGCTCTATTTGTCGGGTGCCGGCATGTCGGCATCGATGGGCCTGCCCGATCTCGGCGTCATCACCGTCGACGAGGTCTGCTTCTTCATCCGCCAGGTCGCACGCGCATCGGGCCTGCCGGTGCTGGTCGACGGCGACACCGGCTACGGCGAAGCGCTGAACGTCATGCACATGGTACGCGCGTTCGAGGAGGCGGGCGCCGGCGCGGTCCATATCGAGGATCAGCTGCTACCGAAGAAATGCGGCCACCTCAACGACAAGCGGCTGGCCGAGCCACAGGACATGGCGGCCAAGGTTCATGCCGCGGCCCGGGCGCGCAAGCATCTCTACGTCATCGCCCGCACCGATGCCGCGGCCAGCGAAGGCATCGACGGCGCGGTGGCGCGCGCCCGGCGCTACATCGAGGCCGGCGCCGATGCGATCTTCCCCGAGGCGCTGGTCAACGCCGACATGTTCCGCGCCTTCGCCAAGGCGATGCCGGGGGTCAAGCTGCTGGCCAACATGACCGAGTTCGGCCGCACGCCGTTCTTCACCGCCTCGGAGTTCGAGGCCATGGGCTATTCCATGGTCATCTGGCCGGTGTCGGCCTTCCGTGTCGCCAACAAGGCGCAGGAGAGACTCTACGCCGCCATCAAGCGCGACGGCGGCACACAGAAGGTGGTCGACCAGATGCAGACGCGCGCCGAGCTCTACAAGACGATCGGCTATCACGAGTACGAGGCGCTCGACTCCTCGATCGTGCAGACCATCGTCCCGCAGGGCATGCCGCAGCGTTGACTAGAGGCCGAGGCTCGAGAGGTCGGGCGCGCGGCGGTTGAAGTCGGTGGCGTCCTGGAAGGCCTTGCCGATCCTGAGCACGTCGCGCTCGGCGTAGGGCTTGCCGAGGATCTGGATGCCGAGCGGCAGGCCACCCGAGAAGCCGCTGGGCATGGCGAGCCCGCATAGGCCGAGGTAGTTGCCCGGCCGCGTCAGGTATCCCGGGATCGGCGAGGTCTCGTCGACTTCCGACAGCGGGATTGCGGGCACTGCGACCGTCGGCACCAGCACGGCGTCGTAGGGGCGCATCCACTCGTTGAACTCGACGCGGCGCAACTTCATGTTGCGCAGCTCCTCGGCGTAGGCCGCAGGCGCGAAGTCCTTGCCGAGGAGGGCGCGGCCGCGCACGCCATCGCCGATCGGCTGGGTCTTGTCCTCGATCCATTTGCGATTGAGTGCCAACAGCTCGGACGTCGAGATCGTGCCCGCGCCGCGCTGCATCGCGAAGAACCAGTCGGGCAGGCGCACGGCCTCGACGGTGGCGCCGAGGCTCTCGAAGGTTCGTGCCGCCCCCTGCCAGGCCTGGGTGACGGCGGGATCCATGAATTCGGGGAGTTGGCTGGCGTCTGGCAATGCGATGCGCAGGCCCTCGATCGTGCCGCCTTTGGTGGCGGCGGCGAAATCCTCGAGCGGCTGGTCGAGCGTCGTGGGATCGTGCGGATCGGGGCCGGCCAACGCGTTCAGCATCAGCGCGCAATCCTCGACCGAGCGCGCCATCGGCCCGATCGAATCGAGCGTCCAGCTCAGCAGCATCGTGCCGTGAAGGCTGATGCGGCCGAAGGTGACCTTGAGCCCGACCAGGCCGTTGAAGGCGCAGGGAATGCGCACCGAGCCGCCAGTGTCGCTGCCGATGCCGGCCGGTGCCAGGCGCGCGGCGACGGCGGCACCCGTGCCGCTCGACGACCCTCCGGGTACGCGATGGGTTTGGAGATCCCATGGATTCCACGGCGCGCCCATCAGTGGGTTGGTGCCCCAGCCGCCGAAGGCGAACTCGACCATGTGCGCCTTGCCGAGGGGCACCATGCCGGCCGCCGTCAACCGCTCGACGGTGGCCGAGGTCTCCGTCGCGATCCGCTTGGTCCACATCTTCGAACCGCCGCTGCCGATCCGGCCCTTGATGTCACATAGGTCCTTGTAGACGACGGGCAGGCCATGCAGCGGCCCGAGCGGAAAGCCCGAGCCGCGCGCGGTATCGGCGGCGTCGGCGAGTGCCTTCGCTTCCTTGGCGTAGACTTCGGTGAAGGCGTGCAGCTTGCCGTCGGCCCTGGCGATGCGCGCGAGCAGGGCATCGACGATATCGCGCGAGGAGAATTTCTTGGCGGAGAGGCCGGCGCCGAGCTCCGTCAGGGTCATGTCATGCAGGTTGGTCATCAGTAGGTCGCCCTTCCGCCCGAGAGATCGAACACCGAGGCCGTGCTGAAGGTACACTGTGGCGAGGCGAGCCACGACACCAGCTCGGCCACTTCCTCGACTTCGCCGAAGCGGTTCATCGGGATCTTGGAGAGCATGTACTGGATGTGCTGCTCGGTCATCTGGCTGAACAGCTCGGTCTTGACCACAGCCGGCGCCACGCAGTTCACCAGCACGCCGGTGGTCGCCAGCTCCTTGCCGAGCGACTTGGTGAAGCCAATGACGCCCGCCTTCGACGCAGAGTAGGCCGAGGCGTTGGGATTGCCTTCCTTGCCGGCGACCGAGGCGATGTTGACGATGCGGCCCCAGCCGCGCTTGGCCATGCCCCCGGCGACAACGCGGTTGCTGAGGAACACGCCGGTGAGGTTGATGTCGATCACCTGCCGCCAGGCATCGACCGGATATTGCACGACCGTCGTGTTGGGCCCGGTGATGCCCGCACTGGCCACGAGGATGTCGGGCGGGGCGAGCTGCTTCTCGGTGGCCGCGAGGGCTGCTTCGAGCGATTTGTCGCTGGTGACGTCGACTTCGACGGCGATGGCGTCGCCCAGGGCGGCGGCGGATTGCCGGGCGCGCTCGATATCGCGGTCCCACAGGGCGATGCGTCCGCCGCCTGCGGCGATCCGGGCCGCGCAGGCGAGGCCGATGCCGCGCGCCCCGCCAGTCACGATTGCGATCCGACCCTTGAAGACACCGTCGGCCATGGTTACCTCTCAATCCCTTGAATTATCTGCGGATTCCCAGCATACCGGCCCGTCGCCGCATCCGCTACACTCAGTGTTCAGGAGTTTCGGAGTTCCATGTCATCGCCCACGCCGGCGTCGATCGACGCCACCGCCGACCTTCTCAAGAACGGCGACTACATCGCCGACCGGAGCCTTGCGACCGTTCTCTATCTCGCGCTCAAGCTCGGCCGTCCGCTGTTCTGCGAAGGCGAGGCCGGGGTCGGCAAGACCGAGATTGCCAAGGTGCTGGCACAGACCCTGAAGCGTCCGCTGATCCGTCTGCAGTGCTACGAGGGCCTCGACGTGTCGTCGGCGGTCTACGAATGGAACTACGCCCGCCAGATGATCGAGATTCGCCTAGCCGAAGCGCAGGGCGTGCACGACCGTGGCCAGATCGCCAACGATATCTTCAGCGAGCAGTTCCTGATCCGTCGTCCGCTGCTCGAGGCACTGCAGCCGCATCCCGAAGGCGCGCCGATCCTGCTGATCGACGAACTCGACCGCACCGACGAGCCCTTCGAAGCCTATCTCCTGGAACTCCTGTCCGACTTCCAGGTGACGATCCCCGAGCTCGGCACGGTGAAGGCGGCACAAACGCCGATCGTGATCATCACCTCCAACCGCACGCGCGAGATTCACGACGCGCTGAAGCGGCGCTGCTTCTATCACTGGGTCGACTATCCCGACCTCAAGCGCGAGCTCGAGATCCTGCGGGTCAAGGCACCGGGCTCGAGCGAGCGGCTGTCACGCCAGGTCGTGGGCTTCGTCCAGGAGCTGCGCAAGCTCGACCTCTTCAAGTCGCCGGGCGTGGCCGAGTCGATCGACTGGGCAAGCGCGCTGTCGGAGCTCGACACGCTCGACCTCGATCCCAAGACCATCAACGACACCCTGGGCGTGCTGCTGAAGTACCAGGACGACATCCAGCGCCTGCAGGGCTCGGAAGCGGCCGACATCCTGCGCAAGGTGAAGGCCGACATCGCCGCCCAGCCGCTCGGCTGATCGCCCGATGGACGGACGGCCCGAACCAACCGGTGGCCCCGATCCGCACAAGGGCAGGCTCGCCACCAACATCGTGCACTTTGCGCGGACCTTGCGGACGGCGGGCCTGCGGGTCGGGCCGGGGCAGATACTGCGCGCCGTCGAGGCCGTGGAAGCCGCGGGTCTCAGCAAGCGCGACGATTTCTACTGGACGCTCCACTCGGTATTCGTGAACCGGCGCGACCAGCGCGAGATATTCGACCAGGCGTTCCACGTCTACTGGCGCAACCCGCGCCTGCTCGAGAAGATGATGGAGATGCTGCTGCCGCAGGTCGGCGTACCGGCCGAGGAAGACAAGGCCAAGCAACTCAGCCGCCGCCTGCAGGACGCGCTGCAGCCCGGGCAGGGTGAGGCGCCGAAGGAAGACAGCGAGCCGCCGGAAGTCGAGATCGAGGCGACGTTCACCGTCTCCGACCGCGAGGTCCTGCAGCAGAAGGACTTCGAGCAGATGAGCCAGTCCGAGATCGACACGGCGCTGCGCGCCATCGCCCGCCTGCGCCTGCCGGTGCCCGAGCGCAAGACGCGGCGCTACCGGGCGGCCCGCCGCGGCCCGCGGGTCGATTTCCGTGCCTCGCTGCGCCGGGCCCTGCGACCCGAAGGCCTGACCGAGTTGCGCAAGCGCGAGCCGCGCCGCCGGCCGCCGCCGCTCGTCATCCTCTGCGATATCTCGGGCTCGATGGCGCGATACACGCGCATGTTCCTGCATTTCATGCACGCGATTACCAACGATCGCGACAGGGTCTATTGCTTCACTTTCGGCACGCGGCTCAACAACGTCACGCGCGCCCTGCGTTATAAGGACATAGATATAGCGCTGGCCAAGGCATCGACGCAGGTGGAAGATTGGTCCGGCGGCACCCGCATCGGCCAGACGCTGCACGAGTTCAACAACAAGTGGTCGCGCCGGGTCCTGGGACAGGGCGCCGTGGTGTTGTTGATCACCGACGGGCTCGATCGCGAGGGCGCATCGGGTCTGGCGGAGGAGATGGAACGGCTGGGCAAGTCCTGCAATCGCCTGATCTGGCTCAACCCGCTCTTGAGATACGGTGCCTACGAACCCAAATCCCAGGGCAACAAGGCGATGCTGCCGTACGTCGATGAGTTCCGGCCGGTGCACAATCTCGAGAGCCTGGCCGGGCTGATCGCCGCATTGCACGGCCCCTCGCACAGTGCCGACAGGCGCCTGGCGGGTTGGCAGACCGAACTGCGCAAGGAGTAGACCATGAGCGACGCACTGGAAGTTCTCGATCAGGTCGACAAGTGGAAGAGCTCGGGCAAGGGCGTGGCGATGGCCACGGTCATCGTCACCTGGGGGTCCTCGCCGCGTCCCGTCGGCAGCCAGCTCGGTGTCGACGATACAGGCGCCATGGTCGGCTCCGTGTCGGGTGGCTGCATCGAGGGCGCCGTCGTCAAGGAGGCACTCGAGGCGATCAAGGACGGCAAGCCCCGCCTGCTCGATTTCGGCGTCAGCGACGAACAGGCCTGGGACGTCGGCCTCGCCTGCGGCGGCAAGGTCCAGGTCTTCGTCGAGAAGGTGGGCTGAGCGATGCAGGCCAAGACACTCGCGGCGCTGCAAGAAGCGCGCTCCAGCCGCAAGGCGATCGTGCTCGCCACGCGCCTTTCCGATGCCGCCGAGACCCTGATCTATCCGGACAGGGCCGAGGGCGCCCAGGCCGACGACCAGACCGTGGTTTCCGCGGCCCACCGCGCGCTCGAACTCGGCAAGAGCGAGACGATCGACGTTGGCGGGCAAAAGGTCTTCCTGAACGTCTACGTGCCGCCGGCGCGCCTCATCATCGTCGGCGCCGTGCACATCGCCCAGTCGCTGGCGCCGATGGCGTCGCTGATGGATTTCGATGTCACTGTCGTCGATCCGCGCCGCGCCTTCGCCACCGATGCGCGCTTCCCCGGCGTCAAGGTGATGCAGGAATGGGCCGACGAGGCCTTTGAGAAGATGGGCCTCGACCGCTCGACCGCCGTCGTGACCCTGACGCACGATCCCAAGCTCGACGATCCGGCGCTCGAGTCGGCGCTCAACTCGGATGTCTTCTATATCGGTGCGCTCGGCAGCCGGAAGACCCATGCCAAGCGCAAAGATCGCCTGGCCGAGGCCGGCATCACGGATGAGCAGTTCGCTCGCGTGCACGGTCCGGTCGGGCTGAACATCGGGGCTAGGTCGCCGGCGGAGATCGCGATTTCCATCCTCGGCCAGATTGTCGAGGTGCGCGCCCGCCGGCTCGAGGCGCTCGCGGCACCTAAGGTCGTCGCGGCGTGAAATTCGGCGACACCCCGATCGAGGAGGCGACCGGGGCGATCCTCGGCCATAGCTGGCGCTCGAACGGAATCAATTTCTCCAAGGGCCGTGTGCTGTCGGGCGACGACGTGGCCAAGCTGAAGGCCGCCGGTGCGGAGAACATCGTGGCCGCGCGCCTCGACCCCGAGGACATGCACGAGGACGAGGCGGCCGCGACAGTGGCCCGGGCGCTCGCGGGCAAGGGCATCGAGATCACCGCGCCGTTCACCGGCCGCTGCAATCACTTCGCCATCGAGGCGGGCCTTGCCGTCATCGACCACGAGCGTATCGACGCGCTGAACGAATTGGACGAGTCGGTGACCGTGGCCACCCTGGCGCCGTTTGCCCGCGTCACGCCGCGCCAGATGGTGGCCACGGTGAAGGTGATCCCTTACGCCGCGCCGCGCTCGGCCGTGAGCCGCGCCGTCGAGCTCGCCAAAGCCGCCAACCGGCCGATGGTGTCGGTGGCGCCGTTCAAGCCGATGCGGGCCGGCCTGGTGCAGACCAGGCTGCCGGGCACGCGCGATAAGGTGCTCGACAAGGCGGTCGGCACCACCGGCAAGCGTCTCACTTCGCTCGGCAGCACCCTGGCGGGCGAGCGCCGGTGCGCGCACGACGCGGCGGCCATCGCTGCGGCGCTCGAGGAGCTGAAGAAGGAAGGCTGCGACATCTATCTGATCGCTGGCGCCTCGGCGATCGTCGACCGCCACGACGTGGTGCCTGCCGGCATCGAGCAGGCGGGTGGCGTGGTCACGCATTTCGGCATGCCCGTCGATCCCGGCAACCTGCTGCTGACGGGCGAGCTCGACGGCAAGCCGGTGCTGGGCCTGCCGGGCTGCGCCAAGTCGCCCAAGTACAACGGCTTCGACATGGTGCTGGAGCGGCTCGCCGCCGGACTGCCGGTGCGGCGTGCCGAGATCGTCCGCATGGGCGCCGGCGGCCTGTTGGCCGAAATTCCGACCCGTCCGCAACCGCGTGACGACAGCGATGAGGAAGGCGACGGCCCGCAGCAGGCACCCAAGGTCGCCGTCGTGCTGCTGGCGGCCGGCCGGTCGACGCGCATGGGCGGCCCCAACAAGATGCTGGCCGAGGCCAACGGCCAGCCGCTGGTCGTCCACGCCGTGAAGGCGGCACTGGCGTCGCAGGCGGTCGAGGTCGTGGTCGTGGTCGGCCACATGGCCGAGGAGGTGCGGACGGCGATCGAGAAGGTCCTGCCGGCCAAGGCGCGGCTGCGCTTCGTGGTGAATCCCGATTTCGCCGAGGGCCTCAGCACCTCGGTGCGCACCGGCATCGCGGCACTTGGCGCCGGTATCGATGCCGCCGTCGTCCAGCTCGGCGACATGCCGGGCGTCTCGTCCGGCATCCTCGACCGGCTGATGGCGGGCTTTAGCCCGGTCGAAGGCCGCTCGATCTGCGTGCCGACGGTCGCCGGCAAGCGCGGCAATCCTGTGCTGTGGGCGCGGCGCTTCTTCCCCGAGATCGCCAAGGTGACCGGCGACACCGGCGCCAAGCACTTGATTGGCGAGCACGCCGACCTCGTCTGCGAGGTCGAGATGGGTGGCGACGCCGCGATCACCGACATCGACACGCCCGAGGCGCTGGCGGCGTGGCGGGCGAAAGCGCCGGCATGAGCTTCGACATCGCGGCTGTCCGGCGGCAATTCCCGATCCTGTCTGAGATCATCGACGGAAGGCCGGTCCATTATCTCGACAACGGCGCCTCGGCGCAGACGCCGCTCGCGGTGATCGACGCGGTACGGAAGTACGAGACCACGGGCCGCGCCAACGTGCTGCGCGGCGTCCATCGCCTGGCCGAGCGCGCGACCGAGTCCTATGAAAACGCGCGGGCCGAGGTGGCGGCATTCCTTGGCGTCCAGCCGATGGAGATCGTTTTCACCGGCGGCTGCACAGCCGCGATCAACCTCGTGGCTTATTCCTACGGCCAGCTTCTCGCCCGCGGCGACCGCATCCTGCTGTCGGAGCTCGAACACCATTCCAACATCGTGCCGTGGCAGCTCCTGCGGCAGCGCAGCGGGATCGAGCTCGACATGATCCCGGTCACGACCGACGGTCGCATCGACCTCGGCAAGCTGCCGGGCCTGCTCACGCCGCGGACGAAACTGATCTCGCTCGCCCATATCTCGAACGTCACTGGCGCGCTGCTTGACGTGAGGGCGGTGGTGGCCGCCGCCAAGACCGTCGGCGCCAAGGTGATGCTGGACGGCGCCCAGCGTGCGCCGCACGGTCCGATGGATTTGCCGGCGCTCGGCGTCGATTTCTACGTCTTCGCCGGGCACAAGGCCTACGGGCCCAACGGCGTCGGCGTGCTGTGGGCCAGGCCCGAACTGCTCGACGCCATGCCGCCGTTCATGGGTGGTGGCTCGATGATCGGCCGCGTCACCTTCGCCGAGACCACATGGGCGTCGGCGCCGCGCCGCTTCGAGGCCGGCACGCCGCCGATCGGCCCGGCGATCGGCCTCGGCGCGGCCTGCACCTGGATGGGCAGGCTCGACTGGACCGCTGCGCACGACCACGAGATGGGACTGGTGCAGCGGCTGCTGGACGGGCTGCAGAAGATCGACGGCACGCAGATTCTGGGACCGGCCAGCTTGCAGAACCGCTATCCGGTCGTGTCCTTCATGCTGGACGGGGTGCATCCGCACGACGTGGCGCAGACACTCGATTCGTTCGGCGTCGCGGTGCGTGCCGGTCACCACTGCGCGCAGCCGCTGATGGACCGCTTCGACCTCGACGGCACGACGCGCGTGTCGATCGCGCCCTACAACGACAACACCGACATCGACGCGTTGCTGACCGGCGTGCGCCACGCGGCCAAGACCCTGCGATGAGCGACGCGCTTTACCAGGAGCGGATCGTGGCGCTGGCCAAGGCCAAGACGGGCGCCGGCAAGCTCGTCGCGCCGACCAAGACCGCGCGGCGCGACAATCCCCTGTGCGGCGATCGAGTGATCGTCGACGTGACGCTCGACGACGCCGGCCGGATCACGGAGATCGCCCACCAGGTGCGCGGCTGCCTGCTGTGCCAGGCCTCGGCCTCGGCGCTGGCGTCGCTTGCCATCGGCAAGGATGCCGGCGGCATCGCCGAGATCCGCCACGATGCCGAACGCGCCATCGGCCGGGAGGAGGGCCTCCCGCGCGAGCCGTTCGCCGCTTTCGGTCCGGTCGCGGCGCACAAGGCCCGCCAGGAGTGCGTGCTCCTGCCGCTGGAAGCCCTCAAGGACGCGCTCTCGTAATCTTTCCACGGCGCCGCCGCGGTTGTGTCACACTCCAGCTTCACGCTTTGGGCGGATATAAGCGGGGAGATTTCATGCGCCGTCTGTTGATCGTGGTTTTGCTGGGCTTCTGCAGCTTGCCGAGCTTGGCATTTGCCCAGGAACTGGCGCTCAAGCGCGTGATGCTGTCGTCAGCCGGCCTCGGCTACTTCGAGTACGAGGCCACGGTCGACAACGACGCAACACTCAAGCTCACCGTGCCGCTCGACCAGGTCGACGATGTGCTGAAGAGCCTCGTCGTCTACGACGACAAGGGTGGCGTCGGCGGCCTCAGCCTGCCGGGGCGCGAGCCCCTGAAGCAGACCTTCAAGGACATGCCGTTCGACGAAGCATCGCTGCAATCGCCGGCCGATCTCCTGTCGGCGCTGAAGGGCGCGCAAGTCACCGTCGGCGGTGGCCGCGCCATGTCCGGCCGGGTGGTCTCGGTGCAGCCGGAGACGGCGACGTCGAGAGACGGCACCACCACGACCCAGCGCACGCGTGTCACCCTGCTCACCGAGCAGGGCCTGCAGCAGTTCGTGCTCGAGGATGCCGAGAACCTGCAGTTCGCCGACCCCGCGTTGCGCGAGAAGGTCGCCAAGGCGCTGACCGCCGTGCAGGCCAACCACGCCGCTGACTCGCGCACGCTGGAATTGTCGACCAAGGGCCAGGGAAAGCGCGCGGTGCGGGTTGCCTACATCGTCTCGGTTCCGGTGTGGAAGGCCTCCTACCGGATGACCTTGCCGGCCGATGCGACCGCGCCCAAGGCCGCGTTGCAGGGCTGGGCGACCATCGAGAACCTGAGCGGCCAGGACTGGAAGAGCGTCGAGTTGACGCTCGTGTCGGGCCGGCCCGTGGCGTTCCATCAGGCGCTCTACGAGGCCTATTACGTGACGCGGCCCGAGATCCCGGTCGAGGTGGCCGGTCACCTGATGCCGAACGTCGATCGCGGCGGGGTTGCGGCCAAGGTGGCTGCCGCCCCCGCACCGCCGCCCCCGATGGCGACTGCGCCGGCCATGGTACCGATGCAGCGCGAGCGCGTCGGCGTCGCCGGATATGCGAATGCACCCCCCGCCGAGCCGCTCCAGGCGACCGATGCGGCCACCCAGGTGACCTTCAAATTCCCGCGTCCGGTAGACGTCGTGAACGGCCGCACCCTGTCGATCCCCATCCTCGACCGCCAGGTGCCGGCCGAGCGGCTGGCGCTCTATCAGGCCGACACGGCGGCGCGCAATCCGCTGGCGGCGATCCGGCTGACGAACGACGGCGAGACTGGCCTGCCGCCCGGCATCCTGACGCTCTACGAGCGCGACAAGGCCAATGCCGTGTCCTACGTGGGCGATGCACGCCTGTCGGCTTTCCCGACCGGCGAGACGCGGCTGCTGCCCTATGCGCTCGACGAGAAGATCACGGTCGAGCGCGATCCCGCGCAGTCGCAGCGGCTGGCCAACGGCACGATCGCCAACGGCGTGCTGCGCTCGTCGCTGGTGGTGCGCCAGAGCACGACCTATCGCGTGAAGGGCACGCTGAAGGAGCCGCGCAAGCTGGTTATCGTGCAGCGTCGGCTGGCGGGTTGGACGCTGGTGAAACCCGAGGGCAAGGGCATCGAGATCGGCGAAGGCAACTACCGGCTGCCGTTCCAGCTCGCGGCGACCGACCAGACCCAGACCTTCGAGGTCGCCCAGGAGCAGACGCAGGCGCAGGAGCTGCGGCTGCTCGACGCCTCGGCCGACCAGATCGGCGTCTACGCCCACGCCACGACGTTCGACGCCAAGACGCGCGACGCGCTCGCCCGCGTGTTGCAGCTCGAGCAGGCCGTTGCCGAGGCGCAGCGCAAGGCAACCGAGACCGACACCGAGCGCAAGCAGCTCGTCGACGAGCAGGCGCGAGTGCGCGAGAACCTCGCCAAAGTACCGGCCAACAGCGACCTGCAACGCCGCTACCTCGCGACGCTCGACAAGCAGGAGAACGACCTTGAGGCGCTGGCCAAGAAGAAGGCTGACGCCCAGAAAGCCGTCGGCATTGCCCGGGAGGCGCTGCGGACCTATATCACCCAGCTCGGGTAGGGTAATTTTATTACGCGAGGGGTGCGGTGAGAAATGAGAAGAATCCCCTAAAATTCTTCTATCATAGCATTATAGCTCTCTCACGCCGGTGAGAATCTTCTAGCCGGCGCGCAGCGTCCGCACTGCGTCGTCGCGCCGGAAGAGATAGAGGAGAGCCCGCAGCGCCGCGCCACGCTCGGATTGGAGGTCGGGGTCGCGGTCGACGATCAGGCGGGCGTCGTCGTGTGCAGCTTGCAGCAGCTCGGCATGGGCCGCGAGATCGGCCAGCCGCATGTCAGGCAGGCCGCTTTGGCGCGTGCCTAGCAGTTCGCCCGCGCCGCGCAGCTTCAGGTCCTCCTCGGCGATGCGGAACCCGTCCTCGGTCTCGCGCATGATTGCGAGACGCGCCTTGGCGGTCTCGCCGAGCGGCTGGGCGTAGAGCAGCAGGCAGGTCGACTTGCCCGTACCGCGGCCGACTCGGCCGCGCAGCTGATGGAGTTGGGCCAGGCCAAAGCGCTCGGCGTGCTCGATGATCATGACGGTGGCTGCCGGCACGTCGACGCCGACCTCGATCACCGTCGTGGCCACCAGGATCGACAGCCTGCCGTCGGCGAAGGCCGCCATTGTCGCCTCGCGCTCGGCGCCCTTGAGGCGGCCGTGCAGCAGGCCGACCTTGCCGGGGAAGCGAGCATTCAGGACACGGAAGCGTTCCTCGGCATTGGCGAGGTCGACTTCCTCCGACTCCTCGATCAGCGGGCACACCCAGTAGACGCGCGCGCCGGTGCCGATGGTGCGGCCGGCGGCCTGCACGACCTCGGCGATGCGCTCGATGGGAATGGTGCGCGTGTCGATCGGCTGGCGCCCGGCCGGCTTCTCGGTGAGCTTGGAGACGTCGAGATCGCCATAGGCCGCCAGCATCAGGGTGCGCGGGATCGGCGTCGCGGTCATGACCAGCAGGTCGACGGCAGTGGCCTTGGACGACAGCGCCATGCGCTGGTGCACGCCGAATCGGTGCTGCTCGTCGACGACGGCCAGAGCGAGGTCGGCGAACTCGACATCGTCCTGCACCAGCGCGTGTGTGCCGACTACGAGCTGGATCGTGCCGTCGGCCATCCCCTGCAGGGTCGCCTTCTTCTGTCGCGTGCCGTCGCGGCCGGTCAGCAGCGCGAGACTGACGCCCGCAGCCTCGGCCAACGGCGCGATCGTGGCGTAGTGCTGGCGCGCCAACAGCTCTGTGGGCGCCATCATCGCGGCCTGCGCGCCGGCTTCGACCGCGCTCAGCATGGCCAGGAACGCGACCAGCGTCTTGCCGCTGCCGACGTCGCCCTGCAGCAGGCGCACCATGCGCTCGGGCTTGGCCATGTCGGCGGCGATCTCGGCGGTGGCGAAGGTCTGGCTGGTTGTGAGCGCGAACGGCAGGGCGGCGAGCGCGCGCTTGTGCAGGCGGCCGTCGCCCTTGGTCGCGCGGCCGGCCAGGGTGTGGTTATGGTGGCGCACGAGCGCGATGGCGAGCTGGCTTGCCAGTAGCTCGTCGAAGGCGAGCCGCGCGCGGGCGGGGTGCAGCGGCTCGAGGTCCGACGCCTCGCCGGGCGCATGGACCTGGGCGAGTGCCGTCTTCCAACCGGTCCATTTCTGTTTCTTGAGATAGGCCGCGTCCTGCCATTCGCGTAGCTCGGGGGCGAGCGCGACCGCCGCGGCGATCGCCTTCTGCATCGGCCTCTGGGTCAGGCCCGTGGTCAGGCCATAGACCGGCTCGACCCGCAGGATCTGCTCGCGCTGGTCGAGCGGGACCACATGGTCGGGGTGCGTCATCTGCACCTCGCCCTGGTAGATCTCGACCTTGCCGCTGATCACGCGGATCTCGCCCGGCGGCAGCAGCTTCTTGAGATAGTCCTCGCGACCGTTGAAGTAGGTTAGGCAGAGCTTGCCGGTCTCGTCGCTGCACCATATGCGGTAAGGCTGGCGCGGATTGTGCGGCACGAGATGCTCGTCGACCGTCACCGTGAGCGTAGCGATCTCGCCGGCCTTGGCGTGGGTGACCTCGGGGGCGTTGCGCCGGTCGATCAGGGCGAACGGCAGGTGCCACAGCAGGTCGAGCACCAGCGGCCCGGCCAGGCGTTCGACGAGCTTGCCCAGCCGCGGCCCAATTCCGGGAAGCGAGGTGACCTGGGCAAACAGGGGGGTGAGGCTTTGAGGGCGCATTGCTGGACGTGACTTCGCCACCGTCGCCGCCTATATGCTACGCCCCTTTTTCGTCCCACCTGGGGAAAAGATTTGAGCGCAGACTCCGAACTGGAGACGCGGCGGAAGCGGTTGCTGTATCGCAGTGTGTACCGCGGCAACAAGGAGAACGACATTCTCCTTGGCCAATTTGCGCGTGCCCACATCGGCGGATTTGGCTTGGCCGAACTCGACCAGTACGAGCGGCTGCTGCAGGCGGGCGACAACGACATTTATGACTGGATCGCCGGCAGGACGGCCCCCCCGCCGGAGGAAGACACGCCGGTGCTGCGCCAGCTCATGGCCTTCCGCGTGAGATTCTAGTGGCTGCATTGGCCGAACGCCTGTCCGTTTTGCATCGCAAGGCGGGACGCTGGACCATCGCCGGCCTGCCCGAGGGCGCCGACGCGCTGGCGCTGGCCGAGATCGCGACGACGACCGGCGGCCAGGACATTCTGCACGTGGCGCGCGACGGCCAGCGTCTGGAGCGGCTGCAGGACGGCTTGCGATTCTTCGCCCCCGGGCGCGAGGTGCTGGTCTTCCCGGCCTGGGATTGCCTGCCCTATGACCGGCTGTCGCCGCACCCAGACATCGTGGCCGAGCGGCTGGAAACGCTGGCCCGGCTTGCCGCGCCCAAGAAGCCCGGCACGCCGGCGCGCATCATCCTCGCCTCCGTCGGTGCGGCGCTCCAGAAGGTCCCGCCGCGCAGCCTCTACGCCGATGCCGCCACCGTCCTGCGCAAGGGCCAAACGCTAGACGTCGCTGAGCTTACGACCTTCCTCGGCGCCAACGGCTACGGCCGTGCCGACACGGTGATGGAGCCCGGCGAGTTCGCGATCCGCGGTGGGCTGGTCGATCTCTACCCGCCGGGTACAGCCGAGCCGTTCCGACTCGACTGGTTCGGTGACACGCTGGAATCGATCCGCTCCTTCGATCCCATGACCCAGCTCTCGACCGGTGAGCGCGACGAAATCGTGCTGCTGCCGGTGAGTGAGGTGCTGCTGACGCCCGAGAGCATCGAGCGCTTCCGCGGCGGCTACCGCACGCTGTTCGGTAATGTCGCGGGCGACGACCTGCTCTACGAAGCCGTGTCGGCTGGACAGCGCCACGTCGGCATGGAGCACTGGTTGCCGCTGTTCCACGACCGTCTCGAGACGCTGCTCGACTATTGCCCCGACGCGATCGTCACGGCCGATCACCAGTTTCAGGAAGCTTTCGACGCACGCTACGAGTTGATCGCCGACTATTACGACGCCCGCCTCAAGACCGGCGCCAAGGGTGGCATGAGCGGCGGCGCCGACTACAAGCCCGTGCCGCCGGAGCAGATGTACCTGAAGCCGTCGCAGTGGGATCGCCTGCTCGACGGCCGCAGCGTCGGCCAGTTCACGACGTTCGATGCACCGCCGGGTGCGGTCGACACGATCGACCTCGCCGGCCGCCGACACGAGGGCTTCGCCCAGGCGCGCACTACTCAGGGCGTGAACCTGTTCGACAAGGTGGCCGAGTATGTGAAGGCCGCCAACGAGGCCGGCCGCAAGGTGGTGATCGCGGGCTTCACCGAGGGCTCGGCGTCGCGCCTGCAGCATCTGCTGCAGGAGCACGGCAGCACCACGCCGGTGCCCGTCGCCGACGCCGCGGTGGCGCGCGGGCTTCCCGCCGGCGCGGTCGGGGTCGCGGTGTGGCCGCTCGACCATGGCTTCGTGCTCGACGGGCTCGAAGTCATCGGCGAGGAGGACATCCTCGGCGACCGCCTGTCGCGGCCGCAGAAGAAGCGCCGCCCGTCGGAGCGTTTCATCGCCGAGGCGTCCGCGTTGGCCGAGGGCGACCTGGTCGTGCATCGCGAGCATGGCGTCGGTCGTTACGAGGGGCTGGTCACGCTCGAGATCCAGTTCGCGCGCCACGACTGCCTGCGTCTCACCTACGAGGGCGGCGACAAGCTCTTCGTACCGGTCGAGAACATCGACGTGCTGAGCCGCTATGGAGCTGCGGAAGAGAGTGCCGCACTCGACCGCCTGGGCGGCGTCGCCTGGCAGTCGCGCAAGGCCAAGCTCAAGCAGCGCATCGCCGACATGGCCGACCGGCTGATCAAGATCGCCGCCGAGCGCGCGATCCAGCCCGGCGAGACGATGAATCCGCCGGAAGGTGCCTACGACGAATTCTGCGCGCGCTTCCCCTATGCCGAGACCGACGACCAGCTCCAGGCGATCTCTGACGTGATCGAGGATCTGGGTTCGGGCAAGCCGATGGACCGGCTGGTGTGCGGCGACGTGGGCTTCGGCAAGACCGAGGTGGCGCTGCGCGCGGCGTTCGTGGCGGCGATGTCGGGCAAGCAGGTGGCGGTGATTGGGCCAACGACGCTACTGGCGCGCCAGCATCACCGCACTTTCCTCGAGCGCTTCGAGGGCTTCCCGTTGCGCATCGGCCGCCTGTCGCGGCTGGTCAATGTCAAGGAAGCCAAGGAAACCAAGGCCGCGCTCACGGCCGGCGGGGTCGATATCGTGATCGGCACGCATGCGCTGCTGGCCAAGAGCATCGAGTTCAAGGACCTCGGCCTGCTGATCGTCGACGAGGAGCAGCACTTCGGCGTCAGCCACAAGGAGCGGCTGAAGGAACTGCGCGCCGACGTCCATGTGCTGACGCTGACGGCAACGCCGATCCCACGCACGCTCCAGCTCGCGCTGACCGGCGTACGCGACATGAGCCTGATCGCCACGCCGCCGGTCGATCGCCTGGCGGTGCGCACTTTCGTGACGCCATTCGACGGGGTGACGGTGCGCGAGGCCTTGCTGCGCGAACAATACCGCGGCGGCCAGAGTTTCTACGTCTGCCCGCGCGTGGAAGACCTCGCCGCCGTGGCCGAGCAGCTGCGCGAACTGGTGCCGGAGATTCGCCTGGCCATGGCGCACGGCCGGCTGTCGCCGACGGCGATCGAGAACACCATGCAGGACTTTGTCGACGGCAAGTTCGACGTGCTGCTGTCGACCAACATCGTCGAAAGCGGCCTCGACATCCGCAACGCCAACACCATGGTCATTCATCGCGCCGACATGTTTGGCCTCGCCCAACTCTACCAGCTGCGCGGACGCATCGGCCGCGGCAAGACCCGCGCCTATGCCTATCTCACCGTGCCGCCGGGCAAGGCGCTGAACGAGGCCGCGGCCAAGCGGCTCGAGGTCATGCAGACCCTCGATACGCTCGGCGCCGGCTTCCAGCTCGCCAGCCACGACCTCGACATCCGCGGCGCCGGCAATCTCCTGGGCGAGGAACAGTCCGGCCATATCCGCGAGGTCGGCATCGAACTCTACCAGCAGCTGCTCGAGGAGGCCGTAGCCTCGGCGCGCGGCCGGGCGCAGGAGGCGGCGCAGGCCGACTGGTCGCCCACCATCAACCTCGGCATTCCGGTGCTGATCCCCGAGGAATATGTCGCCGATCTGTCGGTGCGCATGGGCCTCTACCGCCGCATCGGCGCGCTCGCCAACCAGGCCGAGATCGACGCCTTCGCGGCCGAGCTGATCGACCGCTTCGGCCGCACGCCGCCGGAGGCCGAGTTCCTGCTGAAGATCGTGGCGCTGAAGCTGCTCTGCCGTCAGGCCGGGGTGGAGAAGATCGACGCCGGCGAGAAGGCCGTCGTCTTCGCCTTCCACGACAACAAGTTCACCCGGCCCGACCGGCTGATCGGCTGGATCCAGAAGAACGCGCCGCTGGTGAAGGTCAGGCCCGACCAGCGCGTGATCGTGCAGCGCGTGTGGGCCGACGAGCGGCAGCGGCTTTCCGGGGTGAGCGGGATCGTTTCGGCGATGGCAAAGCTAGCGGCTTGAGCAGCTTCTTTGCGGCAAGCCCGGCGCAGCGCAGCAACCAGTCGCTGAGCCGCCGATCGCCGCTGGCACGGGCGAGGCTAACCGCTCCCAGCGCGAGGATCGCCGACGCCGTCGCATCGGGATCGAGCTTGCGCCTGCGGCCACGCGCGATCTCCCCGATCAGCGCATACAGCGCATTGGCAAAGGCCAGCTGGGCCGCCAGCGGCGCGCGGGCGACGTCGCCCGGCAGCGAAGCAAGCGAGCAGGTGAGGGCAGTCGCCGCCGCATCCTCCCGGGCGAGATAGGCCGCGAGGGTGGGCAGGACGCCGGCGCCGGGCGCGCGCAGGCGGGCGAGCAAGCCGTCGCCGGCGCGGATCGCCTCGGCGAACAGGTCTTCCTTGGAGTCGAAATGGGCATAGAAGGCGCCGCGCGTCAGGCCGGCGGCCAGCATGATGTCGTCGATGTTGGTGCCGGCATAACCGCGCAGCCGGAACAGACGGGCAGCGTGGCCGAGGATTTCGCCCCGGGTACGGGCGATGCGGGTGGCACTTTGGGGCATTTTATGATGATGAGCATATCATATGCTGATCATCATATTAAGAGCCTCAAGCGGTCGATTGCGCGGCGCTGGTCGCGGCGTCGCGCTCGGCGAGATTGAAGACCTCGACGAAGGCCGACGGCGGCTGGGCGCCGGAAACCGCGTACTTGCGGTTGACGATGAAGCAGGGCACGCCGTTGATGCCGAGCCGGCGGGCGTAGACGTC
>JBEPUH010000004.1:0-220373 GCA_041691635.1 Hyphomicrobiales bacterium
CCCCCTGCCCCCCCCCCCCCCCCCCACCAACCCCCCCCCCCCCGGCGGGCCCCCCACACCCCCCCCCCCCCCCCCCCCCTTCTTTTTCCCCCGGGGCCCCCCCCCCCCCCCCCCGGGGGGGCTCCCCCCCCGCGGTCCGTAAGAGAATGAGCGGTTGAACTGCATCTTACGCCGCGTTCAGCCGACGCAGGTCGGCCATCGCCAGGTAGAGCGACAACAGAACGATCTGCGGCGGCCGGTCGGTGCGATGGAGATGGACCGTCCAGTCGGCGGGGCGGGCCAGGCGCTGCAGGCCCTCGCGCTGGGCGGCCAGGCGCGCGCCGTAGGCCATGCGCACCGTCTCGACGCGGCGCACGGTGTGCTGGCCCTCGGCCTCCAGCCCCTCGAACTTCACATGACCGTCGAACGGCAGGTCTTCCTCGGCCGGATCGAGCACCTGCACGATGTGGCCGCGCACGCCGGCGTTGGCATAGTAGCGGACCACCGCCTCGATCCTGTCGAGCGGCTCGAGCCAGTCGGAGACCAGCACGATCGTGCCGTGCGCCGGCAGCGGCACCAGCGGCGGCAGGCTGGCGAGCGGGGCGTGCGGCTTGCCGCTCCCTTGGCCGCTCCCATGACCCTCGACCGCGCGCGTCTCGTCGAACATCGCCTCGGCCAGGCGGCGCACGGCGATGCGGCCCGTCGTCGGCCGCATGCCGGTGCCGAGCAGCGCGATGCGCTCGCTGGCGTCCGTCAGCAGGTTGGCGAGTGCCAGCGTGATCAGCTCGGCGCGGACGGCCTTGGTGTCGATGCCGCGCAGCGAGGCGTAGTGCATCGACGGCGAGGCGTCGCGCCACAGCCAGACGCTGGCCGCGGCCTCCCACTCGGTCTCGCGCACGAAGAGATGGCGGCTGCGGGCGCTCTGGCGCCAGTCGACGCGGCTCGCACTGTCGCCGTCGCGGAACGGGCGATACTGCCAGAAGGCGTCGCCCTGGCCGACGCGGCGGCGGCCGTGCACGCCCTGGATGACGGTCGCCGCGACGCGGTCGGCCGCCACCATCAGCGCCGGCAAGGTGCCGGCAAGCTCGAGCGAACGATTGAGGGTTGAGGCCTGGACCATCGACTCCGACGCGGCGCGGCTAGGCGAGACGGGCGCACATCTGTGCGATCACCGCCTCTACCGTGATGCCCTCGGCGCGCGCCGAGAAGTTCACCGCCATGCGGTGGCGCAGGATGGGACCGGCCAGAGCCACGACGTCGTCGACCGACGGCGCGAGGCGGCCCTGGATGATGGCGCGGGCCCGGCAGGCCAGCATGAAGGACTGGCTGGCGCGCGGGCCGGGGCCCCAGGCGATGCGCTGGCGCACGATGTCGAGGTCGGTGGTCTCCGGCCGGCCGGCGCGGACCAGCTTCAGGATCGCGTCGACCACGCTTTGGCCGATCGGCAGGCGGCGGACCAGCGCCTGCGCTGCCATCAGGTCGGCGGGCGAGAGCGCCTGCGCGGCCTTGGGCACATCGGCGCCGGTGGTGGCGATCATGATCTGGCGCTCGGCCGCCTCGTCGGGGTAGCCGACGTCGACCTGGAGCAGGAAGCGATCGAGCTGGGCCTCGGGCAGGGGATAGGTGCCTTCCTGCTCGAGCGGGTTCTGGGTTGCCAGTACATGGAACGGCGCGGGCAGGTCGTAGCGCTTGCCGGCCACGGTCACGTGGCGCTCCTGCATGCTCTGCAGCAGTGCCGACTGCGTGCGCGGGCTGGCGCGGTTGATTTCGTCGGCCATCAGCAGCTGGGCGAACACCGGTCCCTGGATGAAGCGGAAGGAACGGCGGCCGGCGTCGGTCTCCTCGAGCACTTCCGAGCCCAGGATGTCGGCCGGCATCAGGTCGGGCGTGAACTGGATGCGCTTGGCTTCGAGGCCGAGCACGACGCCCAGCGTCTCGACCAGCAGCGTCTTGGCCAGGCCTGGCACGCCGATCAGCAGCAGGTGGCCGCCCGACAAAAGTGCAACGAGCGTTTGATCGATGACTTCCTGCTGGCCATAAATGACCTTGCCGATGGCGGAGCGGGCGGCCCGAAGCTGACCGCCCAGGCGCTCGATGTCCGCCAGAGCGGCTTGGGCGTCGGCGTCGGACGCGGTCGAAGTGTCGGGGGCCACGAGGCGCTCCTGATTGAGTGGGAATATGGCTGAGGGAAGCCCAGAATTGAGGCCGGAACAAGGGCATGCTGGTTGACGAAATTGTGCGCCGGGTGCGCGAACGCAGCGTCCGGCTGGCATCCGGCTTGCCCGTGTCGCCGCTGCCGGTCGGTAGCGACTTCTCGCTGAACGGCGTCGTGCCGGCGCCCGAGAAGTACCGCGCCGCGTCGGTCCTCGTTCCGATCGTGAAACGCACGCCCGAGGTGACGATCCTGCTGACCCAGCGCACCGACGACATGCCGAGCCATGCCGGCCAGGTGGCGTTCCCGGGCGGCCGGCGGGAGGAACGCGATGCCGACGCCGTGGCCACCGCCCTGCGCGAGACCGAGGAGGAAGTCGGAATCGACCGCCGCTTCATCGAGGTCATCGGCCCGTACGACCATTATCGCACCGGCACCGGCTACGAGATCACGCCGGTCGTGGGCATCGTGACCCCGGGGTTCATCACCCGTGCGGATCCGCGCGAGGTCGCCGATGTGTTCGAGGTGCCGCTCGGGCACTTTCTCGACGAGAAGAACCACCGGATCGACAGCCGCATGGCGCTCGGTCGCGAGCGCCGCTTCTATGCCATGCCCTACGGCCAGCGCTACATCTGGGGCGCGACCGCCGGTATGCTGAAGAACCTGCAATTCATCCTCACCGCCTGATCGCGAAGCGGGAGAGAAAGAAGCGTCATGCTGCGCATTGTTCTTTTGGTGTTGATCCTTGTCAGCCTGCCGACGGCGGCCTTCTTCGTGTGGGCGTGGGCGGTGAAGATCAAGCAGGAGCGCAAGCTCGCCGGCACGCTGCCGGAATGGCAGGACCTGCCGATCACCTGGCTGGCGATCGCGGGCCTGGCCTGCACCATCGTGGGCTTCATCGTGATGTTCTTCACGCAGAGCCAGGGTGTCGGCGGGCTGCTGCCGCTATGAAGGCCGCCGGCCGCATCGACCTGCCGGAGCCCCTCTGCGCTCCGCCGGCCGTGCGGCTGTTCGCGGCGCTGGGCACCGCCGGCATCGCCGCGCGCTTCGTCGGCGGTTGCGTGCGCAACGCCGTGTCGGGGCGCGGCGTCGACGACATCGACCTTGCCGTGACCGCGCCGCCGGACAAAGTGATGCGCGCGTTGCAGGCGGCGAATATCAAGGCGATCCCGACCGGGTTGAAGCACGGCACGGTGACGGCGATCGTCGAGGGCCGGCCCTTCGAGCTCACGACCCTGCGCCGCGACGTCGAGACCGACGGCCGCCATGCCGTGGTGGCCTTCACCGACGACTGGCAGGAAGACGCCTCGCGCCGCGACTTCACCTTCAACGCCCTCTATGCCGATCCGGACGGCACGCTCTACGATCCGTTCGACGGCCGCGCCGACCTGGCGAATCGCCGGGTGCGCTTCATCGGCGATCCCGACCGGCGCATCGCCGAGGATCGCCTGCGGGTGCTGCGCTTCTTCCGCTTCCATGCCTGGTACGGCGCGCCGCCGCTCGACGGCGCGGGCTTCCAGGCGTGTGCGCGCAACGCCGGCGCGCTGGGCGGCCTGTCGGGCGAGCGCGTCGCCAAGGAACTGCTGCGCCTGCTCGAAGCGCCGGCGCCGGCCGATGCCGTCGAGGCGATGAAGGCGGCGAGGGCGCTCGACCACTGGCTGCCGGAATATGCCGGCACCGCGCGGCTCCGGGCCCTGATCGTGCGCGAGGACAGAGCCGATCCGCTGCGCCGGCTCGCGGCGATCCTGTTCCCTGATGCCGCCGCCGCCGCGATCGGCAAGCGGCTGAAGCTGTCGACGCAGCAGGCGCTCAGGCTCGAGATCGTGCTGGCGCGCGAGCCCGCGATCGACGTTGCCGGCGGCGCGCCGGCATGGCGCGCGCAGATCTATCGCCTTGGCACCAGCCTTTACCTCGACCGCCTGCTGCTGGCCATCGACACCCCCGGCGACTGGCGCGCGGCGCTGGCGTTCGCCCAGGCCTGGACGCCGCCCGAGCTGCCGGTGGGCGGCGGCGATGCGCTGACGCTCGGCCTCAAGCCCGGGCCCCGGGTCGGCGCGCTGCTGGGCGAGGTCGAGCGCTGGTGGATCGCCGGCGACTTCGCCGCCGATCGCGCGGCCTGCCTGGCCGAACTCGAGAGGCGCGCCGGCACCGCATGATCCGGCCCGGCCTCACCCTGTCGCTGTGGCTCGCGATCGCCGTGCTCGTGGTGGTGAACGACACGCTGGGCGACACGATCATCGCCGAGCGCCTGAGCGCGATCGCGGTCGAATGGTATAAGGCGCTGGTGCCGCTGCCCTACGTCGTTCTGATGGCGGTGATCCATGCCCGCCGCACGCGCGGCCCGCACTGGTTCGAGGCGGCGCTGCTGGCGGCGCTGCTGTGGCCCACCACGACGGTGCTGGTCGATTATCTCTACGAGCACCTGACCTTTGGCCAACAGGCGGTGGCCTTCGTCGAGCGCTTCGCCGTCTGGTGGGGTGCGCCGTACCCGCTGCTCGTGATCGCCCTGTTCGCCGCGCCGCTGCTGGCGGGTCGCTCGGTCCGCTAGCGCAATATTGTTGCGCGGGAGGGGTGGCGGAAAAGGGGACGAATCACAAGAAATGCCTGTGGCAGCAGCATTTCAGGCGTCCCCTCGGGAGGGGACGTTTTTGCGATTTTACGGCCAGCGCGCCTCGGGCGGGAGCGACATCAGGATCGCCTCGACGTTGCCGCCGGTCATCAGGCCGAACTTGGTGCCGCGGTCGTGCAGCAGGTTGAACTCGACGTAGCGGCCGCGGCGGACGAGCTGGTGCTCCCGCTCGGCCGCGGTCCACGGCTCGTTCATGTGGGCGCGCACGATCTTCGGGTAGACGCCGAGGAAGGCCTCGCCGACGGCGCGGGTGAAGGCGAAGTCCTTGTCGAAGTCGCTCTCGAGATAGTCGTAGAAGATGCCGCCGACGCCGCGCGCCTCGCTGCGGTGGGACAGGTAGAAATATTCGTCGCACCATTTCTTGAAGCGCGGGTAGTGCGCCGGATCGTGTGCGTCGCAGGCGGCCTGGAGTGCTGCATGGAAGGCCTGCGTGTCGCCGTCGTTGGGCTTCATCGGCGTGAGGTCGCTGCCGCCGCCGAACCACGATTTGGTGGTGACGATGAAGCGAGTGTTCATGTGCACCGCCGGCACTTTCGGTGAGCGCATGTGCGCCACCAGCGAGATGCCCGACGCGTAGAAGCGCGGATCCTGGTCGGCGCCGGGAATTTGCTTGCGGAACTCCGGGCTGAACTCGCCGAACACGGTCGAGACGTTGACGCCGACCTTCTCGAAGACGCGGCCCTTCATGACCGACATGACGCCGCCGCCGCGATCCTCACGATCTGCTTCGCGCGGTCGCTGCCACGCCGTGCGCTCGAAGCGGCCAGGCGGCAGATCCCTGTGCGTTCCAGCGAGCTCGCTCTCGATCTTCTCGAATGCGCCGCAGATGCGGTCGCGCAGGCCTTCGAACCAGGCGCGCGTGGTGGCTTTGCGTTGATCGATGTCGGTCATGTGAGGGGCTTGAATCCCGAAGTCTGGCGCAGGGCCTCGCTCAATACCATCGACGCCGCCAAAGCGACATTGAGCGAGCGGGCGCCCGCCTGCAGCGGCACGCGCAGACGCATACCTGCCGCCGCATGCACCTCGTCGGGCACGCCCGCGCTCTCGCGGCCCAGCAGGAGGATGTCGGAGGGCTCGAACGCGACTCCCGGAAAGATCTCGGCACCCTTGGTCGTCAGCAGGACCAGCCGGCCGGGCGTTCGGTCGCGGCAGAACGCGGCCCAGGAGGCGTGCCGGACGATGCGGGCGAGGTCGTAATAGTCCATGGAGGCGCGGCGGATGCGCTTGTCGTCGAGCGGGAAGCCGCACGGCTCGATGATGTCGAGCGGCACGGCAAGGCAGGCTGACAGGCGGATGAATGCCCCCAAGTTTTGCGGGATATCCGGCTCGAAAAGGGCAATACGCATCGTCTCCTGTCCCGCGTCGCGAAAACCCTCGATGCGGCGCGCTGTCGCAGTTTGTGCGGGACGGGTCCGTCCCGGATTAATACGCTGCCTGCGACCGAAGAAGCCTTGAATAAAGCGTGGCTTTTCAGTCTATTGCGGCGACCCAAGGGGACTAGAACACAGATGGCTTCTTCCAGCATTCCGGCCGGCGCCCACGGCGAGCCGACGCGGCGCGACTTCCTCATGGTCGCCTCCGGCGCCATGGCGGCGGTCGGTGCGATCGCCACGGCCTGGCCGTTCATCAACAACCTCAATCCTGCCGCAGACACGTTGGCGCTTTCGTCGATCGAGGTGAACGTGCAGCCGATCGCTGTCGGGCAGGCGGTCACGGTGAAATGGCGCGGCAAGCCGGTGTTCATCCGCCACCGCACCCCCGAGGAGATCAAGGAAGCCGAGCAGGTGAAGCTCGCCGACCTGCCCGATCCCGAGACCGACAACGCCCGCGTCGTCGACACCGCCAAGAAGGTCCGCCCGGAGTGGCTGATCGTGGTCGGCGTGTGCACGCACCTGGGTTGCGTACCGCTCGGCACCAAGCAGGGCGATCCGCGCGGCGAGTACGGCGGCTGGTTCTGCCCGTGCCACGGCTCGCAGTACGACACGTCGGGCCGCATCCGCAAGGGACCGGCGCCGAAGAACCTCGCGGTGCCGGATTATCTCTTCTCGTCCGACACACTCGTCAAAATCGGCTAAGCGCCAGGAGTCAACATGGCCTCGTCTCACGGCGCTCCGCCGGTCTTCAACAACAAGGTGATCGCCTGGATCGATTACCGCCTGCCGATCTTCTCGTATATCGAGAAGGAATATCACACGTTCCCGACGCCGCGGAATTTCAACTACTTCTGGAATTTCGGCGCGATCGCCACGGTGATGCTGGTGCTCATGATCGCCACCGGCATCGTGCTGGCGACCAACTACACGCCGCACGCCACGCTGGCCTTCGACTCCGTCGAGCGCATCATGCGCGACGTGCCGTCGGGCTGGCTGGTGCGCTACCTGCACATGACCGGCGCCTCGTTCTTCTTCATCGCCGTCTACATCCACATCTTCCGCGGCCTCTACTACGGTTCCTACAAGGCGCCTCGCGAGCTGTTGTGGATCCTGGGCGTGGTCATCCTGCTGCTGATGATGGCGACGGCGTTCATGGGTTACGTGCTGCCGTGGGGCCAGATGTCGTTCTGGGGCGCCACCGTCATCACCAACCTGTTCTCGGCGATCCCGGTCGTCGGCGACGCGGTCGTGACCTGGCTGTGGGGCGGCTTCGCGATCGACAACCCGACGCTCAACCGCTTCTACGCGCTGCACTACCTGCTGCCTTTCGTGATCGTGGCGGTGGTGGCGCTGCACGTCGTGGCGCTGCACGTGCACGGCTCGAACAACCCGCTCGGCATCGACCCGAAGGGCCCGCAGGACACCGTGCCGTTCCATCCGTACTACACGATGAAGGACGGCTTCGGCGTGCTCTGCTTCATGATCGTGTACGCCGCCTTCGTGTTCTTCGCCCCCAACTACCTGGGCGACGTCGCCAACTACATCCCGGCCAACCCGCTGGTCACGCCCACGCACATCGTGCCGGAATGGTACTTCCTGCCGTTCTACGCGATCCTGCGCGCGATCCCCGACAAGCTGGGCGGCGTCATCTGCATGTTCGGCTCGATCGCCGTGCTGTTCGTGGTGCCGTGGCTCGACACCTCGCGCGTGCGCTCCTGCACGTTCCGCCCGATCTACAAGTGGTTCATGTTCGTGCTGGTCATCGTCATGTTCCTGCTCGGCTGGTGCGGTGCCAATCCGCCGGAAGGCTTCTTCGTGCCGCTCAGTCGAGTCTGCACGGTCTATTACTTCTTCCACTTCCTGATCCTGCTGCCGGTCCTGGGCAAGATCGAACGGCCCCTGCCGTTGCCACCCAGCATCGCCGACGCGGTGCTCAAGAAGAAGGCGGGGTAATCGTCATGCATCGCTCGTTCCTCAAGACCTTCGTCACCGGCACGATCGCCGTCGCCGCCCTCGGCTGCGGCGCCCTCGCGGTCGCCGCCGAAACCGAAGTGAAGCCGCCGGAGAAGCACTGGCATTTTACCGGCCCGTTCGGCACCTACGACCGTGCCGCCGCGCAGCGTGGCTACCAGATCTACAAGGAAGTCTGCTCGGCGTGTCATTCGCTGAACCTGCTGAGCTACCGCAACCTGATGGAGCTCGGTCTCAGCGAAAACCAGGTCAAGGGCCTTATCGCGGAGATCCAGGTGCCCGACCTTGCCGACGACGGCTCGGCCATCGACCGGACGGCCCGCCTGTCTGATCACTTCAAGAACCCGTTCGCCAACGAGCTCGCGGCGGCCGCGGCCAACGGCGGCAAGGCGCCGCCCGACCTCAGCCTCATCATCAAGGCGCGCGAGGACGGTCCCAACTACGTCCATGGGCTGATGATGGGCTACGTGCCGTTCGACAAGCTGACGCCCGAGCAGATCAAGGAAGCGGCCGTCACCAAGGACGACAACTACAACAAGTACTTCCCGGGCCATCGCATCGCCATGCCGCCGCCGCTGGCGGACGACAAGGTGCAGTATGTCGACGGCACCAAGGCCACGCTCGATCAGGAAGCCTCGGATGTCGTCGAGTTCCTCGCCTGGGCGTCGGAGCCGCACCTCGAGGCGCGCAACCGCACCGGCGTGCGCGTGATCTTGTTCCTTTTGGCGATGGCCGGCCTGATGTACGCCGTGAAGCGCCAAGTGTGGGCCGACAAGCACTAGGCTTCGGCGACACAACCGCAACGAAGAAGGCCTCCCGTTCGGGAGGCCTTTTTTGCTTCTTAGTGGTGGCGGTTGAAGCGTCGAGAGGCGACCAGCAGGTCGCGGCCCTCGGCCGGCGGCTTGACCACGGGCGCCGGCGCCGGATCGGCGGCCGGCGCGGGCATCACCGACGCCTGGCGGCTCGCCACCACCTGCTGCAGCACGCTCGCGGTGCCGAGCGTCACGGCAAGACCGACGACGAACCAGGTAACGGCCCAAGTGAAGTGGCGCATGGCTAATCCTTGAGAGCGGAAGTGAGGCGTCGGGAAACGAGGATGACCTGGCGCGCCAGCTCGCCGCCGGGCTTGGCCTTGTTCGGCACGGCCTGGCGCTCGACGACCGCAGGCGCGCTATCCGAGGCCTGCCGGTTCATCGCAGCGCGTTCCAGCAAGGTTGCGGTCACGGAGGTGATGGCAAGTGCTGCCAGCACCAGAAACGTTCCCACGATGAAATGACGCATTCCCCAAGCCCCTTGCTCGGTCCCTGCCCGGACCAAACAATTCGCATTATCGATGGAACCTTTATATCCCGCGCGAGACGCTGGGCCAACCCGATTCTGGTCCACCAGCCCGTCCGCCGGCTTACAACTTACTTACGCCGCAACCGGCGCTGGATTGCATCGTGACGCGCAATCAGTTTGCGGGCGCGCTCGATCACCGGGATATCGATCATCTTGCCGTCGACCTGGAACGAGCCGCGCCCTCCGGCGGCGGCCTTGGCGTCGGCCTGGATGAGCTTTTGGGCGTAGGCCACGTCCTCGTCCTTGGGCGTGAAGGCCTCGTTGAGGGCCGTCACCAGCCCCGGGTGGATGCAGGTGCCACCCGAGAAGCCGAACCGGCGTGCCCGCTCGGCGCTCGCCCGGTAGGCCGCCGGGTCGGAATAGTCCGCGACCGTGCCCAGAATGCCGATCATCGGCACGTCGTGCGCCTGGGCGGCGAACGCCACCAGCCGCTTGGGCAGCTCCAGCGTCTCGTCGCCCGGGATCGAGCCGGTCGCGAGGGCGAAGTCCTCGCCGCCCAGCATCATGCCGATCAGGCGCGGCCCGTGCTCGGCGATGTCGTGGATCTGCGACAGCGCGCGCGGATGCTCGATCATGGCGCCGAAGCCGATGCTACCCACCTTGAGGCCGCGCTCCTTCTCGAGGTCGCTTACCACCTCGTCGAGCAGCCTGAGGTGCTGCACGCTCTCGGTCTTGGTGATGAAAAGGGCCGAGACGCCGGCCTGGACCGCCGCCTCGAGGTCGGGAATCGCCAGACGCAGCGGTCGGTTGATGCGGACGGCCACGTCGGCGTCGCCCTGCGCTACCGTCTTGATCGTGGCACCGAGCATGGCCCGCGCCTCGGACTTCTGCGCCGGCTGCACGCTGTCCTCGAGGTCGACCAGCACGCAATCGGCGCCGCGCTCGTGGGCCTTGTCGATGAACTTCGGCACGTTGCCCGGCACATAGAGGATCGAGCGCCAGACGGGCGGGGCAGGGCGGGCAATCATTTGATGGTTCCGTTCTTGCGCAGTTTCTCGAACTCCGCCGCACCCAGCAGCGGCTTCAACAGGGCCTCGTTGTGCTCGCCGATCCGGGGGGCGGCGGATTTGAGCGCGCCCGGCGTGCCCGACATGCGCGGCACCACGCAGTGAGTCGGCATCGTGCCGCCGACCATGTCCTCGTCGGGGATCTCGATCAGCGACTCGCGCTCCAGCACATAGTCGTCCTGGGTGATCTGCGAGATGTCGTAGACCGGACCGATGGTGACGCCGGCCTCGTCGAAATACTTGAGGTTGTCGGCGAGTTCGCGCGAGCCCACGAAGCCGCCGATGATGCGGTCGAGCTCCTCGCCGTTCTTGACGCGCTCGATGTTGGTGGCGAAGCGCGGATCCTTGACCAGCTCGGGCCGGCCGATCTTGACCAGTACGCGCTCGGCCATGCCCTGCGTCGAGGCCGACAGGCACACCCAGTGCCCGTCTTTGGTCTGGTAGACGTTGCGCGGGGCGGCGTTGGTCGAGCGGCTGCCGCTGCGCACCTTCACTTCGCCGGTCAGCCTGTGGTTGGCCGCCTGCGGGCCCAGCATCGAGAACAGCGGATCGAACAGCGGCAGGTCGAGCACTTGGCCCTTGCCGCCGTTGATCTCGACCTCGCGCAGCGCGACCAATACCGCCCCATAACCGTTGAGCGCAGCCATGCAGTCGGCGAGGTACATCGGCGGCAGCACCGGCTCGCGGTCGGCAAAACCGTTCATCGAGGCGAAGCCGGAATAGCCTTCGATCAGGGTGCCGAAGCCTGGCTTGTGGCGGTAGCGGCCTTCCTGGCCCCAGCCGGAAATCCGCAGGATCACCAGCTTCGGATTGATCGCGTGAAGCTCGTCCGGCGACAGGCCCATGTCTTCCAGGACGCCCGGCCGGAAGCTCTCGACCAGGATCGCCGCGGTCTTGGCAAGTTCGCGCACGATGGTGCGGCCGGCATCGGCGCGCAGGTCGAGCGCCACGCTCTTTTTGTTGCGGCTGTAGACCTTCCACGCCGTCTCGACGTTCTTCACCTTCCACGAGCGCAGCGTATCGCCCTCGGGCGGCTCGATCTTGATGACCTCGGCGCCGAAGTCGGCGAGCTGGAGCGTCAGTACGTTGCCGGCCACCAGGCGCGACAGGTCGACGACGCGGACCCCGTTCAGGGGCCCGCGGGCGTCAGGCGTAAAAGCCTTCCTGGCCGGTTTCCTAGCCAACGTGCTTTTTCATGAACTCGAGCGTGCGCTCCATCGCCTTCTTCGAGGCGGCGGCGTCGTAGGAGCCGCGCTCGTCGCAATGGAAGCCGTGGTCGGCGGGATAGTCGAAGACCTGGACGTCGGGATGGAGCTTCCGGATCTCGTTCACATGCGTCATCGGGATGTGCATGTCCTTGTCGCCGAAATGCAGCATGGTCGGCACGGTCGGCTTCTCGTTCTTGGTGCCGTAGATCCCGCCGCCGTAGTAGCCGATCGCCGCGTCCGGCTTGAGCCGCGTCGCGGCCAGCCAGGTGATGGTGCCGCCCCAGCAGAAGCCGGTGACTGCGACCTTCTTGGCGCCGCGCTTCTTGATTTCCGCGATCGCCGCGTCGACGTCCTGTATCGGCTTGTCGAAGCCCAGTTCACCCACGATCTTGCGGCCCTCCGCCATCGTGTCGGGCGTGTAGCCGAGCTCGATGCCGGCCTTGACGTGGTCGAAGAAGCGCGGCGCGAGGGCGATGTAGCCCTGCTCGGCGAAGGAGTCGGTCACCTTCCGGATGTGCTGGTTCACGCCGAAGATCTCCTGGATCACGACGATGCCGCCCTTCACGGGGCCCTTGGGCAGGGCGAGATAGGCGCCGATCTCACCGGCCTTTGACTTAAGACGGATATCTTCACCCATGAAAAACCTCCCGGTTGCGGCTGGCATTGGACATGGTAATGGCCTCGCATTCAACCCGTGACGGCCCGCACTGCGAGCCGCAAAAGGTGAGGCCGATGTACCTTCCCAAGCACTTCGAGGCGTCCGAGGCGACGGGCCGCGAGATCATGCAGGCGCACGCCTGGGCACTCCTGGTCAGCACCGGCGAGGACGGTGCGCCGTTCTGCACGCACCTCGCCCTCCTGTGGCAGGACGACGGAACGCCGCACGGTTGCCTGATCGGCCATCTCGCGCGCGCCAACCCGCACTGGAAGCTGTTTGCCGGAGCGGCGCCGTCGATGGCGCTGTTCTGGGGGCCGCATGCCTATGTGTCGCCGACCTGGTACACGCCCGGCGTCAAGGTGCCGACGTGGAACTACGTCACCGTGCACGCCTACGGCCGGCCCGAGATCGTCGAGGATACCAAGGGCGTGCTCGATATCCTGGCCCGGCTGACAACGGCGTTCGAGGACAAGGGTGGCTGGGGCCTCGAGGCACTGCCGCCCGGCAACGCCGAGGCGCAGATCCGCGGCATCGTCGCCTTCCGCATCCCGCTCACCCGGATCGAGGCCAAGACCAAGCTCAGCCAGAACCGCGAGCTCGAGGACCGGCATCGCGTGATCGCCACGCTCGAGGCAAGCGAGGGTGACGACGCGCAGGCGACGGCCAAGTGGATGAAGAAGGTGCTGCCGTAGCCCGAGGGCGTCGGCGCGCCGCCGGCGTCAGGAGTCCAGGCGCACGACCTGCTTCAGTTCGGTTCCCGCATCGAGCAGTTCGCGAAGCCTGGCACGGCCGCGCGAGACGCGGCTCTTGACCGTGCCGACCGAGATGCCGGCGCGCTTGGCGATCTCCTGGTAGGACTGACCGTCGAGGCCCGCGAGCAGCAGGGCCTGGCGGGCATCCGACGAGAGCTTGGTGAAGGCAGCCAGGAACTCGCGCAGGATCAACCCGGCGTCCTGGCGCATCGGCTGTTCGACCGCTGCCATGATCTTGTCGTCGACTTCGACGACCGGATGGGCGCGCCGCAATCCGGAAATGAACTCGTTGCGCTGGATGCGGAACATCCAGCCCGCGAAGTTCGTGCCGTTCTGGAAGGACTTGCGGCCGGCGAGGGCCCGCATCGCGGTCTGCTGGACGAGATCGTCGGCCCGGTCGCGGTTGCGCGTGAGCGACAGGGCGTAGATGCGCAGGCGCGGCAGGATCGCCGTCAGATCGAGGTCGAAACCCCGGGACAATGCCGAGAAGGGCATCGCCGGGGTCATCGGCATTGCGTTCCTACTCGCCGCCCTCGGGCTCGCGCCTGTCGGCAACCATCGCTTCGGTGGTGATGAGCAGGCCCGCGATCGACGCCGCACCCTGGAGCGCCATGCGCACGACCTTGGCGGGATCGATGATCCCGGACTTCACCATGTCGACATAGGTGCCGCTCTGGGCGTCGTAGCCCTGGCGGGTGTCGCCCTTGTCGAGCAGCTTGCCGGCAATCACCGCGCCGTCGGCGCCGGAGTTGGCGTAGATCTGCCGTGCCGGCGCCTGCAGCGCCCGACGCACGATGTCGATGCCGACCCGCTGGTCGTCGTTGCCGGCCCGCAGCGACTTCAGCTCCTTGCTGGCGTAGAGAAGCGTCACGCCGCCGCCGGCGACGATGCCTTCCTCGACCGCCGCGCGCGTGGCGTGCATGGCGTCGTCGACGCGGTCCTTGCGCTCCTTGACCTCGAGCTCGCTGCCGCCGCCGACCTTGATGATCGCCACGCCGCCCGACAGCTTGGCCAGGCGCTCCTGCAGCTTCTCGCCGTCGTATTCCGACGTCACCGTCTCGATCTGCTTGCGCAGCTGGGCGCAGCGGGCCTGGATGTCGGCCTTCTTGCCCACGCCGTCGATGATGGTGGTGTTGTCCTTGTCGATGCGAACCTTCTTGGTGCGGCCCAGCATGTCGAGCGTGACGTTCTCGAGCTTGATGCCGAGATCCTCGCTGATGACCTTGCAGCCGGTCAGGATGCCGATGTCCTCGAGCATCTCCTTGCGGCGGTCGCCGAAGCCGGGTGCCTTGACCGCCGCGACCTTGAGGCCGCCGCGCAGCTTGTTGACGATCAGCGTGGCCAGGGCCTCGCCGTCGATGTCTTCGGCGACGATGAGCAGCGGCTTGCCGCTCTGCGCCACCGCCTCGAGCAGCGGCAACATCGCCTGCATGCCCGACAGCTTCTTGTCGTGCAACAGGATGTAGGGGTCGGCCAATTCGACGATCATCTTGTCGGCATTGGTGACGAAGTAGGGCGAGAGATAGCCGCGGTCGAACTGCATACCCTCGACGATCTCGAGCTCGGTCTCGATCGACTTGGCTTCCTCGACCGTGATCACGCCCTCGTTGCCGACCTTCTCCATCGCCTTGGCAATCATCTTGCCGATCTCGGGGTCGTTGTTGGCGGAGATCGTGCCGACCTGGGCGATTTCGGCGTTGGTCGAGACCTTCTTCGACGCCTTCTTGATGCTCTCGACGACGGCCTCGACCGCCATGTCGATGCCGCGCTTGAGGTCCAGCGGATTCATGCCAGCAGCGACCGCCTTGGTGCCTTCATGGACGATCGCCTGGGCGAGCACGGTCGCGGTCGTCGTGCCGTCGCCGGCGTGGTCGCTCGTGCGCGTGGCGACCTGGAGCACCATCTGCGCGCCCATGTTCTCGAAGCGGTCGGTGAGTTCGATTTCCTTGGCGACCGTGACGCCGTCCTTGGTGATGCGAGGAATGCCGTACGACTTGGCGAGGACGACGTTGCGGCCCTTGGGACCGAGCGTCACCTTCACGGCGTTGGCGAGGGTATCGACGCCGCGCAGCATGCGTTCGCGGGCATCGGCTCCGAATTTGACTTCCTTGGCGGCCATGTTCTTCGTCTCCCCTTAAGCGGCTTTTTTGCTGGTGGCGGCCCGATCGATGACACCCATCACATCGGACTCCTTCATGATCATCAGGTCCTTGCCGTCGACCTTGATTTCGGTGCCTGACCATTTGCCGAACAGCACGTGGTCGCCGACCTTCACATCGAGCGGATGGAGCTTGCCGGCCTCGTCGCGCGCGCCGCTGCCGACGGCGACGACTTCGCCTTCCACCGGCTTTTCCTGGGCAGTGTCGGGGATGAGGATGCCACCGGAAGTCTTCGCTTCGGCCGGGACGAGGCGGATCAGGACGCGGTCCTGCAGCGGACGCAGTTTCATGGGGGTCTCCTCGGACCGATTTCGGAATTTACCGCAATGTCGGAGCGAGACAGACAATGCCGAAGCTTAAATGGGGCTTCGGTGCGGCGGTTACAATGAGCAGGCCTCGCGCGACGGTGCCTTAATCTCGCATTTACCCCGCCCGGATCGACATTTTGGGGCGTCGCAGGCGGAGGGGGCTAGCCGTCGATCACCGCGATCGCATCCATTTCGAACAGCCAGTTGGGCTGGGCGAGCCGGGGCACGTAGATGAAGGTGCTGACCGGCGGGGCCGCGGTGTCGATGTAGCGGTCGCGCACTTCGCGGTAGACCATCCGCTCCTCGGCGCTCACGGTGATCACGCAGTAGTTGTTGATCTTCACCAGGTTGCGGAACGAGCCGCCCGCGGCCGTGAGTGCTGCACCGAGGTTCCTGAAGACCTGCTCGACCTGGGCGCGGAAGTCGCCGTCGCCCACCATCTTGTCGTTCACGTCGTGCGGCACCTGTCCCGCGATCAGCACCAGCTTGCCACTGGTGATCTCGGCGATCTGCGAATAGCCGCCGCGGCGCGGCATGGTCTTGGGCGTGGAAAGCGTGACGGTCATGACGGGGTTCCTCAGGACGGGGAGGACAGGCTACCGTCCTTTCTGTCGGGAGAGTCAAGAACCCGGCGGAGGGAACCATGTATCCGGGCAAGCATGCCGTCCTGCACTCCGACCGGCCGGCCATCGTCATGGCGACGACCGGCGAGACCGTCACCTATGCCGAGCTCGAGGCGCGCAGCAATCGCCTGGCACATCTGCTGCGCGGCCGCGGGCTGGGGCGCCTCGACCACTATTCGATCTACATGGAGAACAACGCGCGCTACGTCGAATGCTGCACGGCGGGCGAGCGGGCGGGGCTCTACTACACCTGCGTCAACTCCTTCCTCACGGCCGAGGAGCTGGCCTACATCGTGGGCAACAGCCAGTCGAAGGTGCTGATCACCTCGCAGGAAAAGCGCGACGTGGCGCTGGCGGCTATGAAGCTCTGCCCGAAGGTCGAACTCTGCCTGGTCGTCGACGGCCCCGGCGACGGCGACAAAATCCTCAATCTCGACGGGGCGACGGCCGGCCTGCCGGCGACGCCGATCGCCGACGAGTCACTGGGCACGGCGATGCTTTATTCGTCGGGCACGACAGGCCGTCCCAAGGGCATCGTGCGGCCGCTCCCCGAGGTGGCGCCGGCCAATCACCTGCCGATCTTCAGCTTCCTGCTGAAGCTGTGGCGCTACCGCAACGACATGATCTACCTCTCGCCGGCGCCGCTCTATCACTCCGCCCCGCAAGCCGCCGTCGGACTCACTCTCCGCATGGGCGGCACGGTGATCGTCATGGAGCGCTTCGACGCCGAGGCCTACCTGGCGCTGATCGAGAAATACCGCGTGAGCCACAGCCAGCTCGTGCCGACCATGTTCTCGCGCCTGCTGAAATTGCCGGCCGCGGCGCGCGCCAGGTACGATCTCTCCTCGCTCGAGACCGCGATCCATGCCGCGGCGCCGTGCCCGGTGCAGGTCAAGGAGCAGATGATCGACTGGTGGGGGCCGATCATCCAGGAGTACTACGGCGCTACCGAAGGGCTGGGCTTCACCGCCTGCGATTCGGCGGAATGGCTGGCGCACAAGGGCACGGTCGGGCGCGTCCTGCTGGGCAAGCTGCACGTGCTCGACGATGCGATGAACGAGCAGCCGACCGGCACGGCGGGCACCCTGTGGTTCGAGACCGCGACGCCGTTCGAATACTTCAACGATCCGGCCAAGACCGCCGAGGCGCGCTCGGCCGACGGCACCATGAGCACGGTGGGCGACGTGGGCTACGTCGACGGCGACGGTTATCTCCACCTCACCGACCGCACGACCTTCATGATCATCTCGGGCGGCGTGAACGTCTATCCGCAGGAATGCGAGAACCTCCTGATCACCCATCCCAAGGTCGCCGATGCCGCGGTGTTCGGCGTGCCCAACGCCGATCTCGGCGAGGAGGTGAAGGCGGTGATCCAGCTCATGCCGGAGATCGCGCCGGGGCCCGGGATCGTCGAGGAGCTGCTCGCCTTCTGCGGCCGGCACCTCGCGCGGCAGAAGGTGCCGCGCTCCATCGACTTCGAGGCGCAATTGCCGCGCCTGCCGACCGGCAAGCTCTACAAGCGCCTGCTGCGCGACCGCTACTGGGGCAACAAGACCAGCCGAATCGTCTAGGCGGCCCCGTGCCGTCTTGGCGCGCTTCTTGCTTCCTCATCCGAGGAAAAATCACTTCGGAAGCGGGGAGCGGCAATGGCCTATCTGGTACCTTCGGAATTCGTCACCAAGATGGTCGACGCGGGCGAGTCGAAGATCTTCATGTCGACCCGCGACACCGTGATCCGGGCCTACATGGCCGGCGCGATCCTGGCCCTCTCCGCAGCGTTCGCCGTCACGGTCACCGTCCAGACCGGCTATCCGATCATCGGCGCCATCCTGTTTCCCGTCGGCTTCTCGATGCTCTACCTGCTGGGCTTCGACCTGTTGACCGGCGTCTTCGTTCTGGCGCCGCTGGCGCTCATCGACAAGCGCCCGGGCGTGACGCCCGGCGGCGTGCTGCGCAACTGGGGGCTGGTCTTCGTCGGCAATTTTGCCGGCGCCTTCACCGTGGCGGTGATGATGGCGATCGTCGTCACCTTCGGCTTCTCCACGCCGCCCGACAAGGTCGGCCAGACGCTGGCCGGCATCGGCGTGGCGCGCACCCTGGGCTACGAGTCGCACGGTGCGGCCGGCATGCTGACCCTGTTCATCCGCGGCATCCTGTGCAACTGGATGGTGTCGACGGGCGTGGTCGGCGCGATGATCTCGACCTCGGTCAGCGGCAAGGTGATCGCGATGTGGATGCCGATCATGCTGTTCTTCGGCATGACCTTCGAGCATTCCGTGGTGAACATGTTCCTCTTCCCGACGGCGCTGCTGATCGGCGGCAAGTTCTCGTTCATGGACTACCTGATCTGGAACGAGATTCCGACCGTCATCGGCAACCTGATCGGCGGCCTGGCCTTCACCGGGCTCACCCTGTACGCCACGCACGTGCGGACCGCGCCCAGCCGCGTCGTCGACCGCTAGCGCCCGGGAGCCGGCGCGATTGGCTCTCCTTCTCGGGCATGCCGGATGGCACGTGAACTGAAGATCTCGATCGGTCAGCACTCCGACAAGGGTCGCAAGGAGTCCAACCAGGACTTCCACGGCGCCCTGGTCCCGCGGCCGCCGGCGCTCGGCTCGAAGGGCATCGCGCTGGCACTGGCCGACGGGATCAGCAGCAGCAGCGTCAGCCGGATCGCCAGCGAATCGGCGGTCAAGAGCTTCCTGACCGACTATTACTGCACGTCCGACGCATGGTCGGTGAAGACCTCGGCGCAGCGCGTCATCGATGCGACGAACTCCTGGCTGCACGCCCAGACCCGCCGCAGCCCGCACCCCTACGATCGCGACAAGGGCTATGTCTGTACGCCGAGCGTGATGGTGCTGAAATCGACCACCGCGCATATTTTTCACATCGGCGACTCGCGTATCTACCGTCTGGCCGGTCCTTCGCTGGAGCAGCTCACCGACGATCATCGCGTCGTCCTGTCGCCGGAGCAGACCTATCTCAGCCGGGCGGTCGGCATGAACCCGCAGGTCGAGATCGACTACCGCACGATCGCGCTCGAGACCGGCGACGTCTTCATCCAGGCGACCGACGGCGTCTGCGAGCACATCGGCGCGCGCGTCGTGGCCGCCGCACTCACCGGTCACGCGGACGATCTCGACGGCGCGGCGCGGGCGATCGTCGAGGAGGCCTATCGCCAGGGCAGCGCCGACAATCTTACCGTCCAGATCGTGCGGATCGACGAGCTGCCGGGGGCCGAGGCCGGCGAGATCTTCGGCCAGGCGTCGGATCTTCCGCTGCCGCCGCTCCTCGAGGCGCGGACCGTCTTCGACGGCTACCGGATCGTGCGGCAGATCCACGGCAGCAGCCGCAGCCACATCTACCTCGCGGTCGACATTGCGACCGACGAGACCGTCGCGCTCAAGATCCCGTCGATCGACCTGCGCGGCGATCCGGCCTACCTGAAGTCGTTCACGATGGAGGAGTGGATCGCGCGGCGCATCGACAGTCCGCACGTGCTGAAGACCCAGACCCGGTCGCGGCCGCGCGCCTATCTCTATGTCACCAGCGAATTCGTCGAGGGCCGCACGCTCACGCAATGGATGATCGACAATCCCCGTCCCGACCTGGAGACGGTGCGCAGCATCATCGAGCAGATCGCGCGCGGGCTGCGCGCGTTCCACCGCATGGAGATGCTGCATCGCGACTTGCGGCCCGAGAACGTGATGATCGACAGGATCGGGACTGTGAAGATCATCGACTTCGGCTCGGCGAGCGTTGCGGGCGTCGCCGAGGCCACCCGGACCGCCGAGCGCAGCCCGGTGCCGGGGACGGTGCAGTATACCGCGCCCGAGTATTTCCTGGGCGAGGGCGGCACGGTGCGGTCGGACCTCTTCTCGCTGGGCGTGATCGCCTACCAGATGCTGGCGGGGCGCCTGCCCTATGGTGCTGCGATGGCGCAGGCCCGCACGCGCTCGCAGCAGCGCAAGACCGCGTACCGCTCCGCGCTCGACAACGATCGCGAGATTCCAGCCTGGATCGACGGCGTCCTGAAGAAGGCGGTGCACCCCGATCCGCGCAAGCGCTACGAGGAGCTGTCGGAGTTCGTGGCCGACCTGCGCAGGCCGCCGGAGAGCCTCCTGCGGTCCCAGCCGGCGCCGCTGATCGAGCGCAATCCGCTGTTCTTCTGGAAGGCTTTGTCGTTTGTGCTGGCGTGCGCGGTCTTCGCGCTCCTGCTCGTGCGCTTCGGCTTCAGGAGCTAGAAACGCTTCAACGGCAGACCTTAGCTGCACCGGGCACATCCCGTCCGGCTGATTTCAGCCGAACGGAATGTGCTCTAGCGGGTTACTTGCCGTGCGCTCCCGCGTGGGTGCATGTCACATCCGGATTCATGTCGGCGAACGTCCCGCGTGGATTGGCCTTCCAGGCCCACACGTGCAATTCGTAGAACGGATCCAGCCCGTAGCGATTGGGGGCGCCGGTGAAGTTGAACAACTGACCTTCGAGCGCGGCCGGCCCCTTGAATGTGATGTACTCCACCGCGATCAGCGCCATTTTACCGTCGGGCGTCGGCTCATACATGATCGCTTGCGGGCGCTTGATATCGACGGTGACGTCCTTCAGGAAATTCGCGTTGACGTAATGGACGCCCATGGCGCCGCCATCGACGCCGCTCGCGCAGGGGATCGGCGCGTAACCCTCGGCGACCGCGGCCGACACGTCCTTGAAGCGGGCATTCGCGGCACGCACATGGTCGGCGAGGAGATCGCGGCCGCTGTCTGCGGCGGCTTCATTGCCGATCGCAGCGACCGCGAACGACGACAGGAGAGCCAGACCTCCGACCCATGAAACGACATTCATTCTCGTGCTCCTTTGTTTGGCGCCTGCATTTCAGAGGGCGACAAACTAGGCGGCACGGACCGTCGCGCGCATCGGGAGAGTTCCCCAATTTGCCGCCGGCGGCTCCCCATCTTGTGTGGCGGCGACCAGTCTCTGTCCGACAGAGACTAGACGTTGAAGCGGAAGTGGAAGACGTCGCCGTCCTTCACCGGATAGTCCTTGCCCTCGAGCCTGAGCTTGCCGGCGTCGCGCGCGCCCGACTCGCCGTTGAGTGTGACATAGTCGTCGTAGGCGATGGTCTCGGCGCGAATGAAACCCTTCTCGAAGTCGGTGTGGATGACGCCGGCGGCCTCGGGCGCGCGGGCTTCGCGGCGCACGGTCCAGGCGCGCGCTTCCTTCGGTCCCACCGTGAAAAAGGTCACGAGATCGAGCAGCGCGTAGCCCGCGCGCACGACGCGGGTGAGGCCGGTCTCCTTGAGCCCGAGCGAGGAGAGATAGTCGCCCTGGTCCTCGGGCGGCAACTGCGCCACCTCGGCCTCGATGGCGGCCGAGATCACGACCGCCGGCATGCCGCGCTGCCTGGCGAAGGCTTCGGCGGCGGCGCTGTGGGCGTTGCCGGTGGCCGCGGCGCTCTCCTCGACGTTCAGCACGTACATCATCGGCTTGGCGGTGATGAGCTGCAGGCGGGCGAAGGCCGGCCGCTCGTCGTCGGTGATCGCAGCCTCGCGCGCGGGCTTGCCCTCGCGTAGCGCGTCGAGTGCCTTGCGGACGACGGGCACTTCGGCGGCGGCTTCCTTATCGCCACCCTTTGCGCGCTTCTCGAGGTTGGGCAGGCGCTTCTCCAGCGAGTCGAGGTCGGCGATCATCAGCTCGGTCTCGACGACCTCGGCGTCGCTCACCGGGTCGATCTTGCCGCTCACGTGCGTCACGTCGCCGTCTTCGAAGCAGCGCAGCACGTGGGCGATCGCATCGACCTCGCGGATGTTGCCGAGGAACTGGTTGCCCAGCCCCTCGCCCTTGCTGGCGCCTTTCACGAGGCCTGCGATGTCGACGAACTCGAGCTGGGTGGCCACGATCTTGGCCGAACTGGCGATGCCCGCGAGCTTGTCGAGGCGCGGATCGGGCACGGCGACGCGGCCGACGTTCGGCTCGATGGTGCAGAACGGATAGTTGGCGGCCTGGGCCGCCTGCGTGGCCGTCAGCGCATTGAACAGGGTCGACTTGCCGACGTTGGGCAGGCCGACAATTCCGCAATTGAAACCCATTTTGGCTCTCTCGCTCTTTACTCTTTGATGTCCAGTCTCGCCGGCAGATCGGGCGGAGGTGCGAGGTTCGCCACCCGGCTCATGTATTTCTCGTCGCCCTTCGGGCCGCCTTCGGCCAGCAGCGCCGATTCGTCGGCCAGCGTGCCCAGCAGCCTGGGCAGCCAACCGGTCTTCTCGTTACGCTCGTCCGGCTCGAAGTCGCGTAGCACCCAGTGCAGCACCAGATCCTTGTGGCCCGGATGGCCGATGCCGATGCGCACGCGGCGGTAGTCCTTTCCGACATGGGCGTCGATGTCGCGCAGGCCGTTGTGGCCGCCGGCACCGCCACCCTTCTTCATGCGCACCCGGCCGGGCGCGATATCCAATTCGTCGTGGAAGACCACGACGCGGTCGAGCGGGACCTTCAGGAAGCGCACGGCCTCGCCGACGGCGCGGCTCGATTCGTTCATGAAGGTCATGGGTTTCAGCAGCAGCGTGCGCTCGCCGCCGAGATGGCCCTCGGCCACCTCGCCATTGAAGCGCTCGCGCCAGGGCGAGAAGACACGGCGGCGGGCAATCTCGCCCACCGCCATGAATCCCACATTGTGCCGGTGCCCCGCGTAGCGCGGCCCGGGATTGCCGAGGCCGACCAGCAAAAGCACCGGGAACGCTTACTTCTTGGCCGGAGCCGGCGCCTTGCCAGCCGCGGGCGCAGCCGGTGCCTTGCCGCCGGCCGCCGGTGCCGCAGCACCTGCCGCCGGAGCCGCACCTGCCGCGGGAGCCGCACCTGGCGCTGCTGCCGCACCTTCGGCTGCCGCCGGGGCGCTGGCTGCCGCCGTCGCATCGGCTGCTGCCTGGGCAGCGGCTTCGCGAACCACGGTCGGAGCGGCGATCGACGCCACTGTCGGATTCTTGTCGCGGGTCACGACGCGAACGCCCTCCGGCACCTTGAGCGCGTCGAGATGCACCGAATGGCCGATCTCCAGGCCCGTCAGGTCGATCTCGAAATACTCCGGGATGGTCGAGGGCTTGGTGCGCACGGTGATCTCGTGCATGACCACGTTCAGCACGCCGCCGCGCTTGATGCCGGGCGAACCGGCTTCGTTCTTGAAGTGCACGGGGACCTGCACGGAGATGATCGAGTCCGGTCCGACGCGCAGGAAGTCGAGATGCAGAGGCTTGTCCGTCACGGGATCGACCTGCACGTCGCGCGGCAGGACGTCGATGGACGTGCCATCGACTTCGATCTTGAGGGTGTGATTGAAGAAGCCCTCGCGATGCATTTGGCGTTCGACCGACTTCGGCTCGACCGCGATCATCTGGGGGGGCTGCTTGTCGCCGTAGATCACGGCGGGAATCAGACCATCACGACGGCTGGAACGGGCGCCCCCTTTGCCGGCCCGGTCCCGCTTCTTCGCGATGACCTTGGACATCTCTGCCATTTCAACTTCTCCTAATGCTTTCTGTTCAGTTCTCTCTCATCGCGGCGTGGCCTCCAGGGGTGCCAATCGCCGGATCTCTTGAATTCCTTCTAGTCGAACAAGCTCGAGACCGAGGTCTCTTCCGAGATGCGCTTCATCGCCTCGGCCATCAGCGTGGCGATGCTGAGTGGCTTGATGTTGGGCGACACCCGCACCGCCTCGGTCGGCACGATCGAATCGGTGATGACCATCTTCTCCATCGGCGAGGCCGCCACGCGGGCGACGGCGCCGCCCGACAGCACGCCGTGCGTGACATAGGCCGACACCGACTTGGCGCCCTGGTCCATCAGCGCGACGGCGGCGTTGCACAGCGTGCCGGCCGAATCGACGATGTCGTCGATCAGCACGCAGTCCGCGTTCTTGACGTCGCCGATCACGTTCATCACTTCGCTGACGCCTGCCGCCTCGCGGCGCTTGTCGATGATGGCGAGGTCGGCGTCGATGCGCTTGGCGATCGCGCGCGCCCGCACCACGCCGCCGGTGTCGGGCGACACGACGGTGATGTTGCGGCCCTTCATCGTCGCCTTGATGTCGTTGGACATCACCGGGCCGGCGAACAGGTTGTCGACGGGAATGTCGAAGAAGCCCTGGATTTGGCTGGCATGCAGGTCGAGCGTCAGCACGCGGTTGGCGCCGGCGTGGGTCAGCAGGTTGGCGACCAGCTTGGCCGATATAGGCGTGCGCGGGCCGGTGCGGCGATCCTGGCGGGCGTAGCCGTAGTAGGGGATCACCGCGGTGATGCGGCGCGCCGAGCTGCGGCGCAGCGCATCGATGGTGATCAGGAGCTCCATCAGATGGTCGTTGGCGGGGAAACTGGTCGACTGCAGGACGAACATGTCCTCGCCGCGCACGTTCTCCAGGATCTCGACAAAGATCTCGTTGTCCGAGAATCGGCGGATGTTGGCTTTCACCAGCGGCAGGGCCAGCTTGGCGGAAATGGCTTCCGCCAGCGGTCTATTGCTGTTGCCGGTCAGGATCTTCATGGCTAAGCCGTTGATCTAAAACGAGAAAACGGCCACCCCCGGCCGCGACGGGGCGGAACATACCAATGAGCGGGCAGACTGTAAACGCCTTGAAACATCGTGATTGCAGGGCCTTGGCCGATCATGGAACGGGCCGGGACGACGCGATAGGCTGGTCCCGGTCCCGCCCGGACGGCGCAGACTCGCACGCAGGGATGTCGAGGCCAGGGCGAGGGGCCCGCGCATGCAGCAGATCCTGATTCTTGGCGGCGGTTTCGCGGGACTGTGGAGTGCCGTCGGCGCCGCCCGTCTGCTCGACCAATGCGGCATTGCGCCGGACAGGATCCGCGTCACGCTCGTCAATCGCGACGATTGGCACAGCATCCGCGTGCGCAACTACGAGCGGAATCTCGCCGATGTCAGGGTGCCCCTGGCCGACGTGCTGGAGCCGATCGGCGTCGACCGCATTGTCGGCGAGATTGCCGGCATAGATGTCTCGGCGCGGCAGGTCACCTGCGAGGTGGGAGGCGTGAGCAAGGCGCTGAGCTACGATCGCCTGGTGCTCGCAGTCGGCAGTACGCTGCTGCGGCCCGCGATCCCGGGCCTCGCGGAACACGGATTTGACATCGATACCTATGCCGCCGCCGAAAGACTTCAGGCGCATATCGCCGGCCTTGCGACGCGACCGCCCGCCCCTGGCCGCTACACCGCCATCGTCGTCGGCGGCGGGCTCACCGGCATCGAGTGTGCCACCGAGATCGTCGCGGTACTGCGTGCCGCCTCGGCCAAAGCCGGTGGCGAGGCCACCCGGGTGATCCTCGTCGATCGGTCCGCCCGGGTGGGCGCCGATATGGGCGACGGCGCCTGCACTGTCGTGGAGACGGCCATGGCGGCACTCGGCGTCGAGGTGCGCGGTGGCGTGTCGGTGGCCGGCGTGACGTCGCAGGGCCTTGTCCTCGCCGACGGCGAAATAATGCAGGCGGCGACCGTGGTGTGGTGTGCGGGCATGCGTGCCAACACGCTGACCGCGGCCTTGCCCTTCAAGCGCGACCGGCTGGGCCGGGTCGCGGTGGACGAATTCCTCAAGGTCGAAGGCCACGCCGGCGTCTTCGCTGCCGGCGACTGCGCGGACGCGGCGGTGGACGCCTCGCATCGCTCCGTCATGTCATGCCAGCACGCCCGCCCGATGGGCCGGCTGACCGGCCACAACGTGGCGGCCGACCTCCTCGGCGAACCGATGCTGCCGCTCTCGATCGGCTGGTACACCACGATTCTCGACCTTGGCGCCTGGGGTGCGGTCTACACCGAAGGCTGGGACCGCCAGGTGGTGGCAACGGCCAAGGAGGCCAAGCGGACGAAGATGCTGATCAATCGCGAGCGGATCTATCCGCCGCGCTCACGTAACCGCGCGGACATCCTCGCTGCCGCCGCTCCCACGATTCAAACGCCGCCGCACAAATGAGGATGCGTTGTCTTCCCGGATGCATCCGATCCAGCTGCCATCGGCATCAAACACTTATAACGACCAAGATAGGTGCTTTGCGGCGAGTCGCTTATGGTGATCGGCATGTCACTTCTCGATCAACAAAGACTGTTCACTCGGACCCCTCCCCCTTCGTGTGCGGAAGGCGTGCCGCCGTTCGCCGGCGGAAAAGTCACGCCGCGTGAGCCTCATGAATTTCATGAGGCTCATGAGGAATGGCCACCGATGCTGCAGGAGCAGCGTTGCGAGTCGATCCTCATGAGGGCGCGTTTTTTTGCGACGTGGCGTCGCTGTCGCTCGCGAGGCGCGCGAGCCTCGCGAGGAATGGCGCCCGGTGCAACGGGGCCAACATTTCGCGGCAATCCTCGCGAGCGTGCTATTTTTTTTGTGGCGCGCATCGCGAGACACGCCAACGGTTTTTCGCGGTTTCGACGGTTTATTTTCGCCGCCCGCCCGGAAAAGACGAGCTGTTTCAGGTACTTGGGCCGGTCACGGTTTCGAACACGGTTTATAAACCGCCAAAACCGCTGAAACCGTCGCCCTCAGCCGTGCGGGTTGGCGACGAACGGCCACTGGGTCTTGTCGGCCTTCGTATAAGGCAGCAACGCCCAGTCTGGCACCAGCGCGCCGGGCGCTGCCACGTAGACGACCTCCGAGGCGATCGGCGCGTAGGCGGCGTGGAAGTGCTGCATCGACTTCACCACCACGACCTTCTTGGTCGAGGGATCGACGCCGAGCTTGGTGAAGCAGTCGAGGCTGTGACACTGGCTGCGCTTGGTGTTGACGATCACCGTCACGCCTTCGATCTGCAGCGCCGCGGCGTCGCCGATCGGGTTGGTGCCCTTGCGTTGGCCGCCGAACTGGATGGTGACGTCGGTCGCGAGCTTCAGCACCCGGGCGCGCGCGTCGATCGGCGGGCCGGACTGCGGCCCGAGCTTGCCGCCCAGGCGAATGTCGAGCTCGGCGCCCTCGCCGACCTCGAAGGCGAGCTTCACCGCGCCGGGGTCCCAGAACATGGCGATCGCGGCGTCCTCGATCTTCTTGTCGAGCAATTCGCGCAGGATGAAGGTCGAGTCCGAAGCAGCGCCGCCGCCGGCATTGTCCGACACGTCGGCCAGCACCATGGGCTTGGGCAGGTTGTGCGAGGACACGCGCGCCATCGCCGCGTCGAGGGTGACGTAGGGCGGCTGGGTCTGGGTGCGCATGCCGAAGAATTCCATGCCGAGCTCGCGCGCGAGCTTCTCGGCCTTGGGCTTGTCGTTGTCGGTAACGGCGATGATGCGGCTGCGCATTTCCCTGATGTCGGACCACGGGAAGCCGTGCGCGATCGAGAGCGACAGCACGCCGTCCTTGCCCTCCATGGCCGAGAGCTTGTCGACGAAGCCGCGCATCGGCTCGCGCGTGGTGTGGAAGACGCCGATCATGCGGCAGTCGAACGAGGCCATCACCGGTTTGGTGCGGCCCTCGATGGCGCCTTCCATGACGGTGAACAGGTCGTCGGCGCGGTCCGACACGTCGACGTGCGGATATTCCTTGAACAGCACCAGCACCGTGGCGTCGCGCATCGTGCCGTCGCCGATGTTGCAGTGCAGGTCGAACTCGACGCCCACGGGAATGTCGGGACCCACGACCTGGCGCACGTGGGCCAGCAGGTCGCTCTCGCAGTCGTCGTAGCCTTCGGCCACCATGGCGCCGTGCATGGAGAAGAACGCCGCGTCGATCGGCATGGCGGCCTTGAGGTCGGCCACGATCTCGTCGCGGAAGGCCTCGTAGACCTTCTTCACCGTCCTGCCGGCGGGCATGGCGAAGGCGCACAGGCTTTCGACGACCGTCCAGCCTTTCGCCTCGGCGCGCTTGCGCCACACATCGAGCGGCGCGCCGAACATCGGCACGTTGGTGCCGTAGCTGCCCTTGCGGAACAGGCAGGTGTCCTCGAAGAGCTGGCGGCCGGTCGGGATCGACGCGAAGGTGTTGGTCTCGGTGCCGAGGCACGCGGTGAAGATCTTTTTCATGCGCGCGACTTTAGCCCGCTTTCCGGCCCCGACGCAGCAGGGCTTCAGCGTCTTCCGTCGACCGCCAGCCGCACGGCGAGGCCGGCAAACACGGTGCCGAGCAGGATTTTGCGGAACGCGGCGCAGGCGGCCGGGGAGAGGGCGAGGGTCGACCCATCCAGCGTGTCGCTCAAACCTTCAGGGCGCGATCCATCAGAGCCGTCTCCGACGATCCGAGATCGGCGGTGCCGAACTGCGCGAAGTGCTCGGCGCCCAGCCGGGCCTCGCCGTAGAGCGGGGCGAAGTCGGACCCGGCCTCGACCAGTGCCGCAAGGGCCGCGATACGGGCCAGGCCCTCGCACAGGAAGCGCGCGCGGCGTTCGGCGTCGGGCGACTTCAGGATGCGTTCGAGCGACTGCGCCAGCGGTCCGACGGGAAAAGCCTGCGAGGCGGTACGCACCAGGCGCGACAAGGTATCCATGCTGGCTTCGGCGTGGCGGCCCGCGGCGCGCAGCACGTCGAGCGCCATCACGTTGCCCGAGCCTTCCCAGATCGCGTTGAGCGGCGCCTCGCGATAATAGCGCGCCAGCGGCAGGTCCTCGGTGTAGCCGTTGCCGCCCAGGCACTCGAGCGATTCGTAGACGATCTGCGGCGTGCTCTTGCACACCAGGAACTTCACCGCCGGCGTCAGCAGCCGCGCATAGGCCGCCTGGCGCGGGTCGGTGGCGGCCTGGTCGACGGCATGGGCCAGGCGAAAGACCAGCGCCACCTGCGCCTCGAGCTCGAGCGCCATGTCGGCGGCGACGGCGCGCATCGCCGGCTGGTCCGACAGTTTCTTCTGGAACACGGAGCGATGGCGGATGTGGTGCAGCGCCTGGCTGAGCGCGATGCGCATCTGGCCGGCCGAAGCGATCGCGCAATCCAGCCGCGTGAGATTCACCATCTCGATGATGGTGCGCACGCCCGCACCCTCGGGCCCGACCCGCTCGGCATAGGCGCCGTGGAATTCGACCTCGGACGAAGCGTTCGACTTGTTGCCGAGCTTGTCCCTCAGGCGCTGGAAGCGGATGGCGTTCTGGCTGCCGTCGGGCCGATAGCGCGGCATCAGGTAACAGGTGAGGCCGCCTCTCTTGTCGCCATTCTGCGCCTGGGCCAGCACCAGGAACGCGTCGCACATCGGCGCCGACATGAACCATTTGTGGCCGCTGATCTCGACATGGTCGCCCCCCTTGCTCGTCGTGAGCGGCGTGGCCTCGGTGATGTTGGCGCGCACGTCGGTGCCGCCCTGGCGCTCGGTCATGCCCATGCCCAGGGTCACGCCGTTCTTGTCCCGCCACGGCAGCGGCCGCGGATCGTAGGTGCGCGTCTGGATCTTCGGCAGCCATTTCTTCAGCAACGTCGGCTCGGCGCCGAGCGCGCCCACGCAGGCGTGGGTCATGGTGATTGGGCAGAGATGGCCGCTCTCGGCCTGGGTGGCGAGGTAGAGCCGCACGGCGCGGCTCGCCATCGGGCCTTGCCTGTCGCTGCCGTCGTGGGCGGAGGCGTGGATGCCCCAGCCGACGCTCTTCTCCATCAGCGCGTGATAGGCCGGATGGAACTCGACGAAGTCGATGCGGTTGCCCTTGCCATCCACGGCGCGCAAGCGGGGCGGGTTCTCGTTGGCGATCCGGCCGAGGTCGAGCGTCGCGGCCGCGCCGTAGTCACGCCCGCACGCCGAGAGCGGGGCGAGGTCGAGCCCGCAGCGCGCCGCGGCGTCGGCCAGCGGCCGGTCGGCGCTGAACAGGTCGACGTCGCCGAAGGCCGGCGACTGGTTGAAGGAGGCATCCTCGAGAAAACCGCTGGGCATCCAGCGATCCTACTCCGGTCAGGCCGCGCTCGCCTTGGTGAAATCCCAGTTGCGGCCGGGGGCGGCGGCGAACAGCGCCTTGGTGTACTCGTGCTTGGGTGCGCCGAAGACCTGCTCGGCGGCGCCGTACTCAACCACGCGGCCCTGGCTCATGACGGCCACGAAATCGCAGATCTGGGCGGCCACCCGCAGGTCGTGGGTGATGAACAGCACGGCGAGCTTCAGGCGCTGGCGGATCTCGTCGAGCAACTCGAGCACCTGCTTCTGCACACTGACGTCGAGCGCCGACACCGCCTCGTCGGCGATCAGGAGCTCGGGCTCCATGGCGAGCGCGCGGGCGATGCAGATGCGCTGGCGCTGGCCGCCCGAGAACTGGTGCGGATAGCGGTCGAGCGCGTTGGGATCGAGCCGCACGGTCTCCATCAGGCTGCGGGCGCGGGCGAGTGCCGCGGTGCGGCCGAGGCCGAAGTTCATCGGCCCCTCGATGACCGATTCGCCCACCGTCATGCGCGGGTTGAGCGAACGGTAGGGGTCCTGGAAGACGATCTGCACCTTGCGGCGATGCGGGCGGAGCTTGCCCGCCGACAGGGTGGCGATCTCGGTGTCGCCGAGGAATATCCTGCCCTCGGTCGGATCGATCAGGCGGGCGATGCAGCGCGCCACCGTCGACTTGCCCGAGCCCGATTCGCCCACGATGCCGAGCGTCTCGCCGCGGCGGATGTCGAGGTCGACCTCGGTGGCCGCCTTCACGGTGCGGCCCTTCTGGAAGAAGCCCTTGGAGACGTAGGTCTTGCCGAGCTTTTCGGTGCGCAGCACCGTCTCGCCTGCCCGGCGCACGCCGCGATGCGTCGGCACGATCGACGGCACCGAGGCAATCAGCATCTTCGTGTAATCCTGCGTCGGTCGCGCCAGGATCTGCTCGGTCTGTCCCATCTCGACCAGCTCGCCCCAGCGCAGCACGGCGACGCGATGGGCGATCTCGGCGACGACGCCGAAGTCGTGGGTGATGAACAGCACGCCGGTGCCCTGGCTGGCCTGCAGCTCGGCGACCAGCTTCAGGATCTCGGCCTGGGTCGTGACGTCGAGCGCGGTGGTCGGCTCGTCGGCGATCAGCAGCACCGGATCGAGCACCAGCGCCATGGCGATCATGATGCGCTGGCGCTGGCCGCCCGAGAGCTGGTGGGGGAAGGAGCCGTACATGCGCTGCGGCTCGGGCAGCTTCACGCGCTCGAGGATGGCGATGATCTTGGCCTTGCGCGCGTTGGCGTCGAGCTTGGTGTGGGTCTCCAGCACCTCGTCGATCTGCTCGCCGCAGGTCATGACCGGGTTGAGCGCCGTCATCGGCTCCTGGAAGATCATCGACATGCGCGTGCAGCGGAGCTGGCGCAGGCGATCCTCGGAGGCCGCCAGGATGTTCTCGCCCTGCAGCAGGATCTCGCCGCTGGTCGGCTTCAGCGCCTTGGCCAGCAGGCCCATCACCGTGAAAGCGATCACCGATTTGCCCGAGCCCGACTCGCCCACCAGGCAGACAATCTCGCCGGGGTTGACGGTGAAGCTCACCTTCTCGACGGCGTGCGCGCGATCGGCGCCCTTGGGCAGGGCGACGGAGAGGTTACGAACCTCGAGAACCGGTTTCTTGTCGGGCAAGGTCAGACTTTCTTGCTCATTTTGGGATCGAGCGTGTCGCGCAGCCCGTCGCCCATGATGTTGATGGCGAGGACGGCGAAGGCGAGGAAGATGCCCGGGTACATGATGTTGTGCGGGAAGACGCGGAACAGCGTGCGGCCCTCGGCCATGATGTTGCCCCAGCTCGGCGTCTCGGGCGGAATGCCGATGCCGAGGAAGCTCAGGATCGCCTCGATGATGATCGCGGCGGCGGCGGTGAAGGTCGCCTGCACGATCAACGGGGCCACGGTGTTGGGCAGGATGTGGCGCAGCATCAGGGTGAAGGTCGGCGTGCCGACTGAGATTGCACCCTCGACGTAGGGTTCCTCGCGCACCGTGAGCACGACCGAGCGCACCAGGCGCACGACGCGCGGCACCTCGGGCACGACGATGGCGAAGATCACGGTGACCAGGCCAGCGCGCCAGATCGAGACCAGCGCGATGGCGAGCAATATGGGCGGTATCGCCATCAGCCCGTCCATGATGCGCATGATGATGCCGTCGGCCCAGCGGATGTAGCCCGCGACCAGGCCGATCATCAGGCCGAATCCCACGGCGATGATGGCGACGGAGATGCCGACGGCGAGCGACACGCGCGTGCCGTAGATCACGCGGCTGTAGACGTCGCGGCCGAGGCTGTCGGTGCCCATGATCGCCGTGCGCGTGGCCGGCGTGCCGTCTTCCAGCTTGTAGGTCAGCACGGTGTCCGGCTTCTTGTTGCGCATCGCCGGATCGATGCGCGTCGGGTCGACCGTGCCGAGGACCGGCGCGAGGATGGCGATCGCCAGCATGATCAGCAGGATCGTGCCGCCGAAGATCACGCTGGGATTGCGGATCGCCAGCGCCCACAGGCTGCGGCGCTTGGAGGTTGCTGCTGCGATCGACGCGGAATCGACGAGGTCTTCGGGGACTATCGCGCTCAATAGCGGATCCTCGGATCGAACAGGGTGTAGCTGATGTCGATCAGCAGGTTGATCACGACGTAGACCACCGAGAACATCAGGATGACGGCCTGGATGGTCGGGAAGTCGCGACTCAGCACCGCCTCGACGGTCAGGCGGCCGAGGCCGGGCAGGCCGAAGACGCTCTCGGTCACCACGGCGCCGCCGATCAGCAGGGCGATGCCGATGCCGATCACGGTCAGGATCGGTACGGCGGCGTTGCGCAGCGCGTGGCGCATCAGCACGACACGGGTGCTGAGGCCCTTGGCGCGGGCGGTGCGGATATAGTCCTCGTTCAGCACCTCGAGGATGCTGGCGCGGGTGATGCGGGCCAGCAGCGCGATGTAGACGATCGCGAGCGTGATGCTCGGCAGCACCATGCGCTCGAGGAACTGCCAGAAGTCGACGCCGATGCGGACATAGCCCTGCACGGGCAGCCAGCCCAGGTCGATGGCGAAGATGTAGATCAATATGTAGCCGATGACGAAGGTCGGCATCGAGAAGCCCAGCACCGAGAAGCCCATGACCACGCGGTCGACCCACGAGCCCTGGCGGTAGGCCGCCAGGACGCCCATCGGCACGGCGGTGAACACGGCGATGAACAGAGTGCAGATCGACAGCGCCAGGGTCGGCTCGAGGCGCTGCTGGATCAGCTCGACGACGGTCTTCTTGAAGAAGAAGCTTTCGCCGAGGTTGCCGCGCAGGATGTCGCCGATCCAGATCGCGAACTGCTGCCAGATCGGCAGGTCGAGGCCGAGCTTCTCGCGGATCATCGCGATCTGGTCGGAGGTCGCGTTGTCGCCGGCGATCACCGCCGCCGGATCGCCCGGCGTGAGCCGCAGCATGAGGAAGACGAAGACCGCCACCACCGCGAGAACCGGGATGATGGCGATCAGACGACGGGCGATGAAATCGAGCATGCGTTCCCAGGATAAGGCCGCCGTCCCGGTCGCCCGGGACGGCGGGAGGAAGATCAGACCTTGTCGACGTTCCACATCACCGCGCATGGCGCGCTCAGCCAGCCGGTGACGTTGGAGCGCATGGCGCCCGGGCCGTACCACTGGCCAAGCCAGCCGTACTGGGCGGTCTCGATGGCCCGAGCCTGGACTGCGCCGGCCAGCGCCTTGGCCTTGGCCGGGTCGGTCTCCTTGGCGTACTGGTCGCGCAGCTTCTCCATCTCCGGGTCGTTCGGCCAGCCGAACCAGGCCTTGTCGCCGTTGGCCACGAAGTAGTTGTTGGAGATCGGATTGAGCGCGTCGGCCGACACCGAGTAGGTGTGGAAGACGTTCCAGCCGCCCTTGTCCGGCGGATCCTTCTTGGTGCGGCGGGTGACCAGCGTCTGCCAGTCCATCGACTGCATGTCGACCTTGAAGCCGCCCTGCTCGAGCAGCGCCTTGGTCACCGGCGCCATGTTGGTCAGCACCGGCAGGGTCGTCGACTGCATCAGCACGACCGGCGTGCCGTCGTAGCCGGCTTCCTTGAGAAGTGCTTTGGACTTCTCGAAGTTGGGCTTGATGAACAGGCCGTCGGGCGCTTCCACCGCGTTGGGCGTGCCGCAGATGAAGGCGGCACCACAGGTCTTGTAGTATTCGGGCTCGCCGACCGTCGCCTTGAGATAGTCTTCCTGGCGCATGCACAGCATCGCGGCCTGGCGAATCTTCGGATTGTTGAACGGCGGCTGGAGGTGGTTGAGCCGGATGATGAACTGCTGGCCAAGCGGATTCCAGTTCACCAGCTTGACGTTCTTTTCCTTCTTCAGGATCGGGATCAGGTCATGCGGCAGCTGCTCGACGACGTCGATCTCGCCGGCAACCACGGCGTTCACCTGCTGCTGCGGATCGGGCATCTCGAGGCACTCGATGCGGTCGACCTTGACCACCTTGCCGCCAGCCAGGCCCGACGCGGGCTCCGAGCGCGGCTTGTACTTGGTGTTCTTGATATAGATGTGCTTGTCGCCGGGCTTGGACTCGGCGTTGACGTAGATGAACGGCCCCGAGCCGATCTGGCTGTCGATCTGTTTGAACGGGTCGGTTTCGGCGACCGCCTTGGGCATCATGAAGGGCGTGTTCGAGGACGGCTTGCCGAGCGAGTCGAGCACCAGGCCGTACGGCTCTTTCAGTTTCATCGTGAAGGTCTTGGCGTCGACGACCTTCAGTTCGGCGATGAAGTCGCCGAGCTTCTGGCCCATCGGATCGCGCGCCGTCCAGCGCTTGATCGAGGGCACGCAATCCTCGGCGGTCACCGGCTTGCCGTCGTGCCATTCCAGGCCGTCGCGCAGCGTGAAGGTCCAGGTCAGCTTGTCGGCCGAGACCGTGTACTTGTCGACCATCTGCGGCTGGACGACGTTCTTCTCGTCGATGGCGAACAGCGTGTCGTAGACCATGTAGCCGTGGTCGCGCGTGACGTAGGCCGTCGTCCAGATCGGATCGAGAATCGTCAGGTTGCCGTTTCTCACATACTTCAGCGTCTTCGTCGCGGCGGCCGCCGGACGGACCGTCATTGCCACGGCGGCGCCGGCGGTCAGCGCGCCGAGTTCGCGTCGTCCCAGCTTGGTCTTCTTCATGTCGCCCCTCCTGTTTGCTCCCATCGAGGAATGCAGGCCCCCAGCCCGTCCTCGTCGATGGGCACGCGGGACCAGGAAGGCCCCGCGTGCGCCGTCGCTACTTCTTGCTCAGGTTCCAGAACACCGGCACCGGCGCGGTCATCATACCGTCGAGGTTGGTGCGCATCGCCGTCGGCTGGTACCACTGGCCGAGGTTGACGTGCGTCGGATGGTCGACCCAGTACTTCTGCAGGTCGATGGCGATCTGCTTCTGCTTGGCCGGGTCGCTCTCCTTGGAGAAGGCGTCGCGCATCTTCTCGATCTGCGGATCGCACGGCCAGCCGAACATCGCCTTGTCGCACGAGGCGTTGAAGAAGCCCGCCATCACCGGATTGAGGATGTCGGCGGCGACCCACGAGGTCAGCATCAGGTTCCAGCCGCCCTTGTCGATCGGGTCCTTCTTGGCGCGGCGGCCGACGACGGTCTGCCAGTCGCTCGACTGCATGTCGACCTTGAAGCCGGCGGCCTCGAGCTGCTGCTTGGCGACGGGGGCGAGGTTGGTCAGCACCTGCAGGTCGGTCGACTGCAGCAGCACCACCGGCGTGCCGTCGTAGCCCGCTTCCTTCAGCAGCTCCTTGGCCTTGGCCGAGTTCTGGTTGAGCACATCCTTCATGCCGTCTTCGCTGGCCAGCGGCGTGCCGCAGATGAAGACCGGCTTGCACAGCTTGTAGTACTTCGGATCGCCGATCGTGGCCTTGAGGAAGTCCTCCTGGCCGAAGGCAACCATCACGGCGTGGCGTATCTTGGCGTTGTCGAACGGCTTGAACGACTGGTTGAACCGCATGACGTACTGGTTGCCGAGCGGATTGTAGTCGACGATCTTGACGTTCTTGTCCTTGGCCAGCAGCGGCAGCAGATCGTGGCCCGGCGCCTCGATCATGTCGATCTCGCCGTTCTGCAAAGCCGCGATCTGCGTCTGCACGTCCGGCATGGCGATCCACTCGACCCGGTCGACCTTCACGACCTTGCCGCCGGCCATGCCCGAGGGCGGCTCGGCGCGCGGCTTGTACTTGGTGTTCTTGACGAACACGACCTTCTCGCCGGGCTTCCATTCGTTGGCGACGAAGACGAACGGGCCGGAGCCGATCACGTCCTCGACCTTGATCTGGGTGTTGGGATCGGTGTCGGCCGTCTTCTTCGGCATCATGAACGGCACGTTCGACGACGGCTTGCCGAGCGACTGGAGGACCAGGCCGTAGGGCTCCTTCATCGTCATCTTGAAAGTCTTGTCGTCGACCTTATCGAGGCCGGCGATCGAGCCCATCATCTTCTGGCCCATCGAATCCTTGGCCGCCCAGCGCTTGATCGAGGCGATGCAGTCGTCCGAGGTCACCGGCTTGCCGTCCGACCAGACGAGGCCGTCGCGCAGGGTGAAGGTCCAGGTGAGCTTGTCGGCCGAGACGTCGTACTTGTCGACCATCTGCGGCTTCACTTCGAACTTGTCGTCCATGGCGAACAGCGTGTCCCAGACCATGTAGCCGAAGTTCCGCTGGATGTAGGCGGTGGTCCAGATCGGATCGAGGATCTTCACGTCCGAATGCATGACCGCCTTGATGGTCTGCGCCTGGGCCGGCGCCGACAGCGCCCCCAGCATGCCGCCGACGCTCGCGGCCACGGCCAACGCCGCAACCGACTTCCTGAATTCGAACATGGACTGCCTCTCCCTTATCCCCGTTTGTCTTTGCAATAATCGCGCCGACCCCGCGGGACAGTAGCAGCCCCTAGCCCCCCTCTGACAAGCCGATTCAAGAGCCCTGCGCGGGCGTGCGCAAGCCGCGCCAAAGCCGCAACTAACGTGGCTTGCTCAACGCCTTATCGAGCAATTCGAGCACGCCTTCGACGGCGGCCGATGCGACAATGTCGCCAAAGCCCACCCAGCTGCCGCGCGTGGCGGCGGCCGGCACCGGGTTGGCCTGCTCGATGTTGCCGACTTCCTTGCCGCTCGGGTCCTTCAGCGTCCACTTGACCGAAAGCTCGACGGTGCGGTCGTCGACCGGCGTGATGGTCACCGCGCCACTGACGGTGAACGTGTCGGCGCCGGCCTTGTCGATCACCACGATCTTGCTCGAGCCCAGCGCGCGCCGCATGCCGGAGAAGAGCTGCTTGTTGCCGTCGGACGGCGCACCCGTGACCGACCCCACCATCACCTTGACCTGCGGCACCGGCGGCCCGGTGGGCAGCGCGGGTTTGCCGCCGGGCCCGGCGGCCGCGGCCACCTGCGTCGATGTCGGGTTGGGGCCGAGGGTGGCGTCGGCCGCGCCAGGCACGGTGACGCCGGCGGCGACCGCGCCGATCGAGCGCGCGTCGACGGTCGGCGTCTTGCCCATCAGGGTGGCGACGCGAGGGGCGGCCTGTTGGGCGATGCGCGAGACCAGCGAGTCACTGGCGGCGGCATAGTCGTCGGGTTGCGTCGTGGTCGTGCTGACGACCGGGCCCTGTATCCTGCCGCCGCCCAGCAGATACCAGTTGATCTCGACCTCGATGCCGGAGCCGAGCGGAGCGTCGCGGGTGGTCATGGCGCCGGTGATCTTGAGCGGCGCGCGCGCCGGCTGCAGCGCCGCCACGATGCCATAGGCCTGCAGCTCGATGGCCAGCGCGGCGGCCAGCCGCTCGGCCATCTTCTCCGGCATGTTGGCCGGTGTCTCGATCGTCACCTCGACGGTGTCCTGCTTGGGCCGGTACAGCGTGCCGGATTCGGAATCGTCGTGTTCGAACGGGCGCGGCGGGCTGCCGCAACCGGCCAGCGCCGCCACGAGCGCCAGTATCAGCGCCGGCATCAGCAGCAGCCTCACAACATGACGCATGTCGCGATCAAGCCGAGCAGGCAGCAAGCCAGGAGAATGATGAAATAGGGCACGTCAGTCCTCGAGGGCGATCGCCGACAGGCCCCGGCCGTAGTCGCGCACACCGTCCAGGGTGTTGCGCCGATAGCTGAAGAAATCCTCGATCCCGGTCAGCGTGTCGTGGCCGGTCGCCCGGGCTTTCACGCCCGCGCGCGCGATACGGTGCACGAGATAACCGGCGAGGTCGAAGACGAAGTGGCCGGCGTGCGGCGAGGGCTTGAAGAAGGCGCCGTTGGCTTCGTCCTGCGCCAGGAACGGCGCGGGGAACTCCGGCCCGACCTCGTAGGAGTCGCGGCCGATGCACGGGCCGACGACGATGCGCAGCCGCTCGCGGCGCGCGCCGATCTTCTCCATCGCGCCGATCGTGGCCTCGACGACGCCGCCCAGCGCGCCTTTCCAGCCGGCGTGCGCGGCGCCGATCACGCGCGCCTCGGCATCGGCCAGCAGCACCGGCGCGCAGTCGGCCGCCATCACGCCCAGCACGACGCCCGGCCGGTCGGTCACCAGCCCGTCGGCCCGGGGCGCGCCGGGCGAGGTCCAGCGCTTCGCGCCCACGGTCAGCACGTCGGTCGAATGGATCTGGTGCACGGTCAGCAGGTCGGGCTCGTCGCGGCCGAAGATGCCGGCCACGCGGCGGCGGTTCTCGCGCACGTTGTCGGGACTGTCACCCGAGCCGTAGCCGCAGTTCAGCGACGAGTAGAGGCCGGCGCTGACGCCGCCCTTGCGGGTGAAAAAACGATGCTGCACGCCGGGAAGATCGGCGAGCGTCGGGGCCTGGATCATGTCGGGGGTCATGTCGCGTCCGAAAAACCTGCCGGCGCGGCGCTTCTGTCGTCGCCCACCGCCATCACACGAAACAAGGTGCCCATTTGGTCGGGATCGATCAAGCGCCGGAGGCCTGCGTCGAGGGCATGGCGCTGCGCTTCCGATGCACGCGCCTTCAACGTTGCCGCGCGCTCCACGATTCCCAGGCGCTGCAGGAAGTCGCCCTGCGCGACCGGGCCGCAGGTGCGTGTACCCGACGCGGCGGCCAGTGCGGCGAAATCGACGTGCGTGCTGAGGTCGGTCTCGCCCGGCCGGTCGAGCACGTCCGCACCACGATGGCCGCGCACGGCCTGCAGGGAGGAGCCCGGCCGCGAGGCGTCATGGCCATAGTCGACGATCAGCGCCCAGCCGCCGTCGCTGCGGACGCGCGCGCCGATGGCGGCGGCCAACGCCTGGCCCGTTTCGCACAGCTCCGCCTCCGCGCCCTGGCCGGCGTCGGGCAGGAACGGGGCGAACGGCGTCGCGCCGGGCGCCAGCGCCAGGGTCAAGGTCTCGCCGTCGTCGGCCAGTCCCACCATGCGCTCGCGCCAGCCGGCCGCGGTCTTGTGGAACTGGCGCACCGGAAGGGCGTCGAAGAATTCGTTGGCGACCAGCAGCAGCGGGCCCGCCGGCACCTCCTCGACGCGCTCGTGCCACTTGGGGACCAGGGGCGGCGAGAACGCCGCGAGCGCCGTGGCCTGTGCCGCGCGCAAGGTCGCGTTGGTCTCCACGAGATGGAGATCGAGTGCGGCGTGGAAGCCCGCCACGCCGCGCGTGGCGCGCAGCGCGTCGGCCATCAGGGTGCCGCGGCCCGGCCCGAGCTCGACCAGGCGCGCTTGCGTCGGCTGTCCCATGGCCTGCCAGCGCTCGGCCAGCCAGGCGCCGACAAGCTCGCCGAACATCTGCGAGATTTCGGGCGCGGTGATGAAGTCGCCGGCGGCGCCCAGCGCCATGGCGCGGCGGTAGTAGCCCAGGGTCGGATGGCCGAGCGCCTCGGCCATGAAGTCGGCGACGGAGATCGGGCCGGCGAGCGCAATGCGGCGCGCGATGCGACGGCCGAGCTCGGTGGTCACGGACGCCCGGATGTACCGACGAGGGGTTGGCGATACGCGCGCACGATCAGCGCCGCGCCAAACAGCACCATCGGCACCGACAGCACCATGCCCATACTGAGCCAGCTCGTGCCCAGGATGAATCCCAGGAACGAGTCGGGCTCGCGGAACAGTTCGCCCACGATGCGCGCCATGCCGTAGCCGGCGCAGAACACGCCGGTGATCAGGCCGGGCCGGCGCCGTCCGTCGGTCAGCCGCCACGCCAGGTTGACGAGGGCGAACAGCACGACGCCCTCGAAGAACGCCTGGTAGAGTTGGCTCGGATGGCGCGGCATCGGCCCGCCGCGCGGGAAGACCATGGCCCACGGCACGTCGGCCGGCCGGCCCCACAGCTCGCCGTTGATGAAGTTGGCGATGCGGCCGAAGAACAATCCGACCGGCGCCACGATCGCCACCAGGTCCGACAGCATGAACGGGCTGGTCCTGTTGCGCAGCGCGTAGGCGATGATCGCCGTGATCACGCCCAGCAACCCGCCGTGGAAGGACATGCCGCCCTCCCACAGGGTCAGGATCTGCAGCGGGTTCTCGAGGAAGAACGTCGGCTTGTAGAACAGCACGTAGCCCAGCCGCCCGCCCAGGATCACGCCGAGCGCTGCCCAGAGAAGAAAGTCGTCGATCTTCTCGGGCGACAGGATCGCCGGGGGCTGCTGGCAGACGCGGCGCATCACCCGCCAGCCGATGATCAGGCCGGCGATATAGGCCAGCGCATACCAACGGATGGCGAAGGGTCCGAGCTGGAGCAGCACGGGATCGATCGCGGGATAGGGAATGAGGAGGGGGGTCATGGGCGGGTCATTGGGGGCGGCACGGTTATAGCCTCTTCTTCAGGCCGGGCGACGTGGCTCGCAAATTGGTCGCGGCGCCGTTCCTGGGGGGAACGGCGCCGCTGGAGGACGATCCGAACAGTCGTGTTTTTTGGTTTTTAGAGAGGGGGCGTCGGAGGGTCCTTTGGAAGGGTCGGCGTCAGGCTTCGCCGACGGTCTCGAGAATGGCGGCAGTCAGCGCGTCGGCCGGCGACTTGCCGGCCCACACGACGTATTGAAAGGCAGGATAGAAGCGCTCGCTCTCGGTGATCGCCACCTCGACGAGATCGTTGAGCTGCTCGGGCCGCAGGCCTTCGGTGCCCCTGAGCGGAATGGCGTGGCGGAACATCGGCAGGCCTTCCTCGGTCCACAGATCGAAGTGACCCAGCCACATCTTCTCGTTGATCAGCGCCAGCAGGCCGTGGATGTCGGTGTGGCGCTCGCTCGGGATGCGCACGTCGTAGGCGCAGGTGAAGTGGAGTGCTTCCACGTCGTCGCGCCAGCTGAAGAACATCCTGTAGTCGCACCAGCGGCCGGCGACCTCGACGGCGATTTCCCGATCCGATGTCCGGTCGAAAGGCCAATCGTTGGCGGAGACGACCTTCTCGATCATCTCGAGCGGGTTCAGATCTGCCTTGTGCCGGATCCGCTCGTGTCGCGATAACGCCATCCACCCACTCCCCAGCCTTTTCCGCTCTGCGGTCCCTGGCGGAACCGTTCTCGCTGCGGTGGCCGACATATCGTGGTGGGCACCCAACTACCCACAAGCCCTAGCCTGCCATAAGGGTGACTCCCTCCGCAATAAGAAATGCCTGGGTGAAACGGGGAAAGAGTCAGCGATTCCATGAATTTAATCCCCAAGGCTCAGATTCGAGTCCGGGAATTTCGCATAACGAATCGGGTGAAAATGCCCTTCGGATGAGCAAAAGCCGGTTCGCAGCGCGATCTGGCCGAAATTCCGGCAGATCCAGACTTTGGCATCCAGCTTGCTGCCGCGGCGACAGCAAACAGGAGACAACATGACCCGAGACCAGGTGACGGAAAAGATCCTCAGCGCCAGGCGGATGAAGCAGATGAGCTGGGCGGAGATCGCCAGGAAGATTGGCGGCGCCTCGCCCGTCCTGATCACCGCGGCGTGCTTGGGCCAGATGAAGATGACCAAGGAGCAGGCCGGCAAGGCCGCCAAGCTGTTCGGCCTCGGTAAGGAAGAAACGCTCTTGCTGCAGGAGGTGCCCTATCGCGGTTCGCTGCCGCAGATCCCGCCCACGGATCCGCTGATCTACCGCTTCTACGAGCTGGTCCAGGTCTACGGCACCACCTGGAAGGAGTTGATCCAGGAGGAATTCGGCGACGGCATCATGAGCGCCATCGACTTCGACATGACCCTGGAGCGCCAGCCCGACCAGAAGGGCGACCGGGTGAAGATCGGCCTGTCCGGCAAGTTCCTGGGCTACAAGAGCTACTAGGCGGGCGCCCGCGCTTGCGCCCTGCGGACGGGTCCTGCGGGATTGTCGACAATCGACGATGTCCATCGCCAGCGCCTTCGATCCCGTCCCCTCCCTGGACCCCGTGCCCAAGAACACGCTGCGCGCGCAGGTGGCGGAGCGGCTGCGGACGGCGATAGCTCTCCGCGATCGAAAGGAAGGTCGAGCCAAGCAGCTATTCGATCAGGCGATCAGTGGGACGTTGCCGCATCAAGAAATCGAGGCAGTTTGTTCGATGATCAACGACGAATTCCTGATGAAAGGCATCGAGCCCAGATTCCGAGCCCAACGACTACGGCAGAGAGCTTGAAGACCTGCTTGATGTGGTGAATAGGCCGCGCATTCGTTAGCCGGTGCGAAAGCCACAACAATGGTGTCATCCTGAGCGTAGCGAAGGATCTCGCGTCTGTTGAAAGAGAGGGCTTCGGAGTTGGCGTCAGGTCCTTCGCTACGCTCAGTATGACAGGAAGTGTCTTGACAATCGTTGCGTAATATGCAATATTGTCGCAATGTCATCCGGTCGATTTGATCGCTCCCCTCCCGCTAATCTAGACAGGGATGGTGGTCGTTTTCGCGAATTCGCGAAGCTTCGCGAATCGCCGGATGAGAGTGCGGAAAAAGCAAGATCGTCAAGGACTTGCCGTGCGTGCTTGCATGTTTCGCGAAAACATCGAAAAAAGTCCGCGGGGCTCGCTCTCATTTTTTTCCCATTTATTTAATGGGAACGGTTCCCGTGCCGAGGCTATTCCGCCGCGAGTTTTCGTGCCGTGCGGGGATCGCGTGTGAGGATGCCGTCGGCGAGGTCGCGGTCGATCATGGCGTCGGGGCGCTCGGAGATGCGGCCGAAGCCCGCGCCGCCGCCCACGAACATCTCGACGATGTCGCCCTTCTGGAGATCGACGGCGGCCTTGCTGCGCAGGTCCACGACCGTGCCGTCGGCGCGCACGATGCGGCAGGAACCGGGCTGGCCGGGCTCGCCGCCCAACAGGCCTTCCGGTGCGAGACGAAAGCGGTCGGAGTAGATCGCGAGCTGCACGTCGTCGGCCAGGATCTCGCAGCGCCGCGTGAAGCCCGCACCGCCGCGCCGGGCGCCGAGGCCAAAGGAATCCGGCGCCAGCTCGTAGCCGACGATACGGAAGAAATCGTAGTCGATGTCGAGCGATTCGACCGGCGCGTTGGAGCAGTTGCTGAGCGGCGAGTCGACGGCGTCGCAGCCGTCGGCGCCCCTCGACGCGCCATAGCCGCCGCCGAAAATCTCGAGATAGACGCTGTAGCCCTTCTCGCCGAGGCGGCTCAGGCAAAACGCGGTGGTGCAGTCGAAGCCGGTGGCGATCACTTGATCGGGCAGCGCCTGGGCCAGCGCCTTCATCACCGCGTTAAACACGCGGTAGGCCGGGATCATGCGCGCCCGCACCGGTGCCGGCGGCCGCGGATTCAAGAGCGAGCCGTAGGGCACCTTGATGCGCACCGGCCGCGCCATGCCCTCGTTGTAGGGAATGTCGGGGCTGGTCAGCACCGACTTCACGCAGCTCAGCGCCGCCGACAGCGTGCTGGAATAGGGGCAGTTGAGGTTGCGCTTCACCTGCCCGCAGGTGCCCTCGAAGTCGATCTCGACACTGTCGTCGGAGATCGTGACCTTGGCCTTGATGACCAGCGGATCGTCGGTGAGCCCGTCGTCGTCGATCGCATCCTCGCCGTAGAAGGTGCCCTTGGGTGCCTTGGCGATAGCGGCGCGCACGCGGCGCTCGGTGTAGTCCTGCATCTCGGCCATCGCGGCCTCGACCTTGGCCACGCCATAGCGCTCGCAGAGCTGCTTCACCCGCATCACGCCGATGGCGTTGGCGGCGAATTGCGCATTGAAGTCGCCGATGGTGAGGTCGGGCACGCGCACGTTGGCCGTCACCAGCCGCTCGAACGAGCCGCCGTTCCAGTCGCGCTGGAAGTCGTACTTGCTGGGCGGGAAGCGCAGGCCTTCCTGGTAGACGTCCGAGGCATGGATGTTGAGGCCGGGCGCGCCGCCGCCGAGATCGAGATGGTGTGCGACCGAGGCGCCGAAGCCCACCACGCAGCCCTCGACGAAGATCGGCGTGAAGATGAAGACGTCGGGAATGTGTTGGCCGCCCTCGAACGGGTCGTTGTTGATCAGGAAGTCGCCTTCCTTCAGCGTATCGACGGGATGGCGCTTGAGACACGCGCGCAGGGTCTCGCCGATCGGGCCCAACTGCATGGGGATCAGCTCGGCCTGCGCCACCGTGTTGCCGTGGCGATCCATGAGGCCCGCCGAACCGTCGCGCGCCTCGCGCAGGATGGTGGAGTAGGCCGAGCGGATCAGCTTCACGCCCATCTCGCGCGCCGAGGCGATCAGCGCCTGGCTGATCACGGCGTAATCGATCGGGTTCAACTCGCTCATGCGCTTCTCCGCAGGATGAGATTGTCGGCAGGATCGAGCTCGGCTGTCCAGCCCGGCGCCACCCAGGTCGTGGCCGTGTGGCCCTCGACGACGGCGGGACCGACGATCTTCTGGCCGGTGCTGAGCGCCTCCGCCGTGTGCCGCTCGCAATCGAGCCAGGCCTCGCCGTGGAAGATTTTCGCTTGTTCCGGGGCGCGTGCCGCCAGTTTCTCGCGGTCGAGCCGGGGGATGGTGCCGATCGGCAAGGTGGCACCCACCCGCAAGGTCACGATTTCGACGGGGCGGTCGAGGGTGGCGCCGTGCATGAAGGTGCGGTGATGGGCGTCGGCGAACAGTTCCGACAGATAGGCCGCGTCGAGCCTGTCGAGGCGATCGGCGGAAATCTCGACGCCGACCTCGAAGGCCTGGCCGACGAAGCGCATGTCGAGCGTGTGGGTGTAGACCAGATCGCCCGGCAGCTTCATGTCGGTGAACTGGGCGGCCAGTCGCGCGCGCATCTCGCCGAAAGTCTTGCCGGCTTCCGTGGCGGCTGCCTCGTCGAGCTTCATCTTGCGCGTGACGGCATCGAACTTGGTGTAGTCGCTGGCGACCAGCCCGTAAGCCGAGATGACACCGGCGTTGGGCGGCACGACGATGGTCGAGATGCCGAGTTCTTCCGCGATGCGTGCGGCATGGAGCGGCCCGGCGCCGCCGAACGGCACCAGCGCATAGTCGCGCGGGTCGCGGCCGCGTTCGGTCGAGACCAATTGGATGGCGCGCACGATGTTGGCGTCGGCCAACTGGAGTGCCGAGGACGCGGCCTGCTCGGGCGAGAGTTTGAAGCGCTGGGCGATGGCGGTGAAGGCGCGCTTGGCCGCGTCGGCGTCGAGGGTCATGCGACCGCCCAGGAACGCCGCGGGTCGTATCGTGCCGATCACGACATGCGCGTCGGTGGTGGCGGGCTCGGTGCCGCCCTTGCCGTAGCAGGCGGGGCCGGGATCGGCGCCGGCGCTCTGCGGGCCGACGCGCAGCATGCCGCCGTCGTCGACCCAGGCGATCGAGCCGCCGCCCGCGCCGACCGAGACGATGTCGAGCACCGGCGTGCGGATCGGCAGGCCGTCGATCTCGCTTTCCGAGGCGAGCGAGGGGCGGCCGTCCTGCACCAGGCAGACGTCGGTCGAGGTGCCGCCCATGTCGAAGGTGATCAGGTCCTTGAAGCCCGAGCGCGCGGCCTGACGTGTCGCGCCGACCACACCTGCCGCCGGGCCGGAATAGAGCGCGGTGATGGCGCTGGTGCGCATCGCCGAGGCGGGCAGCCGCCCGCCGTTGCTCTGCATCACCGTGAAGCGGCCGGTGAAGCCCGCGTCGGCGAGCTGGCTCTCGAAGCGATGGAGGTAGCCGTCGATCACCGGCTGCACATAGGCCGACAGCAGGGTCGTCGACGCGCGCTCGAACTCGCGGAACTCGCGCGCCACCTGGTGGCTCGCCGTCACCAGGACGCCGGGCAGCGCCTCGGCGATCATGGCCGACAGGCGCTTCTCATGCGCGGGATTGGCGTAGGCGTTCAGCAGGCAAAGAGCGACAGCGCGATAGCCGCCCGCCTTCAGCGCCGGCAGCAGCTCGGCGCGCACCCGGGCTTCGTCGAGCGGCGTCTGCACCGAGCCATCGGCGTTGAGACGCTCGGACGCCTCGAAGCAATCCTTGCGGCGCACCGGCGGGGAGGGCTTGGCATAAAAGAGGTCGTAGATGTTGCGGCGGTCGTGGCGCTGCATGAAGAGGAGATCGCGGAAGCCCGCGGTGGCGACGAAGGCCACGGTCGCGCCCTTGCGCTCGAGCACGGCGTTGGTGGCGACGGTCGAGCCGTGGCCGAGATCCTCGATCTTCGACAGGTCGATGCCCGAGGCGGTCAGTGCGTTGAACGCGCCGACGTCCGGCGAGCGCGGCGTGCTCGGCACCTTGGTGACGACGATCCGGTCGCCGTCGACCGCGACCAGGTCGGTGAAGGTGCCGCCGACCTCGACGCCGACGCGCATCGCCTATTTCCCGATGAGTTTCGCCTGGAGCTCGGCGAGCTGCTTCTTCAGCTCCTCATTCTCCTCGCGCGCCTTGGCGGCCATGGCCTTCACGGCGTCGAACTCGTCGCGCCGCGGAATATCCATGCCGTCCAGGATCTTGGCGATCTGGTCGCGCACGCGGTTTTCGACTTCGCCCTTCACGCCGGTCAAGGCGCCCACGGCGCCGTTGGCCATCTTGGTGAGGTCGTCGATGAAAGGATTGCGGGTCTGCATGGGGTGACTCCTGATGCGACAAGTATGGGCGGCTGGTAGCATCCGGTCAAAGATCAAGGAGGATCCGACGTGAGCCTGGTCAAAGTCGAGTCGAGCGAAGGCATTACCACCATCACCATGGCGCGCGCCGAGAAGCGCAACGCGCTCACCCAGGAACTGTGCGACGGGCTGTACGATGCCTACCGTACCTTCGAGGCGGGCAGCGACAAGGTGGCGGTCCTGCAGGCCGACGGGCCGGCCTTCTGCGTCGGCGCCGATCTCAAGGACCCGCCACCAGCCATGTGGAAGGCGGTGCCGGAGGTCTCGCACAAGCTCACCAAGCCGGTGATCGCCGCCACCCAGGGCTGGGTGATCGGCGGCGCCATCTGCATCGTCATGACCTGCGACCTGATGGTGTCGGCCGACACCACCAAGTTCATGTATCCCGAGGCCAAGGTCGGCGTGTTCGGCGGGCTGATGCCGGGCATCGTCTCGCGCATGCCGCACAAGGTCGCCATGGAATTGCTGCTCCTGGGCGAAGAGATCTCGGCCAAACGGGCCTACGACGTGGGCTTCGTGAACAAGGTCGTGCCGCTCGGCGAAGAGCGCGGCGAAGCGCGCCGCATGGCCAAGGTGATCGCCAATTCCGCGCCGCTCGTCGTGCGCACCCTGCGCGACTTCGCCAACCAGACCCTGCCCAAGGGACCGGCCGAGGTCTTCGTGCCCGAGCGCTACAAGCTCGAGCAGATCGCCGGCAGCGAGGATCGCAAGGAAGGCTCGGCCGCCTTCCGCGAGAAGCGGCCGGCGAAGTTCAAGGGACGTTAGGAGAAGTCGAATGAGTAATTTGGGGGCCAAGCTCCTGCTGGTGGGATGCGGCAAGATGGGCGGCGCCATGCTCGACGGCTGGCTGGCGCGCGGGCTGGCGGCGAGCGACGTCGTCGTGGCCGAGCCGACCGAGGCGCTGCGGCCGAAGAAGCCCGGCCTCAGGAGTGTCGCGGCGTCGAGCGAGATGACGGAAACGCCGGAGATCGTCGTGCTGGCAGTCAAACCGCAGTCGATGGATGCCGTGCTGCCGGACCTCAAGCGCTTTGCGGATAAAGGTTCGGTGTTTCTGTCGATCGCGGCGGGCAAGACGCTGAAGTATTTTGCGGGCCATCTCGGAGGATCGGCAAAAGTCGTGCGCTCCATGCCCAACACACCGGCGGCGGTGCGCCAGGGCATCACCGTGTCGACGGCGTCGAAGGGCGTGTCGGCAGCCGAAAAGAAGCGCTGCCACGAATTGCTCGAAGCCGTCGGGCAGTCGCTGTGGGTCGACGACGAGGGGCTGATCGACCACGTCACGGCCTTGTCGGGCAGCGGTCCGGCCTATGTCTTCCTTCTGGTCGAGGCGATGGCGGCGGCGGGAGCGAAGCTCGGGCTCACGCCCGAGATGGCCATGCAGCTCGCGCGCGCGACCGTCGCAGGCAGCGGCGAATTGCTGCGCCAGTCGAGCGAACCGGCCGCGCAGTTGCGCGTTAACGTGACCAGCCCCGGCGGCACCACCGCAGAGGCGCTCAAGGTGCTGATGGCGGACGACGGCCTCCAGCCGGTGTTCGACAAGGCGCTGGCGGCGGCGTCGCGGCGCTCGAAGGAACTTGCAGGGTAGAAGAGGGGCCGGCATGAGCGACACGGCAAGCGATCCGCGCGAGAAGGTGCTCGACACGTTCCTTGAGCTGGTGGCCGAGCGCGGCTATGCCGATGTGAGCCTGGCCGACGTCGCCACGGCGGCGGGGCGGGGCAAGGCCGAACTCTATCGTCTCTATCCCGACAAGGTGGCACTGGTGTCGGGCTTCATGGCGCGGATCGACGGCGAGGTGCTAGCGGCGACGCCGGCGGCCGGCGATCCCGAGGAGACGGTGCGCGACCGGCTGTTCGACATGCTGATGCGTCGCTTCGATGCGCTGAAGCGGCACCGCGAGGCGCTGGCGTCGATCCGCCGGGCGGGGCTGCGCGATCCATTGATGGTGCTGATGCTGGGCCCGACCCTGATGCGGTCGATGGCGGCCATGCTCGAGGCGGCCGGGGTTTCGTCCCAGGGCATTTCCGGTGCAGTGCGGCAAAATGCGCTTCTCGCCCTGTATGCCGCCGTCTCCCGGGTGTTTGAAAAGGACGAGTCGGACGAGCTTTCGAAGACCATGGCGGCCCTCGACGGCCGCCTGAAGAGCGCCGAGAAATGGGCTCAAACTTTTGATAAATATGCAGGTTTCCCCCGTAGGCAGACGGAAAACGCGCCTGCTCCGTGAATATTTTGTGCAATGCACAAAAGTACCCTTGACCCTGCTGCAGTGCATCCCTAGATTAGGCTCCATTGTGCACCGCAACATAGGTGGTGCAGAAAGTTTCACGCACCCTATCCGCAGGAGCCTCCGATGTACGCCAACACCGCCTTCAAGAACCCCTTCGCCGACTTCGACTTCAGCAAGATCGCCACCGAGTTCAAGCTCCCGACCGTGAACGTCGAGACGATGGTCGAGACCGGCCGCAAGAACTTCGCCTTCATGACCTCGGCCAGCAGCGCCGCCGTCGAGCAGATCAAGGCCATCGCGACCCGCCAGGGCGACATGTTCCGCGCCGCCATGGAAGACCTTTCCAAGCACGGCAGCGAAGTGATGTCGGCCGCGACCATCGAGGAGAAGGCCGCCAAGCAGATCGACTTCGCCAAGAAGAGCTACGAGCTCGCCGTGTCGAACACCAAGGAGCTGACCGACCTCTATACCAAGAGCTCGACCGAGGCTTTCGAGGCGCTGAGCGCCCGCGTCGCCGAGCTGACCGAAGAGGTCAAGGCCGCGATCGCCAAGAAGTAAGACCGAAGGCGCGCATCGCGCCGACGGCGAGAAGGGGCTGCCTAAAAAGGCAGCCCCTTTTCTTTGTCTGCCATGGCTGTCTGCTACAGTGGCGGCATGGAACAGATCGTCCACGCCGACTTCGAGAAGGTCGACATCCGTGTCGGCACCATCCGTGCCGCAGCACCGCTCGAGGGCGCGCGCAAGGCAGCTCTTCGGCTCGAGATCGACTTCGGTCCGGAGATCGGCCTCAAGAAATCCTCGGCGCAGATCACCGTGCACTACACGCCCGAAGAGATCGTCGGCCGCCAGGTCGCTGCGGTGGTCAACTTCCCGCCGCGCCAGATCGGCAAGTTCATGTCGGAGGTGCTGACCCTGGGCTTCCCCGATGCCGAAGGCGCGATCGTGCTGATCGCACCCGGCAAGCCGGTGCCCGACGGCGGCAAGCTCTTCTAGGTCTCAGAAAACCTTGTGGATCCACTTGTGCGGGTCGCTGGCGCGGCCGCGCTGGATGTCGACCAGGCTCTTCTTCAGCTCGTCGGTGCGCGTGCCCGAGCCGCCGTTGCCGATCTTGAACTCGCCCTCGGGCGCGCGGACGGTGCCGATCGGCGTGAGCACGGCGGCGGTGCCGCAGGCGAAGGCCTCGCGCAGCCGGCCGCTCTTGGCATCGGCCTTCCATTGGTCGAACGAGTATTTCTCCTCGCGCACGGCGATGCCCTTGGCCTTGGCGAGCGTCAGCACCGAGGAGCGCGTGATCCCGGGCAGGATCGTGCCGAGCGGCGGAGTGGTCATCGAGCCGTCGTTGAAGACGAAGAAGATGTTCATGCCGCCCAGCTCTTCGACCCACTTGCGCTCGACGGCGTCGAGGAAGACGACCTGGTCGCAGCCGTGCTTGCTGGCTTCGGCCTGGGCGATCAGGCTGGCGGCGTAGTTGCCGCCGCACTTGGCCGCACCCGTGCCGCCCGGTGCTGCCCGCGTGTACTCCTGGCTCACCCACACCGAGACTGCATCGGTCGCCGACTTGAAGTAGGCGCCGACCGACGAGGCGATGACGATGAACAGATAGTCCGACGACGGCTTCACGCCGAGGAAGATCTCGTTGGCGAACATGAACGGACGGATATAGAGGCTGCCGTCGCCGTCCGGAATCCAGTCGCGGTCGACGTTGACGAGCTGGTCGATTGCCTGGAGGAACAGTGTCTCCGGCAGCTTCGGCATGGCCAGGCGCTCGGCCGACTGCTGGAAGCGGCGCGCGTTCTCCTGCGGCCGAAACAGGGTCGCGCCGCCGTCGGCGGTCTTGTAGGCCTTCAATCCCTCGAAGATCTCCTGGGCGTAGTGCAGGACGGCGGCGGCCGGATCCATCGGGATCGGCGCGCGCGGCTCGACCCGGGCGTCGTGCCAGCCCGCGGCGTCGCTGTAGCGGATGGTCACCATGTGGTCGCTGAACACCCGGCCGAAGCCGGGGTTGGCCAGCAATGCGGCGCGCTTGTCGGCCGGGGTGGGATTCGGATGAGGGTGATGGACGAACTTCAGGGACTGGCTGTCGGTCATGGCTCTCTCGATTTTCCGGGCCATTCTAGCACAGGCTTTCCGGCGATTTCCTAGACGGGAATTCGCACGATCACCCGCAGGCCGCCCAGCGGCGAGGCGTCGAGCGTCACATCGCCGCCGTGGCTGCGCGCCACGTCGCGCGCGATGGTGAGACCCAGGCCAACGCCGCCGGTGTCGACGTTGCGCGACTCGTCGAGCCGCAGGAACGGCCGGAACACGTCCTCGCGCTTCTCGGCCGGGATGCCGGGCCCGTCGTCGTCGACGGTGATCTCGACCGAGGTGCGGCCGCGCACCGCACGCAGCTCGGCCCGGCTGCCGTGGCGCAGCGCGTTGGACACGAGGTTGGTCAGGCAGCGCTTGATGGCGAGCGGCCGCAGCTCGACGTGCATGTCGCCCGCGGTGGCAACGATGAGGTCGACGTTGTCGCGCCGCGCGCCGGCGACCACGTCCTGCAGGATCTCCGACAGGTCCGACGGTATCGGCTCCTCGTCGCCCTCGCCGCGGGCGAAGGCGAGGTAACCCTCGATCATGCGCTCCATGTCGACGACGTCGTCGCCCAGTTCCCTGGTCTCGGGCGACTCGGGCAGCAGCGCCAGCGACAGCTTCATGCGCGTGAGCGGGGTGCGCAGGTCGTGGCTGACGCCGGCCAGCATCTCGGTGCGCTGCTGGATCGAGCGGCCGAGCCTGATCTTCATGGTCTGAAACGCGGTCGCGGCATTGCGCACCTCGCGCGTGCCGCCGGAGAAGGCGAAGTCGGGCACGTCGCGGCCCTTGCCGAGCGCGTCGGCGGCGACGCCGAGATGCTCGATCGGCACCAGCTCGCGGCGCATGAACCAGATGGCCAGGCCAAACAGCACCAGCGCCAGGCCGACCTGCGCCAGCACGTAGGCGAAGCTCGAGCCGAAGGTCAGGCGCACGTAGGGCACCAGCACTTCCATGACGTCGCTGTCGGTGAGCTGGATCTCGATCAGGAGCTGCTCGCCGCCGACACTGTTGTCGAGGAAGTAGGGCTTGCGCAGGTCGGCGTCGAGCGCACCCTGGACCTCGCGCGCCACGATGTCGAAATACTCCGGCGACTTGAACTGGCGCACCGTGCCCTTGTGGAAGGCCACGAAAATCAGCATGTCCGAGCGCGCGTGGCGCAGGATCCACGAGCGGTGCTCGTCGTCGGGGAAGTCGGCGCGCAGCGAGATCAGCGTGCGCAGGTCGCGCACCAGGATCAACGCCAGGCGGTTGGTGACGTTGTCGCCGCGCTGGCTGTAGAACCACCACGCGCTCAGCGCCTGCAGCAGTAGCATCGGCACGACGATGATGATCAGCGCGCGCGCGAACAGCGTCTGCGGCGAATGCCGGTCGGCCCAGCGCGCAATGCTTTCGAAGAGATCGCTGACGCGGGAAAACTTCACGCGTCCACCAGGCGATAGCCTTGCCCGCGTACCGTGCGCAGGTAGCGCGGGAAGCCGGGGTCGGGCTCGATCTTGCGCCGCAGCCGCGTCACCTGCACGTCGATCGCGCGCTCGTTGATTTCGCTGCCGACGCTCTTGCACAGCGACTCGCGGCTCAGCACCTCGCCCAGGTTGCCGCCGAGCGCGCGCAACAGCGCGATCTCGGCGTCGGTCAGCGGCACGCGCTTGCCCTTCTGCGTGAGCTCGCCCAGCTCGAGGTCGAACTGCAGCGGCCCGAAGCTCACCTTGCGCTCGCCGCCCGCGGTCGCCGACGGCGACGCAGCCGGGCGGCCCCGGCGCAGCACGCTCTGGATGCGCAGCAGCAGCTCGCGCGCCTCGAACGGCTTGGCAAGATAGTCGTCGACGCCCTTCTCGAGGCCGGCGATGCGGTCCTTGGCCTCGCCCATCGCCGTCAGCATCAGGATCGGCACGTCGTTGGACTTGCGCAGTTCGGCGGCGAAGTCGAGCCCGGTCTGTCCCGGCATCATCACGTCGAGCACGATCAGGTCGAAGTCGAGCGCTTCGAGGTGCTGGCGCGCCTCGGCGGCGTGGCGCGCGGTGCTTACGCGAAAGCCGTTGCGCGACAGGAAGGTCTTCAGCAGTTCGCGCAGGCGCGTGTCGTCGTCGACGACCAGTATGTGCGACTTGTCCGGCTGCGCCTCCATCAGCGGCCGCCGTGGCGGATCCGCTTGTCGACCTGGGCGCGTTCGGCGGGATCGAGCAGGCCGAGCAGCACCTTGCGGAAGCCCTCGACGGACTCGGCACCGGTCTCGCGATAGGCGCGGGCGAAGCGCTGGCTCTGGCGGTCGGTCAGCTCGTGCTCGAGCTTCACGCCGCGCTCGGTGAGGAACAGGCGGCGCTCGCGCCGGTCGCGCGCGCCGCTTTTCTGCTCGACGTATTCCTGCTCGAGCAGGTCCTTCAGCACGCGGCTGATCGACTGCTTGGTCACCTTGAGGATCGACAGCAGGTGGCCCACGGTCTGCCCGGGATGGCGGCCGATGAAGTAGAGCGCGCGGTGGTGGGCGCGCCCCAGCTCGTAGTGCTTGAGCTGCTGGTCGGCTTCGAAGGTGAAATCACGATAGGCATAGAACATCAGCTCTATGCCCTGGCGCAGTTCTTCGTCGCGCAGGAACAGCGGATTGGCCGGAGGTCTGGTTTCAACCATGCATCTTCGTCGATCGCCGCAGAGCGCTCCTCTCTGCCGTGAGTATAGGGCGGCCGCCGCGCGTTGACACCCCGCAGACGCCGATGTTACGGCACGACGCAGCACATGCTGACCGTCCACCACCTCGGCAAGTCACAGTCGGAGCGTATCGTCTGGCTGTGCGAAGAGCTGGTCCTTCCCTACGAGCTCAAGGTCTACGACCGGGACAAGGTCACGCGGCTGGCGCCGCCCGAGTACAAGGCGCTGCATCCGCTGGGCGCCGCGCCGGTGATCGCCGACGGTCCTGTGGTGCTGGCCGAATCGGGCGCCATCGTCGAATACATTTCGGCAAAGTACGGCAAGGGCCGCCTGGTGCCGGCTGCCGATCATCCCGACTTCGCCGAGTTCCTCTACTGGTTCCACTTCGCCAACGGCACGCTGCAGCCGGCGACGGGACGCAACATGATCCTCGACCGCCTCAATCTTCCAGCCGACAATCCGATGATGCGCGCCATGAAAGGCAGGCTCGACCTCGACCTCGCCCTCGGCCTCGTCGAGGCGCGCCTGTCGACGGCGGATTACCTCGCCGGCGGCACGTTCACGACGGCCGACATCATGATCGTCTTCACCCTGACGACGATGCGCCTCTTCCTGCCGTTCGATCTGGCGCCATACCCCGCGATCCTGGCGTATCTCCAGCGCATCGGGGCGCGCGACGCCTACCGTCGCGCGATGGCCACGGGCGATCCCGACATGGTGCCGCTCCTCACCTGAGGCGGCTTGCCGGATGAGACGCCTTCGATGCCGATGGCACGGAGCTTTCCCCCGATTCGTCTCCCCCTCGCCGCTCCTTGTCTGGCTTGACAAGGTCAGTATTATTGACCTATTTATTCATAATATTGCGTTTCAGGCTTGTGAAATGACTTGATTAGAATAATTGAAAAGGAGCCAAGGCAATGTCTGCGAATATGGAAGATCGCGACGGATTCATCTGGTTCGACGGCAAAATCCTGCCGTGGCGGGAGGTGAAGACCCACGTCCTGACCCATGCCCTGCACTACGGCTCGGCGATCTTCGAGGGCGAGCGGATCTACGACGGCCGCGTCTTCCGCCTCGCCGCGCACAGCGCGCGCCTCCGGAACTCCGCCCGCCTGCTCGACTACGAGCTGCCGTGGTCGCGCGAGGAGATCGAGGAGGCCACGCGCGCGGTAGTGAAGGCCAACAAGCTCGAGAGCGGCTACGTGCGCCCGATCGCCTGGCGCGGCTCGGAAGTGCTGGGCGTGTCGGCGATCGGCACGACGGTTCATCTCGCGATCGCGCCGTGGGCGCAGGAAGGCCGGCTGTCGGTGCAGGCCAAGCCCGGCGGCATCAGCGTCACCATGGCGACCTACCGCAGGCCGTCGCCCGAGGTGGCGCCGGGCGAGGCCAAGGTGGCGGGCCTCTACGTCATCTGCGGCATCGAGAAGGACCGCGCGCTGAAGGCGGGCTTCGACGACGCGCTGATGCTCGACTGGCAGGGGCGGCTGGCCGAATCGACCGGCGCCAACATCTTCCTGGCGATCGGCGACCGGCTGGTGACGCCCAAGGTCGAGAACTTCCTCGACGGCATCACGCGCCGCGCCGTGATCGGCATGGCCGGGAAGCGCGGCTGGTCGGTCGACCAGCGCGCGGTGATGCCGGAGGAACTCGCCGAGGCGAGCGAGGTGTTCTTGTGCGGCACCGCCGCCGAGATCGTGCCGGTCGGCGCAGTCGACCGGAACCGCTACCAGGTCGGCCCGATGACGCGCGCGCTGATCGAGGACTACGAGAAACTGGTGCGGCAGCCCGACAGCGAGGGCTTCGGCGAGTCCGCGCACTTCGCCGCAGCATGAGGGCCGCGGTTCGAGCACCACGCCTTGACAGGCGGGGCCGCCCGCAGTTTCCTTGAGGACGTCCGAGGGGTGTCCGGGCTCGTGTGAGAGCCCGGTCTGAGACAGCCGGTTGCGGCTGAACCCTTTGAACCTGATCCGGGTCATGCCGGCGAAGGAACGGGAGTTATCGATTGGCTACACCCAACGTCATTGTCGTCGGCGCCGGCGTCGCGGGACTTGCCGCGGCGCTCGAACTGAGCGAGCGCGGCCTTCCGGTCGAAGTGGTCGACCGCAGCAGCGCACTGGGCGTGGGCGCCTGCTCGTGGATGGCGGGCGGCATGCTGGCGCCGTGGTGCGAGCGCACCTCGACAGACGAGGCCGTCGTCACCCTCGGCGCCGCGTCGATCCCGTGGTGGATGCGGAACTTTCCCGGCGTCGTGCAGCGCGGCAGCCTGGTCGTCGCCCAGTCGCGCGACACGCCCGAGCTTACGCGCTTCGCCGAGCGCACGGAGCGCTTCGAATGGATCGACGCCGATCGCATCCTGGCGCTCGAACCCGATCTCGGCGGCCGCTTCCGCAAGGCGCTGTTCTTTCCCGACGAGGCCCATCTCGATCCGCGGCGGGCGCTGCCGGCGTTGGCCGACCTGCTGAAGTTCCGCGGCGTGTCGATCCGCTTCGGCGTCGACTTCCATCCCGCCGACCGGCCCGACTGCCTGATCGTCGATTGCCGCGGCCTGGCAGCGCGCGACGTGCTGCCCGACCTGCGTGGCGTACGCGGCGAGATGGTGGTGGTGCGCACGCGCGACCTGTCGCTGTCGCGGCCGGTGCGAGTGCTCCATCCACGCATCCCGCTCTATATCGTGCCGCGCGGCGACGGCGTGTTCATGATCGGCGCCACCATGATCGAGAGCGAATCGCGCGCCGGCGCCAGCGTGCGCTCGACGGTCGAGATGCTGGGCGCCGCCTATGCGCTGCATCCGGCCTTCGGCGAGGCCGAGATCCTCGAGGTCAACGCCGACCTCAGGCCGGCTTTCGCCGATAACCTGCCGGCGGTGCGGCGCATCGGCTCGCGCACGCATTTCGTCAACGGCCTGTTCCGCCACGGCTTCCTGCTGGCGCCGGCGACGGCCCGGCGCGTCGCCGAGGCCGTCCACGCACAATCCCTGGAGACGTCCGATGAAGATCTTCGTCAACGGCGATCGGCACGAGGTTGAGGCCGCTACCTTGGCGCTCGCTCTGGCGGCGCTGGGCTACGGCGGCCGGAAGATCGCGACCGCGGTGAACGGTCAGTTCGTCGCCGCCGGCGCGCGTCCCGAACGGAGCTTGAGCGACGGCGACCGGATCGAGGTCGTGGCGCCCATGCAGGGAGGCTAGGGCCATGGCGTTCTATGGAGTGGAACTACGCTCGCGCCTGCTGCTCGGCACGGCGCGTTATCCTTCGCCCGCGGTGCTCGCCGAGGCGGTCAAGGCGTCGGGCGCCGAAGTCGTCACCGTGTCGCTGCGCCGCGAATCGGGGCCGGGTCGCGCCGGCCAGGCCTTCTGGTCGTTCGTGCAGGAGACCGGCTTGCGCGTGCTGCCCAACACGGCGGGCTGCCACACGGTGAAGGAGGCGGTGACCACGGCGCACATGGCGCGCGAGCTGTTCGAGACCAAATGGATCAAGCTCGAGGTGATCCGCGACGATGAGACCTTGCAGCCCGACATCTTCGGCCTGGTCGAGGCCGCGCGTGTGCTGACCGACGAAGGCTTCGAGGTGTTTCCCTACACGACCGAGGATCTGGTGGTCGCCGACCGGCTGGTCGAGGCCGGCTGCCGCGTGCTGATGCCGTGGGGCGCACCGATCGGCTCGGCGCGCGGGCTGAACAACGTCTACGGCCTGCGCGCCATGCGCGCGCATTTCTCCGACATTCCGCTGGTCGTCGATGCAGGACTAGGCGTGCCCTCGCACGCCGCCGCGGCGATGGAGCTGGGCTACGACGCCGTGCTGCTCAACACTGCCGTCGCCGAGGCGGGCGATCCGGTCGGCATGGCCCGGGCCTTCGCACTGGCGATCGAGGCCGGGCGCCTGGCATACGCTGCGCGGCCGCTCGAGCCGCGCGACATGGCCGTGCCCTCGACGCCGATGATCGGCAAGGCGGCGCTCGGTGATTGATCGCTTTTATCCCGTCGTGCCCAGCGCTGAGTGGGTGGCGCGCCTCGTGCCGGCCGGCGCGCGCTTCGTGCAGTTGCGCATCAAGGACCAGCCCGAGGCGGAGTTGCGCAGCCAGGTGCGCGAGGCCCAGGCCGTGTGCGCCAAGCACGGCGCAGCGCTCATCGTGAACGACTACTGGCGGATCGCCATCGACGAGAAATGCCCGTGGGTCCATCTCGGCCAGGAAGACCTGGTGGACGCCGACGTGGCCGCCATCCGCCGCGCCGGCCTCAAGCTCGGCGTCAGTACGCACGACCATGCCGAGCTCGACCGAGGTCTTGCGATCGATCCCGACTATGTGGCGCTCGGCCCGATCTATCCGACGCTCCTGAAGAAGATGCCGTTCGCACCGCAGGGGCTCGACCGCATCGGCGAATGGAAGAAGCTGATCGGCGCCAAGCCGCTGGTCGCCATTGGCGGACTGACGCTCGAGCGCGCGCTGCTTTGCCTGAAGGCCGGCGCGGATTCGGCGGCGGTCGTGGGCGACATCGTGAACAACGCCGATCCCGTGGCCCAGGCGAAGAAGTGGATCGCCGAAACGCAGGCTGCAGCATGAGCGCCGACGCGAACGACCGTTACGTCCGCCAGACCGTGCTGGCCGAGGTCGGCGCCGCGGGACAGGCGCGGCTCGCGGCAGCCTCGGTGCTGGTCGTCGGTGCGGGCGGCCTCGGCTGTCCGGTGTTGCAGTATCTCGGCGGCGCCGGTGTCGGCCGCCTGGTCGTCGTCGATCACGACACGGTCGAGGAGAGCAATCTCCATCGCCAGCCGCTCTACGGCATGGCCGACATCGGCAAGCCCAAGGCCGAGGCCGCGCGCGCCGCCCTCCTGCGCTTCAATCCCGGGGTCGCCGTCGAGGCGATGGTCGAGCAGCTGACACCGCAGAATGCCGCGCGGCTTGTCACCGGCGCCGATCTCGTGATCGATGCCGCCGACAGCTTCGCCGTGACCTACATCCTGAGCGATGCCTGCCAGGCCGCCGCCAAGCCGCTGGTCAGCGCCTCGGTGATCGGGCTCTCGGGCTACGTCGGCGCCTTCTGCGGGGGCGGTCCGAGCTATCGTGCGGTCTTCCCCGATGTCGCGCTCGACGGCGGGACCTGTGCCACCGTGGGCGTGCTCGGCACGGCGGTTGCGGTGCTGGGCGGCCTGCAGGCGCATCTGGCGCTGCACCTGCTGCTGGGGCTGGAGCCGTCGGCGCTCGGCCGCGTCGTCACCTTCGATGCGCACAAGCTCGGCTTCGGCGGCTTCGGCTTCGCCGGCTGTCCCGAGCCCGCCTCGCATGTGCCGTTCATCGCGTCGGCGGCGGTGACGGCCGACGATCTCGTGGTCGACCTGCGCAGCCTCGCGGAAGCGCCGCAGTCGCCGTTCGCCGGGGCGCGGCGGCTCGACGTCGATCGCGTCACCGAGGTGCTGACGCAACCTCCGTCGCGGCAGCGCATTGTACTGTGTTGTCGCAGCGGCCAGCGCGCGCTCGCCGCGGCTGATCGCCTGCGTGCCCGGGGAGTGGAGAACCTTGCCCTGGTCGCGCTGGGCTAGCCCAGGAGACCGCCCATGACGCAGCATACGACTGAACACACGACGGACCAGGCCGTGCTCGGCCAGATCGGGCAACTCGTCGACGAAGAGAAGAAGCTGTGGGCACAGGGCGCGGTATCGGATGCCGACCGCGACCGGCTGACCAAGATCGGGGTCGAACTCGACCGCTGCTGGGACCTGCTGCGCCAGCGCCGCGGCCTGCGCGAGTTCGGTCGCGATCCCGACCAGGCCGAAATCCGTCCGGCCAAGACGGTCGAGAACTACAAGGGCTAGAGATCGGGGCCAGGACCTAGTCCTTCTTCTCCCAGCGCGCGGCGGCCTTGTCGTCGCCGGCGTGCGCGCCGACCCATTTCTCGCCGGCCGGGGTTTCTTCCAGCTTCCAGAACGGCGCCTTGGTCTTCAGCCAGTCGACCAGGAATTCGCAGGCCTCGAATGCGGCCTCGCGGTGCGGCGAGCCGACGGCCACCAGCACGATGCGCTCGCCCGCTTCGAGGCGGCCGTGGCGGTGCACGATCAGCGTCGCCTCGAGCGGCCAGCGCCCAGCGGCTTCGGCCTCGATCTCCTCCAGCGCCTTCTCGGTCATGCCGGGATAGTGCTCAAGGGTGAGCGCGTCGACCTTGTCGCGATGGTAGCCCTCGCGCACATGCATCTCGCGCACCAGGCCCACGAACACTGCCAGCCCGCCGATGCGGCGGTTGCCGGCGGTCAGCCGGTCGAGCTCGGCGCCGACGTCGAAGTCTGCCTCCTGGACCCGCACCGTCATGGCCTCAGCCTCCGGTGAAAGGCGGAAAGAACGCCACTTCGCGCGCGTCCGCCAGCACGACGTCCAGGGTCGCCGTGCGTTTGTCGACGGCGGCGCCGAAGGCCGCCCCCTCGGCCAGCGCCTCGGCATGGCCGGGACTGAGCGTGCGCAGCCAGGTCACCAGGTCGCCCACGGTGCGCACCGCGGCGGGCGGGTCGACGTCCTCCTCGGGTACGCCCACAGTGCGCTTCATCCAGGCGAAGTAGCGGACCTTCATTACCCGGCCGATCCCGGCGGGGAGTCCTCGGCCATGTGACGCAGGCCGGTGCGCAGATAGTCGTAGCCGGTGACCAGCGTGAGGCCGGCGGCGATCCAGATCATGTAGATGCCGGCCGTCGTCACCCATGGCGAGGCCGCATCGCCGACCAGCAGCAGCGCGATGGCCGCCATTTGCACCGCCGTCTTCCATTTGGCGAGCTGGCTGACCGGCAGGCCGACCCGCAGCTCGGCCAGGAACTCGCGCAGGCCCGAGACAAGGATCTCGCGCGCCAGGATGATGAGCGCGGCCAGCACGTTGAGGCCATTGAGGGGACCGTGCTCGACCAGCATCAGCAGCGCCGCGGCGACCAGCAGCTTGTCGGCGATCGGATCGAGGAAGCGGCCGAGTCGCGAGATCTGGTGATAGCGCCGTGCGAAATAGCCGTCGAAATAGTCGGTGATGCCGGCGGCGACGAACAGGGTCATCGACAGCCACTGCGACCAGCCGCGATCGAGCCAGAAACAGGCGACGACCAGCGGGATCGCCAGGATGCGCGACAGCGTCAGGATATTGGCGGTGTTCAACATGGTTGAGGTGGACCTTACCGGTCGCCCCGGAAGTGGTCATGGATTTTCTGGGCGAGCGCGCCGGAGATGCCTGACACGGACTTGATGTCTTCCAGGGTGGCCGAGCTCACCGCACGGGCACTGCCGAAATGGTGCAGCAGGGCGCGCTTGCGGTTGGCGCCGATGCCCGGGACCTCGTCGAGCGCCGAGCGGGTGATGTCGGCGGCGCGCCGGGTGCGGTGGGTGCCGATGGCGAAGCGGTGCGCCTCGTCGCGCAGGCGCTGGAGGAAATAGAGGACGGGATCGCGCGGTTCGAGCGAGAACGGCGGCTTGCCGTGGAGGAAGAAGCGCTCGCGCCCGGCGTCGCGGTCGGGCCCTTTGGCGATGCCGACCAGCAGAATGTCCTCGAGGCCGAGCTCGATCATCACGCCGCGCGCCGCCTCGAGCTGGCCCTGGCCACCGTCGATCAGCACCAGGTCGGGCCAGCTCTCCTCGTCGCGCTCGGGGTTCTCCTTGAGCTGGCGGCCGAAGCGGCGCTGCATGACCTCGCGCATCATGGCAAAATCGTCGCCCGCGGCGCCCTCGGTCTTGATGTTGAACTTGCGGTAGCTGTTCTTGGTGAAGCCCTCGGGTCCGGCCACGATCATGGCGCCGATCGCCGCATGCCCCTGGATGTGGCTGTTGTCGTAGACCTCGATGCGCTCGGGCGGCGCGTCGAGACCGAAGACGCGCGCCACGCCCTCGAGCAACTGACGCTGCGTGCCGCGTTCGGCCAGGCGCCGCGCCAGTGCCTCGCGCGCGTTGAGCACGGCCTGGTCGAGCGCGTCCTTCTGGTCGCCGCGCTTGGGGTTGCGAATCTCGATCTTGTGGCCGGCCGTGAGCGCCAGCGCGCTTTCCAGCAACTCGGTCTCGCCCAGCGGATGGCTCACCAGGATCAGCTTCGGCGCCGGCCGCGCCTCGTAGAACTGACCGACGAAGGCGGTGAGCACCGCGCCCTCGTCGAGTTCGCGGGCGTGGCTTGGGAAATAGGCGCGGTTGCCGAGGTTCTGCCCGGCGCGCAGGAAGAACACCTGCACGCAGACCTGCCCGCCCTGGCCATGGGCGGCGAAGATGTCGGCCTCGTCGATCGATGGCAGGCTGATCGCCTGGTGCGACTGGATGTGCGCCAGCGCCCGGATGCGGTCGCGCAGCAGGGCGGCGCCCTCGAACTGGAGGTCGCCCGAGGCCTGTTCCATGCGCTGCGACAGGGCCTGCTGGACCTCGCGGTTGCGACCACCGAGGAAGCCGCGCACCTCGTCGACGATGGCGGCGTACTCGGGCTTGTCGATGCGGCCGACGCAGGGCGCCGTGCAGCGCTTGATCTGGTACTGCAGGCAGGGCCGCGTGCGGGTCGAGAACACGCCGTCGGAGCACGAGCGCAACGGGAAGGCGCGCTGCAGAGCATAGAGCGTGCGGTTGACCGCGGTCGCCGAGGCGAAGGGGCCGAAATACTCGTTGCCGGCCTGGCGCACGCCGCGATGCTTGGCGAGCTGCGGCCACTCGGTGTCGCGGCGGATGACGATGTAGGGGAACGACTTGTCGTCGCGCAGCAGCACGTTGAAGCGCGGCCGGAAGCGCTTGATCAGGTTGTTCTCGAGCAGCAGCGCCTCGGCCTCGCTGCCGGTGACGGCGAACTCCATGGTTTTGGTCGCCGACACCATGCGGATCAGGCGCGCGGCCAGCCGGGTCGGTTGCGTATAGGAGCCGACCCGCGTCCGCAGCGACTTGGCCTTGCCGACGTACAGAACCTCGCCGTCGGCGGCGATCATGCGGTAGACGCCGGGCTTGCGCGGAAGGGTGCGCACGAAATCGGCAATGATCCGCATGCCCTCGGCCAGGGTGCCTTCGCCCACGCTTTCAGCCACGTTTTCTGACGGGCCGTCGCTCGGCTTTTGTTCGGTGTCGGTTGCGTCGATCACGGCATGTGGGGAAGTCTGTGAGGAAGTCCGAAGCGCTCCCGGCGTTACACGGGAGTCACTGTATTGACTCAATGTAGGGAGGGTGGCAGCGCACCGCCACCCTCAACCTAGTGCATTGTTCGGACTTGCTTATTCAGGCCCCGGAAAGCCCATAAAACTCTGCTGCGGCGACAAATGTTCCTGTTTTGACCTGATCGTCTGTCGCGCTTCGATATGTGGATAAAATCGGTCGCTTTACAGCACCGACAGCATGCGGCCGACCAGCGGATGGCGGACCACATCGGTGTCGAGCAGGCGCACGACGGCGACATCCTCGAAGCCGTCGAGCCGCCGGGCGATATCGCCCAGGCCCGACAGTTCCGGCAGGAGATCGGTCTGGTCGGGGTCTCCGGTCATTACCATGGTGGAGTGCCAGCCCAGCCGCGTCAGAAGCATCTTGAGCTGCCCATAGGTGCAGTTCTGCGCCTCGTCGATCAGCACGAAACTGTTGTTGAGCGTGCGGCCGCGCATGAAGGCCACGGGCGCGATCTCGATCGTGCCGTCGTCGAGGTTCTGGCGCAGCCGCTTGGCGCCCAGACGGTCGTTCAGCGCGTCCCACAGCGGGCGCAGATAGGGATCGAGCTTTTCGCGCATGTCGCCGGGCAGGAAGCCCAGGTTCTCGCCGGCTTCGACCGCCGGGCGGGACAGGACGATGCGCGATACCGAGCCCGATTCCAGCGCCTCGACGGCGGCGCAGATCGCCAGGTAGGTCTTACCGGTGCCGGCCGGGCCGACCGCCAGGGTGAGCGGCTTGGCGTCGATCGCCTCCATGAGGCGGCGCTGGTTGTCGCTGCGGGGGCGTACCTTCCGAACGTAGCTTTGGTCTCTGTCGTTGGCGGGGGTGTGATCGAAGACGAGGCTGTGGACACGGTCGCTATCGATGGCGTGCAACTTGGCACGGCGTGCGGCGCGTTTGGCCATTGGCAGACTCCGGAAGCTGTTGGGGTAAACAAAAAACGCCCCCGCAAAGCGGAGGCGTCGATCGAAGATCGAGCAGGGAGGCGGCTGAGAGGGCACGCGATGGAAACCCATCGGTGATCCACGTTCCGCCGGGGCGCATCGTCCTTGGACGGATAAGCAACCTCCTGTGCTGACGAAGGAATCGTACCCCCAATAAGGCGGGCCAGCTACAATATTTATGGGCCGCCATCCAAGTTTCATACTAGGTACGGTCCGGGAACGGTCGGGCGGTGCCGGGCGAACCAGGCCGCCCAGCCAAGCAAGCAAGCAAGCAAGCAAGCAAGCAAGCAAGAGTGTTGCTCGTCTGCCACAGCCACCCGCGAAGTGGCTTGGACGGTTCCCGGTCAGCAACGAATTTTCTGCAGGTTCCGTTGTGTTGATGCTGCCTCAGCGGGTCACGGGGACCCGCGTGCGTCATTTCCAAAAGGAATCGTCTTTATGATGAAAAATGCTCTGATAGGTGCCGCCGCGCTCGCTCTGCTCCCGCTGGCATCCCAGGCTCAGACCCTCCAGTACCCCGGCTTCTATGCCGGCGTCGAAGCTGGCGGCAACTACATGTTCCAGAGCGGCGTCGGCACGCCGTTCGGCCAGTCCTCGCTATATCCGGCCATCGGCTACTCGTTCGGCGGCATGATCGGCTACGACTTCGTCGGCCCGCGTGTCGAACTCGAAGGCCTGTACAACAACAGCAAGGCGACCGTGAGCGGCGCTTCGCAGGGTTTCGGCGCGACCAAGGATGAAATCGCCGTCATGGCGAACATCCTGTACGACTTCAACGCAGGCGGGACGATCGTCCCCTACATCGGTGCCGGTGCCGGTGTCGCCTTCGAAAAGGTGTCGGCGCTCAACGCGCAGGACAACAACACCGTCTTCGCCTACCAGGGCATTATCGGTGTCGGTTACAACATCGACTCGCAGTTCCGCGTGAACCTTGAGGGTCGCTACTTCGGCACGAGCACCCCGACCATGCAGGGCCAGGGTTTCCAGAACAACAACCTCATCGCGATGATCCAGCTGCAGATGAAATTCGGTGCCCCGGCGGAAGTCGCCACGGCCGCTCCGGCTCCGGCTGCTCCGCAGGCTCCGTCGTTCATGGTGTTCTTCGACTGGGACCGCTCGGACATTTCCGCCCAGGCGATGAACACGCTGCGTCAGGTGGCGCAGACCTACAAGACCAAGGGTAGCGCGCGCGTGACGGCGACCGGCCACACCGACAAGTCGGGTCCGGACGACTACAACATGGCGCTGTCGCTGCGTCGCGCCAATGCCGTCAAGGATGCACTGGTGCGCGAAGGCGTGCCGGCGACGGCGATCTCCGTCCTCGGTCGCGGCGAGAGCCAGCCGCTGGTCCAGACCGCCGACGGTGTGCGCGAGCCGCAGAACCGCCGCGTCGAGATCGTGATCCAGTAATCTCTCGTTCGCTGCTTACTCGTTCGCCGGAACGGCCGGGCCCAAAGCCCGGCCGTTTCTTTATCTAGAGACGTTCACCGCGGATCAGCTTCGGCAGGTCGCCGACCATGCCCATCGCATGGCGCACGAAGAAGCGGCGCAGCGGCGCGATGCGGTTGACGCCGGCCAGGCCCGCGTCGCGCAGCAGGCGCAGCGGGCCGATGTCGTTGGAGAACAGCCGGTTCAGCAGGTCGGTCGCGGCAACCATGGCGAAGTTGTCGGCGCGCCGCCATTGCGCGTAGCGCTCGAGCGTGTCGGCCGCGCCGATGTCGAGGCCGAGCCGGTTGGCGTCGACCAGCACCTCGACCAAGGCCGCGATGTCGCGAACGCCAAGATTGTAACCCTGGCCCGCGATCGGATGCAGCCCGTGCGCGGCGTCGCCCACCAGCACCAGCCGTTGGTCGATGTAGCGGTCGGCATGGACTAGCCCGAGCGGGAACCACCAGCGCGGGCCGATAGGCTCTACCGTGCCCAGGAAATCGCCGAAACGGCGGGCGAACTCGGCCTGGAAGCGCGGCGGCTCGAGCTCGAGCAGGCGGCGCGCCAGGCCGGCGCGCTCGGTCCACACGATCGACGAGCGATGCTCCCCGTTCGCGCCGTCGCGCATCGGCAGGATCGCGAACGGCCCGCCCGGCAGGAATTTCTCCTGCGCCACGCCGCGGTGCGGCTCGGCATGGCGGGCGACCAGCACGATGGCGATCTGGCCGTACGACCAGACGCGTGCGCCGATGCCGGCCTCCTCGCGCATCGAGCCGCCGCGGCCCTCGGCGGACGCGACCAGGCGCGCGTCGATCGTGCGGCCGCTCTTCAGGGTGATCGCGGCGCGGTCGAGATCGCGCGCGGTGTCGACGGCCTCGTCCGGGGCAATCAGCTCGACCTGTGGGCAGGCGGCGAGCCGGCGCAGGAGGGCGGCACGCAGGAAGCGGTTCTCGACGATCCAGCCCATCGGCGCGGCGGCAGCGCCCTCGGCCGCGGCCTCGCGATGGTCGAAATGCAGGAACAGCGGGCTGGCGCGGCCGTCGTGGCCGGCGTCGGAGATGCGGATGTCGAGGATCGGCTCGGCCTCGCCCGCGACCTCGTCCCAGACGCCGACGGCGGCGAACAGCTTCTGGCTGGTGTAGGCGATGGCGGTGGTGCGGCCGTCGAAGCCCGCGGCGGTCATCGCGGTGAGCGGCACGCGGTCGATCAGGGCCGTCCGCAGGCCGGCCTCGCCCGCGGCAAGGGCCAGCAGGCTGCCGTTCAGTCCCGCTCCCACGACGGCGAGGTCGAACCGTTCGCTGTGCATGGGGCTCTAATGGCAGCCCGACGGTCGGGCGGCAAGCCTGCCGCCCGACCGGCTGGAAAACCTGGATTTGTGATTTTCCATCGGTGTGCATCGAGCAAGCGACGTGCCGGTCGCCGGCGGCGTAATTCACGCCCTTGGCATGGGGTTTGCTTGCTCGTCGACGTGTTTTCGGGGGCATCGACCCGATGGAGGACAGGCGCAATGAAAATGGTGATGGCGATTTTCAAGCCGTTCAAGCTGGACGAAGTGCGGGACGCGCTGATGGCCCTCGGAATCCACGGCCTGACGGTCAGCGAAGTAAAGGGCTTCGGCCGCCAGAAAGGCCAGACCGAGATCTATCGCGGCGCCGAATACTCCGTGAGCTTCCTGCCCAAGGTGAAGATCGAGGTCGTGATCGACGACGCGCTGGTCGAGCGCACGCTCGAGACGATCCGCAAGGCCGCGGGAACCGGGAAGATCGGCGACGGCAAGATCTTCGTCCTTTCCGTCGAACAGGCGATCCGCATCCGCACCGGCGAAGCCGGCGTGGAAGCCCTTTGATCGAGGGTTGTCAGCACCAAAACTCAAAACTCGAGGGAAGAGCGATGCGACGTAGTTTCAAATCCGCGGTGATCGGCCTGGGGACGGCCGCCCCACTGCTCCTGCCGGCCCTGGCCCTGGCGACCGACGAGAAGCCGAAGCTCGATAGCGGCGACACCGCCTGGATGCTCACGTCGACGGCACTCGTGCTGATGATGACCATCCCGGGCCTGGCGCTGTTCTACGGCGGCATGGTGCGCAAGAAGAACGTGCTCGCCACCGTCATGCAAAGCTTCGCCATCACCTGTCTGGTCACGATCCTTTGGATGGTGATCGGCTACAGCCTCGCCTTCACCTCGGGCAACACCGTGATCGGCGGCATGAGCCGCGTCTTCCTGTCGGGCATGGCACTCGATGCGGTGAACGACCTCGCCAAGACCATCCCCGAGTCGGTCTTCATGTGCTTCCAGATGACCTTCGCCATCATCACGCCGGCCCTGATCGCCGGTGCCTTCGCCGAGCGCATGAAGTTCTCGGCGATGATGTGGTTCATGGCGCTGTGGTCGCTGCTGGTCTACGCGCCGATCGCCCACTGGGTGTGGGGCGGTGGCTTCCTCGGCGACTGGGGCGTGCTGGACTTCGCGGGCGGCACGGTCGTGCACATCAACGCCGGCGTTGCGGGCCTCGTCTGCGCGCTGGTGATGGGCAAGCGCAAGGGCTACGGCACCGAGAACATGGCGCCGCACAACCTCGTGCTGTCGGTGATCGGCGCCTCGCTGCTGTGGGTCGGCTGGTTCGGCTTCAATGCCGGCTCGGCGGTCAGCGCCGGCAACAGCGCCGGCATGGCGATGGCGGTGACGCAGATCGCCACGGCCGCCGCGGCGCTCGGCTGGATGTTCGCGGAGTGGCTGATCCGCGGCAAGCCCTCGGTGCTCGGCATCGTTTCCGGCGCGGTCGCGGGCCTGGTCGCGATCACGCCGGCCTCCGGCTTCGTCAACCCGACGGGCGGGCTAGTGATCGGCATCGCCGCCGGCGTCGTCTGCTTCTGGTCGGCGACCGGCCTCAAGAAGGCGCTGGGCTACGACGACTCACTCGACGCCTTCGGCGTCCACGGCGTCGGCGGCTTCCTCGGCGCCATGCTGACCGGCGTGTTCGCCGTCGAGGCGATCGGCGGCGAGGGCAAGAAGGGCCTGATCGACGGCAATGCCGGCCAGGTCTTGACGCAGCTCTGGGGCTGCCTGGTGTGCATGGCATGGTGTGCCATCGCCACCTTCATCATCCTCAAGGTCATCGACGCGATGATCGGCCTGCGGGTCACCACAGAAGAGGAGGTCGAAGGCCTCGACATCAACCTGCACGGCGAGACGGTGCATTAGTCCTCCCGAACCTCGGAAACTCTTCTCCCGGTTTCCGATTCGCCACCGTTGCGGTGGCGACAACTCAAGTCCGGCGGCTGGTCCCGCCGGACTTTCTTGTTGGCGGTCGCAATTTGACGCCGCCGCGGGGACACGCCACTCTTGGCGCCTTCGCAGGAGATCCATTCGATGAAACTCGTGTCCGCCATCATCAAGCCGTTCAAGTTGGACGACGTGCGCGATGCGCTGACCGGGGTCGGCGTCTCGGGACTGACCGTGAGCGAGGTCAAGGGCTTCGGCCGGCAGAAGGGCCAGACCGAGATCTATCGCGGCGCGGAGTATCTCGTGAGCTTCCTGCCCAAGGTGAAGATCGAGATCGTCGTCGACGACACCCAGGTCGAGCGCGCCATCGAGGCGATCCAGCGCGCCGCCCACACCGGCAAGATCGGAGACGGCAAGATCTTCGTCACCCCGGTCGAGCAGGCCGTCCGCATCCGCACCGGCGAATCGGGCTCCAACGCCCTCTAGCTCCCCTGTGAATTGACGCGCCGGAGCAGGACTATTTCCGGCGCGATTTTACAGGTATAACGAGCAAAATCGGCGTTTTGGGGGAAACATGCGCAGTGCTGCCTTGCGTGCCGTCGCCGGAGTCGCGATGGCCATCGCATCGATCTCGGTCGCGCAGGCTGCCGACAAACCCGTCATCGACACCGGCGACACCGCCTGGATTCTGATCGCCACGGCGCTGGTCCTGATGATGAACATCCCGGGCCTCTCGCTCTTCTACTGCGGCATGGTGCGCAAGAAGAACGTGCTGGCCACGGCGGTCACCGCCTTCGCGGTCGCGGCCCTGGTGACGGTGCTGTGGTTCGCCGTCGGCTATACGCTGGCCTACACCGACGGCGGGGCCATGAACGGCATGCTGGGCTCGCTGTCGCGGGCCTTCGGCTCGGGCTTGCAGGGCTCGGTCCACGGGCTGGCCAAGACGGTGCCCGAGAACGTCTTCCTGATGTACCAGGCGACCTTCGCCATCATCACGCCGGCCATCATCGCCGGCGCCTTCGCCGAGCGCATGAAGTTCTCGGCGATGATGTGGTTCATGGCGCTGTGGCTGCTGCTGGTCTACGTGCCGGTGACGCACTCGGTGTGGGGCGGCGGCTTCCTCGGCCAGATGGGCGTGCTGGATTTCGCCGGCGGCCTCGTCGTCCACCTCAACGCCGGTATGGCGGGCCTCGTGTGCGCCCTCGTGCTTGGCCGGCGCCACGGCTACGGCCACGAGAACATGGCGCCGCACAACCTGGTGCTGACCCTGATCGGCACCTCGCTGCTGTGGGTCGGCTGGTTCGGCTTCAATGCGGGCTCGGCGCTCTCCTCAGGCGAGCTTGCCGGCAACGCCATGCTCAACACCCACATCTCCGCCTCGGTCGCGGCGCTGGCCTGGATGACGATCGAGTGGTCGGCGCGCGGCAAGCCCTCGGTGCTCGGCATCCTGTCGGGCGCCGTGGCCGGGCTCGGCACGATCACGCCCGCGGCGGGCTACGTCGAGCCGTGGGCGGCGATGGTGATTGGTCTGGCCGCCGGCTCGGTCTGCTACTGGGCCTCGATCGTGCTCAAGATCCGGCTCGGTTACGACGACACGCTCGACGTGTTCGGCGTGCACGGCGTCGGCGGCATTCTGGGCACCATCCTGGTCGGCGTCTTCGCCACGCGGGCGATCAACGACGTCAACAAGGGCGGGGCGGTCGGCCTGGTCGACGGCCATGCCGGCCAGATCCTGACCCAGATCTACGGCGTGCTCGCGGTCGGGATCTTCTGCGGGGTGATGACCTGGATCATCCTCAAGGTCGTCGACGTGATGGTGGGCCTCAGGGTGACCAAGGACGAGGAAACCGAGGGCCTCGACACCGTTCTCCACGGCGAGCGCGTCCAATAGGCTTTGGCCGTAGTCAAGTGTTAAGAATGGTCTCTAGTTCGTTGTTGTTATTGGGTAATTTGTTTCATAGAATAGGACCATAGTTACCCCGGCCGGGGACTTCCGCGGCCGGCCCTGTTCGTTGCGATGGTCCTGGATGTTCAATCCGCGCCTTACCGAGACGTTGACCGATTTTCCGTTCGCGCGGCTGAACGCTCTTTTGGCGCCGATCGCGCCGCCGGCGAACCTGTCGATGATCAACATGTCGGTCGGCGAGCCGCAGGGCGCCATGCCCGCCTTCGCCCGCCAGATCGTCAACGACGAGATCGACGGCTGGAACCGCTATCCGCCCAACCAGGGACTGCCCGAACTGAACGTCGCGATCTGCGATTGGCTGACGCGCCGCTATCGGTTGCCCAAGGGCCTGCTCGATCCAAATCGCCACGTCCATCCGACGGCCGGCAGCAAGGAAGGCGTCTACATCATCGCCTCCGTCGCCACGCCGCAGCAGAAGGGCGGGGCCAGGCCGATCGTGGCGCTGCCCAATCCGTTCTATCAGGCCTATCTCGGCGGCGCGGTGATGTCGGGCGCCGAGCCGCTGCTGGTCAACGCCCACGCCGGGAACGGCTTCCTGCCCGAGTTCGACAAGATCGACGAGGCGACGTGGAAGCGCCTGACCGTCATCTATCTCTGCTCGCCGGCCAATCCGCAGGGCGCGATCGCGGGCAAGGACTATCTGCAGAAGCTGCTGCGCCTGTGCCGCAAGCACGACACGGTGCTGGCGGTCGACGAGTGCTATGCCGAAATCTACACCGACGCGCCGCCGCCCGGCGCGCTCGAGGCGGCGCTCGAGATCGACGAGACCGAGGCCGCAGATCCATTCCACAATCTGGTGGTCTTCCATTCGCTGTCGAAGCGCTCGAACGCGGCTGGCCTGCGCTCGGGTTTCGTCGCCGGCGATCCTGCGCTGGTGGCGATGATCCTGCGCTGGCGCACCTACGGCGGCCCGCAGATTCCCATCGCCGTCCAGAAGGCGTCGGTCGCGCTGTGGAACGAGGAGACCCATCCCGTCACGACGCGTGACTGGTACGTCAAGAATTTCAGGATTGCCGAGCAGATCTTGCACAACCGCTTCCGCTACTACACGCCGGGCGGCGGCTTCTTTCTGTGGCTCGACGTCGGCGACGGCGAGGACGCCACCCGCAGGCTGTGGCGCGAGGCGCACGTCAAGGTGCTGCCGGGCGCCTATGCCTGCCTCGAGACCGACGGCACCAACACCGCGGCGCGCTACATCCGCGTGGCGCTGGTGCACGACGAGAAGACCACGCGCGAGGGGCTGTCGCGCCTCGCGTCGGTCCTGTGAGGGTGGGGCGATGGCCATGATGGGCATCGGTTCGGCGGCACCGCGCAAGATGGCGATCCTGCCCGAGGGCGGCCGCGACTTCCTGCGCCGGCGGATGATGGAGCTGATCGGCGCGGCCATCGCCGTCGCTGGCGTGCTGCTGCTGATGGCGATCTTCACCTTCAACACCGCCGATCCGTCGCTCAATCACGCCACCGGTAACGCGCCCGCCAACCTGATGGGCCTGCCCGGCGCCTATGTCTCGGACCTGCTGCTGCAGACCTTCGGGCTCGCCATCTGCCTGGTGCCGGTGGCGTTGATCACCTGGGGCGTGCGGATGGTGCGCACGCATCACCTCGGTTTCTTCGGCCTGCGCCTGTCGCTGCTGCTGCTGGCGCTGCTGATGATGAGCGTGGCCTGCGAGGGCCTGGGCGACGTCGGCGGCGCGGCCACCCATGCCGGCGCCGGCGGCCTGGTCGGCATCGCGCTGATCGGCCAGTTCCGCGAGTTCGTGCTCAGCCATTCGAGCGGCGGCAGCCTGGCGCTGATCGAGCCGGGCTGCGCTGCCTTGGCCTTCATCGCCATGGCGCCGGCACTGGGCATGAACCGCACCGACCTGCCGCTGATCTTCCGCATCCTGCGCGCGCCCTTCATCTGGTGCGTCTGGCTGATGCGGGCCGGCGTCGGCCTGTGGCGCGGCAAGCCGCAGTCGCTCGACGAGGACGTCGAGCCGCCGAGCCCGTCGGTCGGTTACGCCGAGATCCCGGGCGAGATCGACGCCAGCCAGTACGATCCCTCGCGCTTCGACAATCACTTCGAGCAGATCCCGGAAGAGGGCGTCGGCCTGCCGGCGCGCGAGTCGCTGATGGTCGATGCGCCGTTCGCGCCGATCGAACGCGCCGCGGCCGAGATCCCGCAGGCGCCGGTCGACCTCAACCCGCACGCGCCGCCGGCGTTCGACGACGAGGCGCTGGTGGCGGCACCGGTCGAATCGGTGCGCGAACGCACGCTGTTCGACCGCCTGGCCGGCCTACGCATCGAGCCGATCTTCTCGCGCCGGGCTCGGGCTACGGCGCAGGCGCCCGAGCAGGCGTCCTGCTCAATGGTCGACGAGCTGCCGCGCGAGGTCGTGACCTTCGCGCCCACGCAGGTGGTGGCGCGCTCTGCCGTCGCTGCATCGGAAGAGGGCGCACTCGACGACGACGCCGAGGACGAAAATCCCTTCACGCCCGACGCGATCGAGGCCGAACCGTCGCAGGCCGGCGTCAAGATCGTGCCGCGCAAGTCGACGGTGGCGCAGAGCAAGCGCGCCGCCAAGGCCAACCAGCGCGAGCTCGACCTCGGCGGCGGTCCCTATCAGCTCCCGCCGCTCGATCTGCTGTCGCTGCCGTCGCGGGTGCAGACCGAGACCAAGATCGACGAGAGCGCGCTCGAGCAGAACGCGCGCCTGCTCGAGACCGTGCTCGACGATTTCGGCGTCAAGGGCCAGATCGTCAAGGTGCGGCCGGGCCCCGTCGTGACTCTCTACGAGCTCGAGCCGGCGCCCGGCACGAAAGCCAGCCGCGTCATTGGCCTGGCCGACGATATCGCCCGCTCGATGAGTGCGGTGTCCGCCCGCGTCGCCACCGTGCCGGGCCGCAACGTCATCGGCATCGAGCTGCCCAACATCAAGCGCGAGACGGTGTTCCTGCGCGAGCTGCTGTCGACCAAGCACTACGAGGACAACCGCCTCGGCCTGCCGCTGGCGCTCGGCAAGGACATCGGCGGCGATCCGGTGATCGCCGATCTCGCCCGCATGCCGCATCTGCTGATCGGCGGCACGACGGGCTCGGGCAAGTCGGTCGCCGTCAACACCATGATCCTGTCGCTGCTCTACCGGCTGTCGCCGGACAAGTGCCGCTTTATCATGATCGACCCGAAGATGCTGGAGCTCAGCGTCTATCAGGACATCCCGCATCTTCTCACGCCCGTCGTCACCGAGCCGCGCAAGGCGATCGTGGCGCTGAAGTGGGTGGTGCGCGAGATGGAGGACCGCTATCGCGCGATGAGCGCCCAGGGCGTGCGCAACATTGCGGGCTACAACGAGAAGCTCGGCGAAGCGCGCCGCAAGGGCGTGCCGCTGATCCGCAAGATCCAGACCGGCATCGACCCCGAGACCCGCCGGCCGACCTTCGAGGAAGAGGAGATCGACCTCAACCCACTGCCCTTCATCGTCGTCATCATCGACGAGATGGCCGACCTGATGTTGGTCGCCGGTAAGGAGATCGAGGCCGCCGTCCAGCGCCTGGCGCAAATGGCGCGCGCCGCCGGCATCCATGTCGTGATGGCCACGCAGCGGCCGTCGGTCGACGTCATCACCGGCACCATCAAGGCCAACTTCCCGACCCGCATCTCGTTCCAGGTCACGTCCAAGATCGACAGCCGCACCATCCTCGGAGAACAGGGCGGCGAGCAACTTCTGGGCCAGGGCGACATGCTCTACATGGCCGGCGGCGGCAAGATTGCGCGTGTGCACGGTCCCTTCGTCAGCGACACCGAGGTCGAGGACGTGGTGCGCCACCTGCGCGCCCAGGGCGCGCCGGCCTACATCGAATCCGTCACCGACGATCCCGACGGTGAAGAGGGTGGTCCAGGCGGACCGGGCGAGGGCGAGGAAGTCGAGAGCGACGCGCTCTACGACCAGGCGATCGCCCTGGTCGCCCGCGAGCGCAAGTGCAGCGTGAGCTTCGTCCAGCGCTATCTGCAGATCGGCTACAACCGCGCCGCCCGCATCGTCGAGCGCATGGAGCGCGAAGGCGTGGTAAGTTCGGCCAATCACGTCGGCAAGCGCGAGGTCATGGCGCGCGACATCGACAATCGGGAGCGCTGATGAGAAATTTCCTGCTGGCCGCTTTTCTGTTGCTGGCGGCCGGCAGCGGCACGGCGCTGGCAAACGACGAGCTGGCGAGCGCCGATCTCTCGTCGGGCGACAAGCTCAACTACGTGCTCACGACCCGTAACCCGGTCACGATCCACTACGGCGTCATCCTGATGCCGGGCGGCAACGGGCGCATGGGCCCCCACATGGAGAGAGCGAAGATCGCCTTCTCGGGCGGTGGCAACTTCCTGATCCGCTCGCGCGAGCTGTTCGCCGACCCGCAGTTCGTCGCCGCCTCGACCGACGCCACGACGACGCCCGACCGCATCATGGTGATCGTGCGCGACCTCGAGCGCCGCTACGGCAAGATCGCGATCTATGTGATCGGCACGTCGCGTAGCACCGAGGCCACGATGTCGCTCGCCAAGTCGCTCGACGGACAGGTCGCGGGCTTCGTGCACAGCTCGTCGATGAGCAGCATCGCGGGCTTCGACCCGCGCAACCTGAGGAGCCGCAACCTGATCGTCCTGCACAAGATGGACGCCTGCAAGGTGACCAACCCGTCGGCCGGCATCTCGTCACACAACAAGTACGGCACCGAGCTGATCGAGATGGACGGCGGCAAGTCGACCGGCGACGACTGCGAGGCCTACGCCCACCACGGCTACTACGGCATCGAGAAAGAGACCGTCGACCGGATCAAGGGCTGGATCCTGACCGCCAGGTAGACGCCTGATCCGTCACTGATTCGACTATTGCCGCGGCAGCAGGATCGCGGGCGAGGCGTCGCGACAGGCCTGCTCGCAGACGCGGCAGGTCTCCGCGCAGATCTTGCAATGAGCGTGCTGGGTGCCGTGCCTGCCGCATTCGTCGGCACAGATGCGGCAGGCCTCGGCGCAGGTGTCGACCAAGTGCTTCAGCACCTCGTCGTTGCTGTCAGTGCGCCGCGTCAGGATCGCAGCCGTGGCATCGCACAGGTCGGCACAATCGAGGTCGAACCGAATGCAGCCCCGCAGCATCGCCACCATTTCCTCGGCGAGACAGGCATCGGCGCACGCGCGGCAGACCTGGGCGCAATCGATGCAGACCTCGATGCACCGGGTCAGGAGCTTGTCGACGTCGCCATTGACCTTGGGATGTGTCGACATCATGGCTTCGGCATGCATGGGCATCTCCTGCGGTGAAGGTGTCTTCCTTCAACGCCCGTCGCCCCGACCGGGTTTCGCTGGTTCTCCGGGGGGTCGCGCTGGCAAGGCCGATCAGGCCGCGGCGCCCAGCTCGTCGATGCGCGCACTGGCCAAGGTGGCGAAGGCGCCTTCGGGATATTTCTCCAAGTAGGCTGCGTACATCGCGGGATTGTCGCTGTCCTTCACCGAGTCCCAGAAGGTGAGTTCCGTCGTGTCGGCTTCAGTGCTCTCGGATGGGGGCGCCGCCTGTGTCTCCAGCAGCGACTGGCGGCGCGCCTCGGCGAGGCTGGCGAACGAGCCTTCCGGATACTGCTCGATATAGGCCGCGAACTCGACCGGGTCGGTGCTTTCCTTGATCGACTCCCAGAAGGCCAGCTCCATGGTCGCGACGTCCGATGGCGGGGCCGGGACTGGGGGCGCGATTGGGGCCGGCTCCGACGGCTCGGCCTGCAACGCCTCGCGGCGCGCTTCGGCCAGCGGGGCGAAGACGCCGTGGGGATATTGCTCGAGATAGGCCGCGAACTCGGCGGGGTCCTTGCTCTCCTTGATCGCGTCCCAGAACGGCAACTCGAACGGTGCCGGCGTGCTGACGGGCGGCGCCGGCGTCGAGGCAAGGCCGAGCGGCGGATCGGCCACGGCCGGATCGGCCGCGCCTTCCTCCAGGCCGTGCAGGCGGAAGGCGCGGATCGGCTGGGCGATGTTCTTCACGCTCTGCTCGCCCAGGTCCTCGAAGGCATAGCGGCCCATCTTGCGCACGTGGTCGCGCACCCCGCGCGACACGCAGATGCCGCCCGGCCGGGCGAGGGTCTCGAGGCGGGCGGCGATGTTGACGCCGTCGCCGAAGATGTCGCCGTCCTTCACCATGACGTCGCCGACGTTGACGCCGATGCGGAACTGCATGCGTTGCTCGGGCGCCTGGTCCTCGCCGGACTTGGCGACGCCGGTCTGGATCTTGACCGCGCAGTCGAGCGCATCGACCACGCTGGAGAATTCAGCCAGGATGCTGTCGCCGGCGGTGCCGGTGATGCGGCCGCTGTGGCCGGCGATCAACTCGTCGGCGACGACGCGCAGGCGCGACAGGGTGGCCAGCGCGCCGGTCTCGTCGCGTTCCATGTGGCGGCTATAGCCCACGATGTCGGCGGCGAGTACGGCGACAAGCCGGCGTTCGAGACGGGGCGCTTCCACGATGGACTCCATGCTGCTGGCTGCTGACGGGGCCCAAGCTGGCGGTTTGCCCACTCTGCCTCAACGCAGCCAACGCAGGCGTGGCGGTCCGGTTGCTCTTTTTAGGGCTTCCAGCGCAGGAAATTGCCGATCAGCCGCAGGCCGGTGGCCTGGCTCTTCTCCGGATGGAACTGCGTGCCGGCCATATTGTCCCGGCCGACCGCGGCGGTGATCGGCCCGCCGTACTCGGTGCGCGCCAGCACAGTCGCGGGCGCGGCTGTCTGGAGCTGGAAGGAATGCACGAAATAGGCGTGATCGTGTGCTTTGAGGCCTTCGAGCAGCGGATGGGGCTTGAGGTCGAGCAGCTCGTTCCAGCCCATGTGCGGGATCTTGAGCGTCTTGTCGGGGGGGGCGATGCGGACTACGTCGCCGGCGATCCAGTCGAGGCCGGCGTGGATGCCGTATTCGACGCCGCGCGTGGCCATGAGCTGCATGCCGACGCAAATGCCGAGGAAAGGCTTGCCGCGCTCGACGACCTCGCGCTGCAAGGTGTCGACCATACCGGGCACGCCATAGAGGCCGGCGCGGCAGTCGGCGAAGGCGCCGACGCCCGGCAGCACGATGCGGTCGGCGGCGGCGACGTCGCCGGGATTGGCCGTCACCAGCACGCGCTCGTTGGTGCCGCTCTCGCGGGCGGCGCGTTCGAAGGCCTTGGCGGCGGAGCGCAGATTGCCCGAGCCGTAATCGACGATTGCTACAGTCATGGGGACGTCAAAGCACGCCCTTGGTGCTGGGCACGGCGCTGGTCTGGCGCGGATCGACCTCGCAGGCCGTGCGCAGCGCGCGCGCCAGGCCCTTGAAGCAGCTCTCGACGATGTGGTGGTTGTTGTCGCCGTAGTGGTTCCACACATGCAGCGTGAGGCCGCCGAGCTGCGCGAAGGCCTGGAACCACTCCTTGAACAACTCGGTGTCCATGGTGCCGAGCTTGGGCTTGGAGAAATTCACCTTCCAGATCAGGTACGGCCGGTTGGAGGCGTCGAGCGCCACCTCGGTCAGCGTCTCGTCCATCGGGATCACGGCACTGCCGTAGCGGCGGATGCCGGCGCGGTTGCCCAGCGCCTTCTGCAGGCACTCGCCCAGCACGATGCCCGAGTCCTCGGTCGTGTGGTGATAGTCGATGTGCAGGTCGCCTTCGGCGCGGAGCGTGATGTCGATCAGGCTGTGGCGCGAGAGCTGCTCGAGCATGTGATCGAGGAAGCCGATGCCGGTCTTGATGTCGTACTTGCCGGTGCCGTCGAGGTTGATCGCGGCCGAGATCCGCGTCTCCTTGGTCTGACGCGAAACCGACGCGCGCCGGCCGCCGGTGCCGGGCGTGGTGAGCGCGGGGCCTGCGGCTCTGGGCGCCGCCTTCTTTGCAGCGGCTTTTTTCACGGCCTTCCGGGCCATTGGAATCCCTCTAAGTTGCGCTTCCTTCTACAGGAAGGCGGGCGGCGCGGTCGAGCGCGACGCGCGTGAGAATCACTCCCAACAGCACGATCAGGCCGCCCAGGACGCGCGCCGGGGTGAGGGGATCGCCGAAAAACGCCGCCGACAGGCCCACGCCCGCCACCGGGATCAGGTACATGTAGACCATGACTCGGCTGACCCCGAGCCGCTCCAGTCCCGCCGTCAGGCCGAGGAAGGCCACGCCCACCGGGAAGATGGCGGTGTAGAGCCAGAAGCCCAGCAGCCGGCCGTCGAGGCGGCCGAATTCCCCCAGCGAATCGAAGATCAGCGAGATCGGCAGCAGCACCGCCGAGCCGATCAGGGTCGTCCAGGCGAACACCCTGAGCGTGCCCAGGCGCAGATTGTAGGGCACGGCGCGGTCGACATAGAGCGCCCAGGCAAAGGCCGAGAGCATCCAGATCGCCGCGCCGTCGAGGCTCGCCGCGGCCAGGGTGACGTGGGCCAGGCTGTTGTTCACCACCAGCACGACGCCGGCAAAGGCGATGACGATGCCCGACCAGCCGAGCCGCGACAGCCGCCGCCCGGCCAGCCGCGCCAGGATGGCGGAGAAGGCGGTGGTCGTGGTCATGACGATCGAGCCCAGGCCGGGCGCGCTGCGCGCCATCGCCAGCCCCCAGCATGCCTGGAACAGGGTGACGCCCACGACCGACAGCAGCACGATCGCCAGCCAGTCGCGCTGCGGCAGGCCGATCGGCTGGCGGCGCAGCGCCAGTACGGCGAACAGGAACAGCGCCGCCACCAGGTAGCGCGAGCCGCTGTAGAGCAGCGGGCTCATGACCGAGAGCACGTCCTTGGCGAAGGGATAGCTCGAGCCCATCAGCAGGGCGGTCACGAGCATGATCGCATCGCCCGTCCCGCGTCGGGCGGGCGGCGGCGTCATCGCTTGGGCGCCGCCGTGGGCTCGGTCGAGGCCTTCTGCGCGCCCCAGAAGCCGAACAGCGCGCCGGCGACGCGGCGGATCTGGATCTCCTCCGAGCCCTCGGTGATGCGGTAGCGGCGGTGATGGCGATAGATGTGCTCGAACGGCGTGTGGCGCGAATAGCCGATGCCGCCGTGGACCTGCATGGCGCGGTCGGCGGCATCGCACACCAGCCGGTTGGCGCGGTAGTTCGACATCGCTACCCATTCGCTGACGTTCATGTGATGCTCGCGGTCGAGGTGCCACGCCGTCTTGCGCACCAGCCCGCGCGTCATCTCGGCCTCGGTGTGCAGCTCGGCCAGCGGGAACTGGATCGCCTGGTTGGTCGCCAGCGCCTTGCCGAACACCTTGCGGTTCTTGGCATAGGCCACCGACATGTCGATGCAGTATTGCGCGGCGCCCAGGCTCGACGCGGCCTGGCGGATGCGGTTCTCGTGCACGAAGGTCTGGGCCACGTCGAGGCCGCGGCCTTCTTCGCCCAGCATCGTCGAGCCCGGCACGGTGACGTCGGTCAGCGACACCTCGGCATGGTCCGACGGCATGTTGAAGGTCCACCACATGTGCTCGATCTTGAAGCCCGGCGTCTTGACCGGCACCAGGAAGGCCGAGATGCCGCGCGGCTCACCCACCTTGCCGGAGGTGCGGGCAAACACCAGGTCGACGGTGGCGGTGTGCATGCCGGTGTTGAACCGCTTCATGCCGTTGATCACCCAGTCGCTGCCCTTCTTTACGGCGACAGTCTCCATGAAGGTGGCGTCCGAGCCGTGCAACGGCTCGGTGAGGCCGAAGCCGATGCGCTCGGTGCCGCGGAACATGCCCTCGATGTAGCGGTCCTTCTGTTCCTGCGTGCCGAAGCGGTGCAGCAGCAGCGCCACCGGGAAGTTGCCGACGATCGAGCTCTCGTTCTGCAGGTCGTTGTGCAGGCCCAGCCCCTTGTGCGCCAGATGCTCGCGGATGATCGCCATGGCGAGGTTGGAGCCCTCCTTGCCGCCCAGCGCCTTGGGCAGGCCGAAGCGCAGGTGCCCCGCCTTGTCGGCGCGCCGCTTCATCTCGGCGAGCAGTTCCTCCCACTCGGGACGCGGCTGGCCGTCATTGTCCCAGTCGGTGCGCGCATGCTCGCGGCGATGGTCGAAGAAACGAATATTGTCGTCCTGGCGCTCGAGCGGCCGGATCTCGCGGTCGATGAACTGATCGAGCTCGCGCAGGTAGGCCGCGATCTCCGCGGGAATGTCGAAATCCATGGCCGCCCTCTTGGGATGAACGTCTGTTTACCGACGTTCTTCTAGCGCCAAATGCCGGCTCTGGCGACGCTCAACGCAGGTACGGGCCGACCTTGGCCTCGAGCAGGCGGACCAGTGCCGGCTCCATGAATTTGTACTTGTCGGGAATGTCGAGGCAGACCACGCGCTTGCCGTTGAGGTGCCGCCGGAAGCGCGCTGCGAGTTTGGTGCGGTGCGCGCGCTCCATGACGAAGACGATCTCGGCCCAATCGAGCAGCTCGCCGCTCACCGGCTCGTCGGCCGAATCGTGGACCCCGGCCGACGCGCATTCGACGCCGGGCCATTGCGAGAAGACTTGCTCGGCGGTCGGGCTGCGCAGGCGGTTCTGCGCGCAAACGAAGAGCACGCGCGGCACGTCAGGCTACGGCGGGGAGGTCGATGCGGAAGCGGCTGCCGGCGCCGTCTGCCGCCAGGCAGGTCGCGTCGCCGCCGTGGCGCCGGGCGATCTCGCGCACCAGGGCCAGGCCCAGGCCCGCGCCGCGGCCGGTCTCGCGCGCGGCGGCCAGGCGATAGAACGGCTCGAAGATACGCTCGCGCTCGTCCGGCGACACGCCCGGCCCATGGTCGCGCACCTCGAGGATCGCGCGGCCGTTGGCGGTCGTCACCGAGATGTCGATGGCGCCCTCGCCGGCGTAGCGCTCGGCGTTCTCCAGCAGGTTGCGGATCACGCGGCGCAGCAGCAGCCGGTCGCCCGACACGGTGGCCGGCGTGCCCGAGGCCTCGATGTCGTAGCGCGCGGCTTCCTCGGCCGCCGTCGCCAGCAGATCGACCGGCTCGTGGCGTTCGAGGCCGGGCACGGCTTCGAGCCGGCTCGACAGCAGGATTTCGTCGATCAGCTGGTCGAGTTCGGCGACGTCCTGCCTGAGCGACTGCGCGGTCTTGGGATCGGCCTGCTCGCCCAGCAGTGACACCGCCATGCCGATGCGGGCCAGCGGCGTGCGCAGCTCGTGGCTGCAGTTGGCCAGCAGCAGGCGATGCGCGGCCACCAGCTCCTCGATGCGCGTGGCCGAGCGGTTGAAGCTTTCGGCCAGCGCCGCCACCTCGTCGCGGCCCTCGACCTTGACCCGCGCGCCTAAATTGCCGCCGCCCAGCTGGTCGACGCCGGCCTTCAGCCGCTCGAGCCGGCTGCCGAGGCGCCGCACGACCGGCCACGCGCCGACGGCGATGGCGGCCGCCAGCAGCGCCAGGAAGCCCGCGATCCACAGGGTCGGGCTCGGCCGCTCGCGCACTTGGCGCGCCACCAGCCAGCGCCCGTCGGGCAACTGCAGGGTGAAGGTCGAGCCGTCGCGGCCGCGCCGCCAGCCCACGCGCGCGCGGTAGGGATCGAAGCGCGGCGGCGGATGGCCGGCCATGCCCAGCACGCTGCCGTCGCGGCGATAGAGGGCGAGGTCGAACTTGAGCTTGCGGTGCAGCGCGTCGATCGCCTTCTGGTCGTCCATGTCGGGCGCGTCGGCGTCGGGCAGCAGCGCCCCGGTGAGCTCGGCCGCGACGTCGAGATACTGCGGCGTCTCGTCTTCTGCCAGCTTCCACGTCAGCACCGCCGCGCCCACGAACACCGCGAGCACCAGCAGGATGGTGGCGTAGAACTGGAGATAGAGGCGATTCATGGCCGGTCGGCCTCGTGCGCTGGCGCAAGAAATGACGGCGCTGCGCGCGGCCATGAGGTGTTCGCTCGCGGTGCGGGCTCCCACCCTTCGAGACGCGCTGCGCGCTCCTCAGGGTGAGGTTTACTTTGTTCCATCAGTACGACCTCATTCTGAGGAGCCGGGCCGCGCCCGGCATCAAGGCGCTTTCGAGTGCTTGCGCTCGAAACGCCCAGAAGGATGGGCACGCACACCGCGCGTGAACACCTCAGGGCCGCGCGCAGCGCAATCTTTTCTTTCATTTTGGACACGGCATCGGCCTCATCGGTCCTGCTCGCGGGCGAAAACGTAGCCGGTGCCGCGCACCGTCAGGATGCGGCGGGGCTTCTTGGGGTCGTCCTCGAGGACGGCGCGGATGCGGCTCACATGGACGTCGACCGAGCGGTCGAAGGCCTCGAGCTTCTCGCCCTTCAGCACGTCCATCAGCGCGTCGCGCGACAGCACGCGGCCGGCGCGCTCGGCCAGCGCCAGCAGGAGCGCGAACTGATACGAGGTGAGGATGCGCTCCTCGCCGTCGAGCCGCACCGTGCGGCCGCCGCGGTCGATCTCGAGCCGGCCAAACCGCAGCACGTCGGCCCGTACGGGCGCGCCCTTGCGGCGCAGGATGGCGCGCAGCCGGGCCTGCAGCTCGCGCGGCTCGAACGGCTTGGCGAGATAGTCGTCGGCGCCGATCTCGAGGCCGACCACGCGGTCCATCGGCTCGCCGCGCGCCGTCAGCATCAGGATCGGCACATCGGAAGTGCCGCGCAGCCGGCGGCAGAGGTCGAGCCCGTCGGAATCCGGCAGCATCAGATCGAGGATCACCGCGTCGAAGGCCTCGCGCTTCAACAGCGCCTCGCCCTCGCGCGCGGTGCCGGACACAGTCACACGAAAGCCCGCCCCGCCGAGATAGTCGGAGACCATCCCGGCGAGGCGGCTGTCGTCGTCGATCATCAGGATCCGCTCGGCCATGATGCCCAGTATCAGGCCGAGCGGACCGCGATGTCACTCACCTCGGCTTAGCCGTGGCGCTTGCCGTGATGGCGGTCGCCGTGCTCGTGGCGGGCCGTCCAGCTCTTGAAGAAGGCCTGGCGCTGCGGGGCGCTCAGCACGTCGCCCGCGTCGGTCAGGGCCTGGGTGAAGCGCTTGGAGCTCGCGTCCGAGGTCTTCATCTGCTCCTGGCGCAGCGTCTCGATCTTGGCCTTGTCGATCGTCGGGGCCTGCATGGCCTCGGCCATCGCCTTGCGGTTCTCGACGCGCTGGTCGTGCAGGGGCTTCATGTCCTTGAAGGCCTGCTCGAGGATGCCCGAGACCTTCTTCTTCTGGTCGACGGTGGCGTCGGTGCCGGTCAGGGCCTTGTCGACGCGCTTCTCGACGTGTTCGTTGAACTTCGCCGGGTCGAACGTCTTGCCGACGTTGTCGGCGTAGGCGATGCCGCCGGCGCCGATTGCGAGGCTGCCGGCCAGGAGGGTCGCCAGGATCGTCTTCATTCCAAGGTTTGCAATCTTCGTCATGTCTGTCTCCATCGAGAGGGTGTTGGGTGCTATCCCCGTGACGGTGATATGGACCCGGGCGATTTCGCCTCCCTGTCGCTGGTGTAAAGTTGTGTAAAGATGACCGTGCTCCAGACCGACCGCCTGACCCTCAGGCCCCTGATCGTGGCCGATGCCGAGCTCTACGCCGGCATGCGCTACCACCCCGACGTGGCCAAGTGGCTATCGCCGGTGGATCTTGACCCGATAGACGCCGCGCGCGCCGCCATCGAGCGCTTCGAGCTGTCGTGGCAGGAGCGCCGTTACGCGCCGTGGGGCCTGTTCCGCGACGGCCGGCTGATCGGCCACGGCGGGCTCAACTATGTGCCCGAGTTCGAGGCGACCGAGGTGCTGTGGGCGCTGCATCCCGAGGCCTGGGGCAACGGTTACGCCACCGAGATGGCGCGGGCGGCGCTGGCTTTCGGCTTCGGGACCGTGGGGCTGGGGGCGATCTTCGCCATCACCAAGCCGGACAATCTTGCCTCGCAGGCGGTGATGAAGCGGCTCGGTCTCACCTACCGCAAGAACGTCGTCTACAAGGGCATGGACGCGGTGTGGTTCGAGATCGGTCGGCCGGCGCCCTAGCCGGCGCGCGCGTGCATGTTGGCGATCACCTTGACGATCGCGTCCGGGCTGACCGACGTCTGGCCCCGGTAGGGCTGGTCCATGATGAAGACGAAGCCGACGAAGGCGCCGACCACGGCCGTCTGGGCGGCAAGCACGACGACGCGGAACGGCGTCTGTTCGATCGTGGCGCCCACGAACACCAGCATGGCGATGGCGAACAGCACGACCTCCCAATAGGCCGCCGGCAGCCCGAGCGAGAAGGTGTTGAGGCGCAGCCCGCGCGATTCCGCGATCGCGTCGAGCGACTTCAGCATCTCGGCGAAGATCAGCGATTCGCGCGTCGTGTTCGGGCTGATCGCCAGAATGCGGCGCGAGATCGGCGTGAACGCCCGGGCCGTCGCCGGATTGCCGTGCTGGCGCAGCATGTCGGGCCATTCGTCGGTGACGATCGATTGGGCATACCGGTGGAGCTGCGGCCGGATCGCCGTCACCTCCGGGTCGCCGTAGCGCGACAGCAGCCGGTCGAGCTGGTCGATCTGCGTGGCCTCGGCCGAGACCGCGGCGTCGGCGCGGCGGAAGTTGTTGTCCGCCTGCACCAGAGTGAAGGTGAGGACGAGCCCGGTCATGGTGAACAGCGTGTTCTGCAGCCGCAGCACGAAGTCGCTGTTGACGGCGTTGGGCGCCAGCAACGGCACCCGGCCGAGCAGCCGCGGCAGGAAGACGATCAGCAGCACCACGGTGGTGACGCTGGCCAGCAGCATCAGCGGTTCGGGAAGCCAATAAAGCCAGTTCATTGCCGTTGGTGCTCCTCAGCCCGGGCTGAATCGATAGGCGAGCTGGAGGAAGACGCCGTAGCGCTCGGTGCTCACCGTGAAGGCATTGGTGGGGACGTTGACCTGGTAGGCGTTGCCGCTCCACATCGCCCAATAGCGGCCGCCGAGACCGACGCTGATGGCGTCGGTCGCCCGGTATGACAGGATCATCTCGGCCTGCACCCCTTGCCCCGCACCCTGCAGCGGGAACAGCACGATCGGCGTGCGCATCAGGTGCTCGTCCAGGCCGTCGTACATGACGACGGGGAGGTAGGCCACGTCGGCGCCGATGCCGAAGCCGCCGCCGATATCGACGATCGCCGACGCACCGACCCGCACCGACTGCCAGGTGTCTGTCTGGGTGATCGTCGGTATGTTGGCGGCGGTGGGATCGACGCAGATGCCGGCGCTGTAGTTGGCAAGCTGGGTGCAGCCCATGCCGTTGACGACCGTGCGATAGCGGTTGTAGCCGAGGAACATCCCGAGCTTGTGGCCGGGGCCGCGCATGAAACTGTAGCCGACGTCCGCCGTCAGGTAGTTGAGCGTGCCGAAGGCCTCGGACTGGGTGGCCTCGTAGGCGATGGGCGTGTTGTTCGTGAAATCCGCCGGCAGGCCCCAATCCTCGTCGAAGTGCTTGCCGCTCACGATCGTGCCGGCGCCGACGAAGCCCTTCACGAACACGCCAATGGGTGAATCGACGCGGCCGAAGACCTCGCCGGTGTGGGCGTTCAGGTTGTCGTAGGACAGGCGCGAGACGAGCACGGAAGCCGAGCCATTGGCGTTCACGTACCGGCCCGAGCTGTACCAGTAGCGCAGGCCGCCCTCAAATTCCCAGCCCGGCAATTGCTCCGCCGCCGATGCCTCGGTCCAGTTCGCCGACCCGTCCGGAGTTGCCGCCGCAGGGCCGCCCCAGCGATAGTTCAGGCCCATCTTGAAGACGTGCATGTTCTCCATCAGGCCGGCGCTGGTCGGCGGAACGGCGTTGACCGCGCCGCTGGTCGAGACGTCGATGGTCTCGGGCGTCGGCATGCGCAGGCCGCTGAAGCGCATGTAGTTGTAGGCCCAATCCATCGTCCAGCGGGGCGAGAGCGCATATTCGACGCCGGCGCCCACGGTCCATCCCCAGGTGCCGGCGGTGATGCTGGTCGGCTCGCCCTGTTCGGCGGGATCGCCACTGAAGTTGTAGCCTTGCGGCACCGCGTTCGGGTTGGCCGAGACGGTCGTCTGCATCCAGGCTAGGCCGCCGTCGCCGTAGATCATCGTGCGTCCGTGCGGCTCGGTGAGAAAGCCCAGGCGTCCGGTCATGGTCGCCAGCAGGCGCGGCGTCTCCTTGCAGCTCGATCCGATCAGGCCGATCGACGATTGCAGGCAGGTGTTGCGCCCGCTCGCGGCGACGACGCTGGCGTCTATCCCGAGCCCGGCGACCCATCGCGGCGTGAGCTGCCGGTCGTAGCCGACCTGCAGGCCGGCGAGGAAGCCCGGCACCAGGATGTTGCCGCCGAACACCTGCGGACCGTCGGGATCGGCGACGGTCGTCTCGCCGGCCAGCGCGCCCACATGCCCGCCGAAGTGGAAACCCGTCCAGCTTGGCGTCGGCTCGGCCGCGGCTGGCACGCCGCCGACCGAGGTCACGAGCGCGATCGCCAGAGCGAGCAAGAGCGCGCCTGGAACCGCGCTGGACGCGGCACGATATTCCCGCTGCATGATGCCCCCCGGCGGCCCTTGTTAATCGAGGAACAGCTATGCATGGGACATGCATATTGTCCACGACGGACGGTGCGCACCGCCGTCCGGGAGCCGCTACACTGGGGCCCACACCTATCCTCAGAGGATTTCGACATGAGCAACTCTTCCGACTACACGCCGCCGAAAGTCTGGACCTGGGATAAGGCGAGCGGCGGCCGCTTCGCCACCATCAACCGTCCCATCGCGGGCGCCACGCACGACAAGGAACTGCCCGTCGGCCGCCACCCGCTGCAGCTCTATTCGCTGGGCACGCCGAACGGCCAGAAGGTCACCATCATGCTGGAGGAGCTGCTGGCGCTGGGCCGCAGCGGCGCCGAATACGACGCCTGGCTGATCAAGATCGGCGACGGCGACCAATTCGGCAGCGGCTTCGTGGCCGCCAACCCCAACTCCAAGATCCCCGCCCTGGTCGATCGCAGCGGGCCCAAGCCCGTGCGCGTGTTCGAGTCGGGCGCGATCCTGGTCTACCTCGCCGAGAAGTTCGACGCGCTCCTGCCCAAGGAAGGTGCGGCGCGCGCGGAGTGCCTGTCGTGGCTGTTCTGGCAGATGGGCAGCGCGCCCTACCTCGGCGGCGGCTTCGGCCATTTCTATGCCTACGCCCCGACCAAGATCGAATACGCCATCGACCGCTTCGCCATGGAGACCAAGCGCCAGCTCGACGTGCTCGAACGCCGCCTCGGCGAGAGCAAGTACCTCGGCGGCGACGACTACACGGTGGCCGACATCGCGGTGTGGCCGTGGTACGGCGGCCTCGCCAAGGGGCTGCTGTATGGCGCCGGCGAGTTCCTGGCGGTGAAGGACTACAAGAACGTCCAGCGCTGGGCCGACCTGATCGGCGAGCGGCCGGCGGTGAAGCGCGGCCGCATCGTCAACCGCCTGCAGGGCGATCCCAGGCACCAGCTCCACGAGCGGCACGAGGCGAGCGACTTCGAGCTGAAGACGCAGGACAAGGTGGCGGCGAAAGGCTAGGGGGCGTCGTTGCAGCAGGGTCGGCGACGGCACAACCGGTTTGTCCGGCGGTTGCAATGATGAGACTATCCCGCAATCGACCTCCGCGGCCTGCGATGCTGGCCCTGTACTAGGCAGAAGTAATCATGGCCGGACCAGAGCAGCCCAACGTTCCCACGGCCAGCGCCCGTCGCCGTCGTCGCATCCCCCTGGTCTGGATCGTCCCGGCGGTAACGTTGCTGATCGCGTTGTGGCTGGGCTGGGACACCTATTCCAAGCGCGGCCCCACGATCACCGTGTCCTTCGACTCGGCCGCCGGCCTGCAGGCCGGGCAGTCCCAGCTCAAGTTCAAGGACGTGACGATGGGCACGGTGAAGACCATCGCCGTCAGCCCGGACTTCTCCAGTGTGCTCGTTACGGTGGAGACGACGCATGAGGCCATACCCCTGCTGACCGATAAGACGATCTTCTGGATCGTGAAGCCGCAGCTCTTCGCCGGCAGTATTTCCGGCCTCGATACGATCCTGTCGGGCTCCTACATCGGCATGCTGCCCTCGACCGAGAAGAGCAAGGCGCAGCATCGGTTTGTCGGCCAGGAGGATCCGCCGATCCTCTCGAGCTCGATCCCGGGAACCGTCTTTACGCTGGAGACGAAGAAACTCGGCGCGATCAGCCTCGGGTCGCCGATTTTCTATCGCGGTCTCGACGTCGGCAAGGTTCTCGGCTGGGATCTCGGCAACATGGCCCGTCATGTCAGCGTCCATGCCTTCGTGCGCGCCCCGTTCGACAAGTACGTCCACGACGATTCGCTCTTCTGGAACGCGTCGGGCGTATCGTTCAAGCTTGGCGTCAACGGCATCGACGTCCAGATGGAGTCGGTGAAGGCGTTGCTGCTCGGCGGCATTGCCTTCGACACCCGGCCCGAGACCAAGGCAGCGGTCAGCGGGGAGCACCATCGCTTCCCCCTCTACGCCAATCAGGAGGCCGCGCAGGCAGCAGGCTTCGGCCGCCTGCTCAACATGAAGTCGAACTTCAGCGGCTCGGTCGCGGGCCTCGCGGTGGGCGCCGACGTGACGTTGCATGGGCTCAAGATCGGCGAAGTCACGGATGTCGGGCTGGTGTTCGATCCGAAGAGCGACCGCATCGTGGCGCCGGTGCATTATCGCATCGAGGCGGATCGCATCGCCGGCGTCGCCTCCATCGCGGGCGCTCCCCTGGGCTCGGGCGCGGCGGAAATGATCCGGCGAGGCTTCCGCGCGACGCTGCAATCGCCCAGCCTGATCACCGGCCAGAAGATCGTGGCGATCGAGATGGTGCCCGACGCGCCGCCCGCGGAGATATCGTTCGATGACGGCGTCTTCGTCGTGCCGTCCGCCGAAACCGGCGGCTTCGACAGCATCACGCGTTCGGCCAACGAACTGCTGTCCAAGATCAACCGGATCGACTTTGCCACGATCGGCGCCAGCCTGGTCGGCATCACCACCGGCCTGAACGACACGATCAACGGGCCGCAAGTCAAGAAGTCCCTGGCGGCACTCGAGGCCACCATGACCGACGTGCAGGACATCGCGCGCAAGCTCGACGCCGGGGCCACGCCCGCGCTCGCGCGACTGCCTCAGATCTCCGCCGATCTCCAGCAAACGCTCGCCAAGGCCAACCGCCTGACGGGATCGGTCGACACCGCCTACGGCAGCGACTCGAAGTTCAGCCGCGAGCTCGACCGCCTGATGCCGCAACTGAACGAAACGGCGCGCGCATTCCGCGCCTTGGCCGACCTGCTGGCGCGTCATCCCGAAGCGCTGATCCAGGGCCGCGCCACCACGGGCAAGGAGTGAAGGCGATGTCCATCGGCCGGCGCCGCCTGGCGTCTCTCGCACTGCCCGCAATCGGCTTGCCGTTTCTGGCGGCGGCCTGCTCGTCTCCCGAGCCCGTCCTCTACACCATCCCGATGAAGCCGGGGCCGGTGCTGCAGGGCGGCCCGCGAATCGTCCAGTTGCGCGACCTCGGCCTCGCCAGCTACCTCGACCGCCGCGAGATCGTGCGTTCGGCCGAGGGCTACAAGCTCGGCGTGGCGTCGAACAACTGGTGGGGCGAATCGCTGTCGACGATGCTGAGCCGGGTCATCGCGGTCGGTCTTGCCCAGCGCCTGCCGGGCAGCAACGTCTATGCCGAGGGAGGGGCCATTTCGGCCGATCCCAACGCCGTGGTCGCAATCAACATCCAGCGACTCGACCTCGACAAGGACGGGACGCTGCAGCTCCTGGCCCAGGCGGCCATAGACTTCAATCGCCCCAGGCGGTCGGCGGCCAGGACCTTCCGGATCTCCAGGGCCGCGCCTTCGGCCGACGTCGCGAGCCAGGTCGTCGCCATCGGCGACGCCGTGGCCGAGCTCACCGACGGGCTCGCCGGGCTGTTGCAGTCCTGAATGGCGACCCGGCCGGCGCTGCGCGAGTGCTTCGGCTGCGGGCAGTTCCAGCTCGTGCCGGCTCTCGATCCCGACATGCGATCGGACTGCGTGCGCTGCGGCACCGCTTTGCGCCGCACCCGCCGCGATCCGCTGAATCGCGCGCTGGCGCTCAACGCCACGGCCCTCGTGCTCTTTGCCGTGGTCTGGCTGGCCATGTTGATGAAGGTTTCCACGGCCGGCATCGAGCATACGACCGGGCTGATCTCGGGGCCGGTCGAGCTGGCCCGACACGGCCTGTGGCCGCTCGGACTGGTCGTGTTCTTCACCACCGCCCTGGCGCCGGCCGGCAAGTTCGTCGGCACGCTTTATGTGCTGATCGGGCTGCGCACGCCCACGCCCTTGCCCAATCTGCGCGGCATCTTCCTGCTGGCGCGGAAGCTCGGCGTCTGGGCGATGCTGGAAGTGCTGCTGCTCGGCGTGTTCGTGGCCTACACCAAGCTCGGCGACCTGGTGCATATCGAGGTCGGCATGGCGATCTACGCGCTGGGCCTGCTGACCGTGGTGACCGTATGGGCCGACACGGTGCTCGATCCGGACGCGGTCTGGGAGGCCATCGAACGGCGCGGCCAGACGCACGGTCCGATGCCCGAGGGGGCGCCGCTCGATTTCCATCCGTCCGCGATCGGCTGCGAGGCGTGCGGCCTGGTGAGCGTGCCCGCATCCCATGACACGAAGTGTCCGCGCTGCGGATCGAAGCTGCATGCCCGCAAGCCCGACAGCCTCAACCGGACCTGGGCCTTCATCTTCGCGGCGGCCATCCTCTACATACCGGCCAACTACTATCCCGTGCTCACGGTCATCCAGCTCGGCGCCGGCCAGCCCAGCACGATCCTGGGCGGCGTCGAGGAACTGCTCGCCTCGCGGATGTATCCGCTGGCCCTGCTGGTGTTCTTTGCCAGTGTCCTGGTGCCGATGTTCAAGCTGATCGGCCTGGCGATCATGTTGATGGCCACCATGCTGGTCGGCACCGAAATGGGCACCTCCGTGCTGCTGCCCCAGCGCACCAGGCTCTACTACATCGTCGCCTGGATCGGCCGATGGTCGATGGTCGATATCTTCATGGAGTCGCTGCTGGGCGCGCTGGTTCAGTTCGGCGGCGTGGTGACCATTGCGCCGGGCATCGGCGCGGTCGCCTTTTGCGGCGTGGTCATCCTCACGATATTCGCCGCCGAAGGATTCGATCCGCGCCTGATGTGGGACGCGGCGGCCCGCAACGCGCACCGTCCGCCGCAACGGAGGCAACGGACAGGCGCCGCCGACCGGCCCGTCCGGGGATCGTGAGTCGAACCGGCGATGGCGGTTCGACCGCGATCGTGACGGCCTTCGGCACGACCCGGGTACTTCCATGCCTGCGCGCCGGCCAGGATCGAATACGCCATCGACCGCTTCGCCATGGAGACCAGGCGTCCGCTCGACGTCTTCGAACGGCGCTCGGGCGAAACGGGTATCTCGACGGCGGCGTCTACACGGTGGCCGACATCGCGGTGTGGCCGTGGTACGGCGGCCTCGCCAAAGGATTGCTCTACGGCGCCGGCAAGTTCCTGGCGGTGACGGACTACAAGAACGTCCAGCGCTGGGCCGACCCGATCGGCGAGTGCCCGGCGGTGAAGCGCGGCCGCATCGTCAACCGCCTGCAGGGCGACCCCAGGCACCAGCTCCATGAGCGCCACGATGCCAGAGACTTCGAATTGAAGACGCAGGACAAGGTGGCGGCCAAGACGTAATGAGCACCACGGTCACGGGACGTCGGCGTCCTTCGGATTGGTGAACTTGCGGCCCGGAAGCGGGATGAGCATGGCCGCGTGCTGGCGGTAGCGGCGATATTGGTCGCCGAACTGCTGGATCAGATCGTGCTCTTCCAACTGGATGCCGATCACAATGTAGGCGGTGATCACCACGGAGAACAGCAGATGACCGGCGGTCATCGCCGGCGTCGCCCAGACGGCGAGCAAGACGCCGAGGTAGATCGGGTGACGGACCCGCCGGTAGAGCAACGGAGCGCGGAATTTCGCTTCCGGCAACGATTTGCCGAACAGGCGAGTGAAGACCTGGCTGAGCCCGAACAGCTCGAAGTGACTGAGCAGAAACGTGCTGGCCACCAGCACGACCCAGCCCAGCCAGAAGATGCCGTCGAGCACCGCCGCGGCGGCCGGATTGTGTACGTTCCAAACGAGCGCGGGGATGGGTTGCCACTGCCAGTACAGGAGGAGTAGCGCGAAACTGGCGAACAGCACATAGGTGCTGCGCTCGACCGACGGCGGCACGATTCGCGTCCACCAGCGCTTGAAGCCCTGGCGCGCCATCACGCTGTGCTGGAGTGCGAACAGCCCGATCAGCGTCATATCGACGATCACGCTTTGAAGAAGGGGCCCCGCCGTCCCTGAGTCGATCGACTTCGGAACGACGAGATTGCCGACGAAGCCGATGAGATAGAGAAGCGCAACGAGAGTGAAGCTGTACGCGACGACGCCGTAAGTGACCGCAACCAAAGCTGCCATGAACCGTCTCCTGAATGTTTCAAAAGGTGTATCTGCCGAACCAAGCGGGCCTGCCCGCTTTCGCCACCGGCGTGGGTGACGTCATTCTCCGGGCGCGGGCGATGGCCCGGGGTTTTGCGCGGTCACCATCCACGAACTGGAATTCATCATCACGCCTTCGGGGCGGACGAAGGTCTTCAACGCGTCCCTCAGCGCCGCGACCAACTCCTCATGCCGGCGTTCCCCTTCTTTGCCGGCCTCCCGATAGACCTCGCCCGCCGGTCCGATCGCGAGCTGGAACGCGACCGCTTCGTCGAGGTCTCGGCCGACCAGGACCTCGGCATCGATGCGCTCGAACCGGGCGTCGGAGTAGCCGGCACTCTGCAACTGCCGGGTCACCGCCTCGATATCGGTCATGGAGAAAGGCCCCGGCCCGCATGTCGCGGCATCCTCTTTCACCGCAGGCAGGTAACGCAGCAGAACCTCCTTCGACAATGTGAGCCACGGATTGTCTTCGCGCGCGCGCCACACGATCATCGTCATCAATCCGCCCGGTCTCAGCGCCAACCGCATGTTGTGCAAACCCGCCACGGGATTTTCGAAGAACTGCGTCCCGAAACGGGAAAAGCAGAAATCGTGCACCGGCTTGAACGGATATGCCTGAACGTCCGCTTCGAGGAACGTCAGATTGGTCACGCCCGCGTCCTGCGCGTCCGCGCGGCCTGCGTCGAGAAAGGCGCCACAGCAATCGAGACCGACGACCGAACCGGCCGGCCCGACGCGCCGCGCAAGTTCGATCGCGGTATCGCCCCAACCGCATCCAACATCCAGCACGCTGTCGCCGCTTTGGAGCGGCAGCGCCGGAAACACCTTTGCGCTATGCAGGTGGAGGCCTCCGGCGAGGATGTGCCGCCACGTGTTGAATTTCGGAACGAGTATGGTGTTCCAGAAATCGATATACTGACTGTCGGTTGCGATTGCCTGCGCGGTGTTCATGATCTAGATGCCTGTCTTCTGGATATTGTCGTCTTGAACGCCATCGCGGCGTCGGCTGCACAGCCGACTGGAAATCCGTCCAAAAGTGGAGCGACGAGAGGCGGCGGTTGGTTGCCGCTTCATCGATGGGCGGCGACTATAGGGCTCGATGCGCCGGGGCGAATGATCGCCCCGCCGGATCACTTGACTGTTCGTCCAAATCTACGGTGATCGTGAATGTCTGACATGCTTTCGGAGGTGCTCCGGTCGATTCGCCTGACGGGAGGCATTTTCCTGGACGCAAGGTTCACTGCGCCCTGGTGCGTGCACACGCAGATCCTCGCCGAGGACTGCCTCGCCTTCGCGGTCAAGCCTTCGCTTTTGATCGCCTACCACTTCGTGATCGAGGGGAAATTCCTGCTCAGCATCGATGGTGAGGCCACCGTCGAAGTGCGGGCCGGCGAGGTCGTGCTGTTGCCGAGGAATGACGTCCACACGCTGGCCAGCGCGTCCGACCTCGCGCCGACAAGCGCGCGTCATCTCATCAAGCCGTCGGCCGACGGCGGCCTGGCGCAAATTTGGCACGGCGGTGGAGGCGAGCCGGCGCATCTTGTGTGCGGCTTTCTGGGCAGCGAGGAATCCTACAATCCGCTGATCGCGACCCTGCCAAGAGTGTTGAAGCTCGACGTCCGTGAGGGCGTGTCGCGTGACTGGGTCGAGGCATCCATGCGATACGCCGCCAGCGAGCTGACGGCCGGTCGATTTGCCTCATCGAGTCAGATGTCACGGCTCTCCGAGCTGCTCTTCGTCGAGGCGATGCGGCAATATTCAGTGACCTTCACCGGCCAGGATGTCGGATGGTTGAAGGGCGTTGCGGATCCGCAGATCGGCCGTGCCCTTGCCGCCATCCATCGCAACATCGGTTCGCCGTGGTCGGCTGATTCCCTTGCGAGGCAAGTCTCGATGTCGCGCAGCGCATTCGTGGATCGATTCACGACGCTTATCGGGATGCCGCCGATCCGGTATTTGACCGTCTGGCGGCTTCAAATCGCCAAGCTGAGCCTGCGGGAAACCCGCAAGACGATTGCACAGCTCGCGCAGGAGGTGGGTTACGGATCTGAAGAAGCATTCAGCCGGGCATTCAAGCGGACATTCGGGCTGTCACCTGCACAATGGCGAAACCGCCAGCCGGTGAATTGATACTGCACGCGAGCGACTTCGAGCTCAAGACGCAGGATAAGATGGCGGCGAAGGGCTGATCCGATTGCCGGTTCGTGGTGGCGCCGTCGATCGGATCGGCGGCGCCACGACGACTATTTCGGCAGGCCGCCGATCCAGTCCACGATCTGCCTCGAGGCGGCGAACGGCGTCTGGACGTGATCGGCGCCGACCGTGACGTACTTGCTGTAGGGATTCTTGGCGGCCGGATCGAACAGGGCGGTCCGAGCCCGGCCGAAGATCGGATCTTTCTCGCCCACCACCATCAGCAGGGGCGTGGAGGCGGGAAGCTTGGGCGCCTGGACATCCATCGAGGCGAGGCCGCGCGGATCGAGCCACGACAGGTACACGACAACCGTCGTTCCCATCCTGATGCTGCTGCCCTGGTTGTCATCGACGCCGGAATAGGAGTCTCCGCCGTGGCCCGAGCGCATCAGCTCGCGCGCGTGGTCGATCGATTTCTTGCCGGCCTCGACGCGATTGTAGACGTAGCCGGGACTATGGCCGGGCGCCGCCATGACGAGACCCGCGACATTGCCGCGATTGGCCGCGTAGGACAGCGCGATGTTGGCGCCCAGGCTGTGTCCGCCGACGACGATCCGCTGCACGCCCTGGCTCCGGAGCTGCGCGGCATAACCGTCGATCATGTCGAACACCTGCTCGACGGTGACGTTGATCTTTTCCCAGCTGCCCCGGCTCCAGGGCATCGACGGCACGATCACCTTGTGCCCCTGACCCTGCAGGGTCGAGGCGATCGTCGGCAGGCCCGATCCGTTGTCGGTCGCGGACGACTGCTTGCCGTGCATCAGGATAACGCCGAACTTCTCCTGCGCGATGGCGTCCGTGACGAAGGTGGACGCCAACAGCAGCGTCAGAGCAATGGCTTGCGATACGAATTTCATCTTTCCCTCTTACTGTCTGGCAAGCCAAACGTCACGGCCTCAGCCATATCTGTGCCTTACAAAGTGGAGATTAAAGGCGACAGGAGAAATAGGCGGGATGTAAACTCACTTGCGACGAGAATCGGCCTCTGACGATCTGCCGGAACAGTACCAAAGTCGCTTCTTGCGCCATTCATGACTATTCTTTGGCGTCATATCCTCAACAACTTTCCGTATCCACTGACCGGCTCATTGACGCCTGATTTCCGCAGACACTGCCAGAGACTCGCCTGGTTCGCCGCGATCACCGGCCGCCCAAGCTCCCGCTCCAGCACCTCGATGATGCCACTGCATCGAAACCCCGTGCCGCCGATCAGCACGCCGTCGGCGTCGGCGGGGCAGGCGGCGCGGATCTGGGCGTGGAGCGGCGCGATCTCTTGGTCGACAGCCATGCCGCGGCCGTAGAGGTTGCCCGGCGGCACGCCGCGCCACTTGGCGGCGGGCTCCATGCGCAGGTGACCGGCCGGCGCGAAGCCGTGGTCGGCGTAGTAGGCGACGGCGGCGGCGATCGTCGGGTCGGGATACCACGCGGGCAGCACGAGGAAGGGCCGCTTCACCTTCGAGGCCTCGAGTGCCGCCATCGTGTCGAGGCCGTTGGTGGTGACGAAGGTTGTGGTGCCGATCACCGCCGCGAGCGCCGCCACCGTCGCCCGGTCCCAGCCCTTGCCACCCACGACGCTGCTCGACGTGTGGCCCAGCACCACGGCCGACAGGTGCATGGCGGCGAACTGGCGCGCGCCGCGCAGCAGGTCGTCGGCCAGCTCGACCTGGGTCTTGTCCGCGTTCCACGTGGCCCACGGCGTCTTCGCCGACACGCGCGCGGCGTGGATCGAGACGCCCTCGGGTGCCATCGCCCACCACTCGGCTTCGGGCACCGCCTCGTTGCCGACGATGAAGAGGCCGATCCGCGCCCGCGCCCCCCAGTTGTCCCGGTTCCACCTGTCTTGCTGCTGCTGCACCACGCGCGCGTCTCCCCGGAAATCCTTATGCCATCGCACTATATCGTCGATAACGACCAAGATGGGTGATTTGCGCGGGTGCGCCTAGGATGGCGCGATGGACCGCGCGCTCCCGTCTTTTTCCATCGGCCCGGACGCCTCGGCCCGGCTGGCGGCCGCGCTGCGTTCGGGAATTCGTGAAGGCTCACGAGCCGCGCGGCGCGATGGCCCGGAGAGGCAATCGGCACAAGGGTTTGGCGGCGATCCTCAGGAGGCTTCACGAGCTTTTTTATTTTCCACGAACGGGTGGAGAGCACGGAACGTGGGAAGAATGCACATAAAGCCCGTGCCATCGGCATCGGAGGCTTCCCACGCCGATGGGAAAGTGCGGCGTGCGGATCGAGGCGACTTTCCGCGCCTCCTTATATTTGCGTTATTTAAAGCGTTACCGGAAGGTAACTGCCTGCAGGTGGCGATGAACGCCTCAGCCCGTGAGCACGTCCATGGCCGCGCGATGGAGCGCGGCGTCGCCCGCGGCCAGCACGGCGCCGGGCGAGTGCATGTCGAGCGGCTTGCCGTGCCAGTCGGTGATCAGGCCGCCGGCGTTCTGGATGACCGGGACGAGGGCGGCGAAGTCGTAGAGCTTGAGGCCGTTCTCGACCACGAGGTCGACGTGGCCGGCCGCGAGCAGGCCGTAGGCGTAGCAGTCGCCGCCCCAGCGGAAGAGCTTCACCTGCTTCGCCAGGGTCTCGTGGCGCCGGGTGATGCCCGGCGTCTTGAACATCTCGGGCGCGGTCGAATACATGTACGCGTTGGCAAGTGCCGCACAGGCGCGCGTCTTTATCGGCTGGCCGTTGAAGGTCGAGCGTTCGCCGGCGACGCCCAGCCAGCGTTCCTTCTGGATCGGCTGGTCGATGATGCCCAGCACGGGCGTGCCCTTGTGCAGCAGCGCGATCAACGTGCCGAAGATCGGCATGCCGGTGATGAAGGCCTTGGTGCCGTCGATCGGGTCGAGCACCCAGACGTATTCGGCATCGGTGCGGACGGCGCCATGCTCCTCGCCGAACATGCCGTGCTGCGGCACATGCTTCGTCAGCAGGTCGCGCATGGCCGTCTCGGCTTCGCGGTCGGCGATGGTGACCGGGCTCAGGTCGCTCTTGTCGTCGATCCTGACGGGAGTGCGGAAGTAGCGCGCCGCGATCGGCCGCGCGGCGTCGGCAAGCCTGTGGGCGAGGGCGACCAGCTCGGCGGGAACCGCCCCGGTCACGCGCTCTCCGCTCGTCTACTTCTTGTCGGGGGCGGCCGCAGGCTTCGCGTCAGGAGCGGCGGCCGGCGCGGCGCCCGCCGCGGGGGCGGCGTTGGCGGCCGGCAGCGGCGGCGGGCTGTCGTTCATCGTCCGCAGGTAGGCGATGACGTCGGCGCGATCCTGTTCCTTGGGCAGGCCGGCGAAAGCCATCTTGGTGCCCTTGGCGAACGACTGCGGCTTGAAGATCATGTGGTCGATGTCTTCGTAGGTCCATACGCCGCCCTTGGCCTGCAGCGCCGACGAATAGCTGAAACCGTCTTCGCTCGCCTTCTTGCGGCCGACCAGGTTCCACTGGTTGGGACCGACCTTGTTGGCGCCGCCCTTGTCGACCGTGTGACAGGTGAAGCAGAGTTTCTGGAACAGCGCCTTGCCGTTGTCGACGTTGGCGCCGGCGAGCTTGGGTCCGATCGGCGGCAGCTCGACGGGGGCCGCGGGCGCACCGGAGTCGGCCGGGGCCTCGTCGCTGACCGCGATCGCCGGCTTCTCAAGATGGTGCGGATCGACTACGGCGTTGGAGACTTTGCCGACGACCAGCGCAAACAAAGCCGAGGCCAGGAAACAGCCGGCAACCGTGTTGAAATTAGCCATAGAAACAGATCCCGCAGAGCTGAATTTTCGGACGTTGCTGTAGCACGCCCCGAGCATCGCCAGTAGTATTTGATGACCGCGCCCGGCTCGCGCGGCGGAACGTCGCAAGTCACGGAATTTGCGGCGTTTTTTGACAAAAGGACAGCGCCCGGACAGGCCCCGGCGCAGGGAGTTGGGGATATGGCGAAAGCCAAGGAGAACCGCGGTCCGGGCAAGGCGAAGCCCGGCAATACGATCGCCTTCCAGGGCGAGGCCGGCGCCAATTCCGACATGGCCTGCCGGGCGGCGTTTCCCTACATGGCCACCCTGCCGTGCCCGACCTTCGAGACCGCCATGGCCGCGGTCCAGGCCGGCAAGGCCGAGCTGGCCATGATCCCGGTCGAGAATTCCATCGCCGGACGGGTCGCCGACCTGCACAGCCTGTTGCCGCACACCAAGCTCAAGATCGTCGCCGAGCATTTCCAGCGGGTCGAGCACTGCCTGGTGGCGCTGCCGGGCGCGTCGCTGAAGACGATCAAGGGCGCCAAGAGCCACGTCCAGGCGCTGGCCCAGTGCCGCAACTTCCTGAAGAAGCACCGCTTCGAGCCGATGGTCCATGGCGACACCGCGGGCGCGGCGCGCGAGATCGCCGAGATCGGCGACAAGACCGTGGGCGCCATCGCCTCGTCGCTGGCCGCGCGCATCTATGGCTTGAAGGTGCTGGCCAGGAACATCGAGGACGCCGACCACAACACCACGCGCATGCTGGTGTTCAGCCGCGAGGAGGCGCATCCCGACTGGCGCACTGTAAGATGCATGACGGCGTTCCTGTTCCGCGTGAAGAGCGTGCCGGCGGCGCTCTACAAGGCGCTGGGCGGCTTTGCCACCAACGGCGTCAACATCGTGAAGCTGGAGAGCTATCTCTCGGGCGCGCACTTCGAGCAGGCGCAGTTCTACGCCGAGGTCGAGGGCCATCCCGAGCAGCGCAGCGTCCAACTGGCGCTCGAGGAGCTGGATTTCTTCTCGCGCGAGTTCAAGCCGCTCGGCACGTTTCCGGTCAATCCCTTCCGGCGCAAGGGTTGGGAAGCGCCGACGCGTCCCGGTACCTGAGCGAGGTCGTCACATGCCGCAGCAACCCGTCCGTATCGCGCCCTCGATCCTGTCGGCCGACTTCGCAGCCCTCGGCGCCGAGGTCGAGGCGATCGATGCCGCCGGTGCCGACTGGATCCATGTCGACGTGATGGACAATCACTTCGTGCCCAACCTGACGATCGGCCCGATGGTGGTGAAGGCGGTGCGCAAGCACAGCAAGAAGAGGTTCGACGTCCATCTGATGGTGAGCCCGGTCGATCCGCTGGTGACCGCCTTCGCCGAAGCCGGCGCCGACGGGCTGTCGTTCCATCCCGAGGCCGGGCCGCACGTCCATCGCACGCTCCAGCACATCAAGAGCCTGGGCAAGCGCGCGGGCCTGGTGCTCAATCCGGCGACGCCGGTCTCGTGCCTCGACAATGTGATGGACCTGCTCGACCTGGTGCTGGTGATGAGCGTCAACCCGGGCTTCGGCGGCCAGGCCTTCATCGAGAGCCAGCTTCCGAAGATCGCGGCGATCCGCAAGCTGATCGACGCCAGCGGCCGCGCGATCGATCTCGAGGTCGACGGCGGCGTTAATCCCAAGACGGCTCGTCAATGCATCGAGGCCGGCGCCGACGCGCTGGTCGCCGGCACCGCCGTGTTCAGCGGCGGACCGGCAAAGTATGCAGCCAACATAAAGGCACTTCGTTCATGACTGACCTGATTTTCCACCACTATCCGAACTCGCCCTTCTCCGAGAAGGTGCGCGTGGCCTTTGGCCTGAAGCAGCTCGCCTGGAGATCGGTCGAGATCCCCAACATCATGCCCAAGCCCGACCTGATGCCGCTGACGGGCGGCTATCGCAAGACTCCGGTCCTGCAGGTCGGCGCCGACATCTACTGCGACACCCAGCTCATCATGCTCGAGATCGAGCGCCGCACGCCCGAGCCGCACCTCTTGCCGCTCGGCCAGGAAGGCGAGGCGCGCGCGCTGGCCATGTGGATCGACCGCAACATCTTCTGGGCCGCCGTCGGCGTGGTGATGGGCGCGATCGGCGACAGGCTGCCCGAGGCTTTCCAGAAGGACCGCAGCGAATTCTCCGGCCGCTCGTTCGATCCCGCGAGGCTCAAGGCCGCCCAGCCGTTCGCGCGCGAGCAGACTTACGCCCAGCTCCTGCTGGCCGAGGAGATGCTGCGCGACGGCCGGCCGTTCCTGCTCGGCGCCGTGGCCAGCCTGGCCGACTGCGCGCTCTACAATCCGGTGTGGTTCCTGCAGGTCCGCATGGGCCAGGGCACCGCGCCGTCGCCGCTCGACCGGCTGCCCAGGATCGTCGAGTGGTCGCAGCGCATGAAGGCGCTGGGCAACGGCAAGCCCGCGCCGATGACGGGTGCCGAGGCGCTCGACGTCGCCAAGGCCGCGACGCCGGGGGCCGCCAAGGTCGACGACAAGGATCCGAGCGGGCTCAAGGCCGGCCAGAAGGTGAGCGTGACGCCCGACGACACCGGCAAGGTGCCGGTGACGGGCGAGCTGGTCGGGCTGTCGGCCGACCGCGTGTCGATCAAGCGCAGCGACGAGCGGGTGGGCGACGTCGTCGTCCACTTCCCGCGCGCCGGCTTCGTCACCGCGGCTCTATAGGGAGACTTCGCCTTTCAGGACGGCCACGCAGCCGCCGCCCACCGTGGCGCGGATGCCGTCGGCGGCACGGCGCGCGGTGCACAGCAGCAGGCTCGGCCGGCCCATCTCGACACCCTGCACGATGGTGACCTTGTGTTCGGAGTCTTTCTTCAGCGACAGCAGCAGCGCCGCGAGCGGCGTGGCGGCGCTGGCGGTGGCCGGGTCCTCGACCGTGCCCGACAGCGGCGAGAACATGCGGGCGCGCACGCGGGCTCCGCCCTGAGGATCGTGATCGTGCGCATAGAGATAGAGCGGCAGGCGATTGGGGCCGGCCGCGGTGTAGGTCGTCGCGGCCGCGCGGAAGCGTCCGAGGTCCGGCACCGCTCGGGTGAGCGCATCGCCGGTCACTTCGGCGATCACGAAGGAGTTGCCGACCGTGGCAAGGACAGGTTTGTGATGCGTGACGATGACATCGCTGTCGGCAAGGCCGACGCAGCTTGCCAGAAGATCGGCCGGCATCTCGGCGCCAAGCTGCAGCGGCTGAGGCGCGGCGATGCTGACGGTGGCGCCGTCGACCGTGACCTCGACCAGCCCCGCGATCTCCTCGAAGCGCAGGCGGCCGTCGGTGGCGCGGCCCCCGTGGCGTCCCTGGCCGGCCAGCACCCAGCCGGTGCCGACGTTGGGGTGGCCGGCGAACGCCATCTCGCTCCGGCGATTGAAGATGCGCACGCGGGCGGTGTTGGCCGTGTCGGCCGGCGGCAGCACGAAGGTGGTTTCGCTGAGGTTGAACTCGGCGGCCAGCGACTGCATCTCGGCGTCGCTCATGCCGCGCGCATCGGGGAAGACGGCGAGCGGGTTGCCGCCGAAGCGTCGGTCGGTGAAGACGTCGACGGTGACGAAGGAGAAGGTGCGCAGGCGCGCGGTGGAGAAGGTGCGCATCCGCGCCTTCTAGACGATTGTGACGCCGATCTCGCCTGCAATTCTCCTAAGGGCTGCCACAGACCGGGCTGTGGCATTGCGGCCGTCGGGCGGGCAGTGCGTCTCAAGGCTCGCGATCACCTCGTCGCCGGTCACGCCCTCGAGCAGGCGCCGGAGCTCCATCGCCCACGGCACGCCGCCGTCGCCGACCGGCACGCCGCGCTTGCCGGCGAGGTCGCGGTCCTTGATGTGGATCAGGTCGACATGGGGCGCCAGCAACGCGATGTCGGCGGCCTCGGGCGGTGCGCCCATCGACCAGCTGTTGCCGATGTCGACCAGCGGCCGCAGCAGCGGCGACGGCTTGCGCTGGGCCGCGAAGAACCGCGCCAGCTCGGCGATCGAGCCGATATTGCAGACCGGCTCGTTCTCCATCTCGACGACGATATCGTCGCGGGCGGCGAGGCCGGCCAGCTGGTCGATCGCTATTTTAAGGTCGGCGGGCTGGTAACCCGGATAGCGGAGGTGGCTGAAAACCCTTATCCGCGTCGTGCGCAGTACCAAGGCGACCTCGAAGGCGTGGGCCAGCGGGTCCTTGGCCGGGCAGGTCGCGGGATCGAAAGCGAAGTCCACCTTGCCGTCCGCCGGGGTCTTGCCCGGTGCCGCCCACTTCAGGACGGGCGACACGAACGTCGTCACCTCGATGCCCGCGTCCATCAAGGTGTTGGCGATCGTATTCACTTCGGCGAGCGTCATGCCGAGCAGGTTGCGGCCGTCGACCGTGCGCATGTCGAGGCGGCGGACATCGTTCTCGCGGCAAAACGAGATCATTTCGGGCAGCGACGGGCCGATCTCGTCGCCGATCACGGCCAAGGCAAGGCGGGGGAGGCTCATGTCGAAACCCTACTATGCAATCGCGTCTTTGGCTAAACTCGTCCCATGAGCGATGACCCTTCGATCTTCGTCGGTGCCAGCGACACCGACCAGTATCTCCTGCTGAAGTACGGCAACCGCCACGGCCTGGTCGCGGGCGCGACCGGCACCGGCAAGACGGTGAGCCTGCAGACCATCGCCGAGGGCTTCTCGGCCTACGGCGTGCCGGTCTTCATGGCCGACGTGAAAGGCGACCTGTCGGGCATCAGCCAGGCCGGGGGCGACAATCCCAAGGCGCTGGAGCGTGCCAGGCTGCTCAAGATCGACGGCTACAAGGGCCGTGCGTTCCCGACGATCTACTGGGACCTGTTCGGCGAAAAGGGTCATCCCGTGCGCGCCACGGTCACCGAGATCGGCCCGGTGCTGATGTCGCGCCTGCTCGAGCTCAACGACACCCAGGAAGGCGTGCTCAACATCGTCTTCAAGGTGGCCGACGAGCAGGGCCTGCTGCTGATCGACTTCAAGGACCTGCAGTCCGTCCTGCAATGGACGGCGGAGAACGCGGGCACCCTCACCACCAAGTACGGCAACGTCGGCAAGCAGACGGTCGGCACCATCCAGCGCGCGCTGCTGACCTTGCAGCAGCAGGGCGGCGAGCGCTTCTTCGGCGAGCCGGCGCTCGACCTCAAGGACATGATCGGCCGCGACGCCTCGGGCGCGGGCTACGTCAACGTGCTGGCCGCCGACAAGCTCATGCAGAGCCCGCGTCTCTACGGCACGTTCCTGCTATGGCTGCTGTCGGAACTCTACCAAGTGATGCCCGAGGTCGGCGACGTCGACAAGCCGAAGTTCGTCTTCTTCTTCGACGAGGCGCATCTGCTGTTCGACGACGCGCCCAAGGCGCTGCTCGACAAGATCGAGCAAGTGGTTCGCCTGATCCGCTCCAAGGGCGTCGGCGTCTACTTCATCACCCAGAGCCCCCTCGATGTACCCGAGTCCGTGCTGGGCCAGCTCAGCAACCGGGTGCAGCACGCGCTGCGCGCCTTCACGCCCAAGGACCAGAAGGCGGTGAAGACGGCGGCCGACACGTTCCGGCCCAACCCGAAGTTCAAGGCCGCCGAGGCCATCGTCGAGCTGGGCGTCGGCGAAGCGCTGGTGTCGTTCCTCGATACCAAGGGCGTGCCCGAGCCGGTGCAGCGCTGCTTCGTCGCCCCGCCGCGCGGCCGCATCGGTCCGGCGACGGACGCCGAGCGCGCGGCCGTCGTCAAGGCGAGCCCGCTTGCCGGCAAGTACGAGCAGACGATCGATCGCGAATCGGCCTACGAAGTGCTGATGGGCCGCGCGTCCGGCGGCCAGGTGCGCCACGACAACGGGGCTGCGTCGGTGCCGACTACCGGCCAACGCCGCCGCGGCCAGTACGACGACATGCCGCCGCCGATCGCCGGCGCACCGCCGGTCGACGCGGCACCGCCTGCCAATGATGTGCCGAGGCCGCAGCCGCGACTGCGCGAGGCCCAGCCGCCGGCGCCTCCGTCGCCGCCCAAGGTGCCGGCCCGTCGGAGCGACACGATGGGCGAGGCGATCGCCAAGTCGGCCGCGCGCACCGTCACCAACATCGCCGTGCGCGAGGCCTCGAAGGCGATTTTCGGCAGCGGCCGCAACAGCGGCATCCTGGGTGGCCTGGTGCGCGGCGTGCTGGGCGGCCTGGTGAAGTAGGGCGTCAGTTCTCGACGACGAGGGTGCCGCTCATCTCCTCGTGGCCGTCGCCGCAGAAGACGTCGCAGAAGAAGACGAAGGTGCCCGCCTTCTCCGGCGTGATCGTGACCCGCGTCTCCTCGCCTGGCACGATGTCGGTGCGCACGCCGAACTCCGGCATCTTGAAGCCGTGGATGCGGTCGATCGAGGTCAGCACCAACGTGACCGCCTGGCCGCGTTTCACCTCCACGGTCTCCGGAGTGAAGTCGAACTTCATCGCCTGGATCTCGATCTCGCCCGGCGCCGCGGCCCTCGCCAGGCGCACGACTCCCTCCGCCGCGCTGCCGGCGATCAGCAGCGCGATGAAAAGTCTGCGATTCATGGGACTAGGCCTTGGTGACCGGCAGTTCGGTGATGACCGGCGCCTTGGCACCCATGGCGACGTCGCGCGTGCCGAGCGGCTTCAGCGACGCGTCGAAGGGCGGCGGCGGCGGACGCTTGGGCGCGTTGCCCGGTGCGGCCTGCGGGAAGATCAGCGACCTGGCCGCATGATGGGCGATGTGGCCCGTCATGTGGTCGTTCTCCTGGTGGATGTGGCCGTAGAACACCACGACGTTCTGGTAGGGCATCAGGAGATCGATCGCTTTCGCACCGTCGGCCGTCGTCCAGTCCCAGTTCGGCACGAGGTCGAACAGCGGCCGGTGCGTCAGCACGACGATGCGGTCGTCGTGCTTGCGCTGCTTGAGGTCGGCGGCCAGCCACGCGAGCTGCTCTTCGCCCAGCCTGGCGCCCGGGTCGGAGACGTTGTCGAGGGCGATGAAGTGCACGCCCTTGTGGTCGAAAGTGTAGTGCGTGGCACCGAAGAACTCCTTGAAGGCCTCGCCCTTGTCGAGCGCGGCGTCGTGCTCGCCGGCGAGGAAGCGCACGTCCTTGACGTTGAGCTCCGAGACGATCTCCTTGAAGCGCTTCATGCGCTCGCGCCGGACCTTGCCGTCCTCGGTGGTGTGGGTGAGGTCGCCGGTGAAGACGATGAAGTCGGGCTTTTGCGCCAGGCCGTTCACCGTGACGATCGCCTTCTCGAGCGTGTGCTCGGCGTCGGGGTTGGCCGGGCCCTTGTAGCCCCAGTGGGTGTCGGAGATCTGCACGAAGTGGAAGTCGGCGCCCCTCTGGGCCGACGCCGGCCGGCCCGGGAACAGGCCTGCGGTGAACGTGACGCCGGCGATGCCGGCCAGCTTCAGGAAGTCGCGACGATCGGTGCTTTGCATGGTGCCCTCCGTATGGAAACTGAAGAACTTACCGGCGTCCGCGGCCCGATATTCCCGATGGAATAAAATCGACCCTCCGGCGGTATTGATGTCCTATGTCCGCCGTGTCCGACACGCCGAAACCCGATGCCGCCGCGGCCGCGCGCTTTCGCGCGGTGATGCTGCCGCATCTCGACGCGGCCTACGGCTTCGCGCGCTGGCTGACGCGCGACCCGGTGCAGGCCCAGGACGTGGCGCAGGAGGCGATGCTGCGCGCGTTGCGCTATTTCCACGCCTTCCGCGGCGAGGAGGCGCGGCCCTGGCTGTTGCGCATCGTGCGCAACACCTGGACCGACTTGCGCACGCGCAAGGGCGCCAACGACCAGCCGCTTGACGTGGTCGAGGATCGGGCAGCCGAAGGGCCCGATCCCGAGCAGAGCGCGCTGGCCGCCGACCGTCGGCGCCATGTCGCGGCGGCGCTGGCGGCCTTGCCTGCGGAGTCGCGCGAGATCCTCGTCCTGCGCGAGATCGAGGATCTTTCCTACAAGCACATCGCGTCGGTGCTCGACCTGCCGGTCGGCACCGTCATGTCGCGCCTGGCGAGGGCACGCGAGAAACTGGCGGTCGAACTGCGCGGCCGCCTGGGAAGGAGGGACCATGGATTGCCCGACGTGTGAGGCGATGGTCGACGCCTATATCGACGGCGAACTGTCGGCGACCGAGAGCACTGGGTTCGAAGGCGCCCTCGCGGGCTGCCCCGACTGCCGACGCCGGCTCGAGGAGGCCCGCGCGATGAGCGGTCTGTTGCGCGAGCTGCCGGCCGATCCCGCGCCCGATCTCCTGCGCGCCAGGATCGAGCGCGACCTGCGCGCCATCGCCGCCCGCCCGCGCGAGCGCCTGCGCTGGATGGCGATGGCGGCCAGCCTGATCGTGGCCGTCAGCGTCGGCTGGCTGGGCGGCAGCATCACCGGGCGCGACGGGCCGGGCGAGGAGGCGTTCGTGTCGACCTACCTGCGGGTCGCCGCCAGCGATCACCCGGTCGACGTGGCCTCGACCGACCGCCACACGGTGAAGCCGTGGTTCGCCGGCCGCATCGACTACTCGCCGCCGGTGCATGACCTCACATCGGACGGCTTTCCGCTGGAGGGCGGCCGGCTCGACGTCGTCGGCGGCCGCAAGGTGTCGGTGCTGGTCTATCGCCACAACCAGCACCGCGTGGCGCTGTCGCTGTGGCCGACGGCGTCGCCCGGGGACAGCAAGCCGGCGGTGAGCGAGCACAACGGCTTCGCTTTGGCCCAGTGGCGCCATGGCGGCTTCGAGATGCACGCGGTATCGGATCTGGCACCGAGCGAGATGGCGGCTTTCGCCACGGCCCTCGATCGCGCGGTCGGCGAGGATCGTTAGTCCGCAAGCTTGAGAGAATATTCGCGGCGCCCCCTGCCAAACGTCTTGGCACGAGGGTCTGGTTCACACACAGTGTGCACTCGTCTATCCAGCGTAGTTTTGTAAACGAAGGAGGCACTTAGTTCACCAACGCTGCATCGATTGTGTGCGGCTGCGACAGGGAGGATGCACATGAAAATCCGAAAAGGATGTCTTGTTCTGTGTGCCGCTACAGCGGCGATTGGCGTCGCGATGGGCCAGGCCCAGGCGCAAAAGTACGGCGGCGTTTTCAAGATCCAGCACATGGACAACCCGCCCAGCGCTTCGATCCACGAAGAAGCCACCGTGTCCGTCGCCGTGCCGTTCATGGCGGTGTTCAACAACCTCGTGATGTTCGATCAGCACGTCGCCAAGAACAGCCTCGAGTCGGTCGTTCCCGACCTGGCGGCAAGCTGGGCATGGCGCGACGAGGGACGTACGCTCGCCTTCAAGCTGCGGCAGGGCGTTCGCTGGCACGACGGCAAGCCCTTCACGGCAAAGGACGTGCAATGCACCTTCGACCTGCTGCTGAGCGGCGAGTCCAAGTTGCGCCGCAATCCCCGGTCCTCCTGGTACAGCAACGTCGAGACGGTGAAGGCGGACGGCGATTTCGACGTCAGCTTCCATCTCAAGGCGCCGCAGCCCTCGCTGCTGGCACTGCTCGCCTCGGGCTATTCGCCGATCTACCCCTGCCACGTCCCGGTTGCCGAGATGCGCCGCAAGCCGATCGGCACAGGGCCGTTCAAGCTCGCCGAGTTCAAGGTGAACGAGAGCATCAAGCTGGTGAAGAACACCGACTACTGGAAGAAAGGGCTGCCCTATCTCGATGGCATCGAATACACGATCATGCCCGACCGCTCGACCCGCATGCTGTCCTTCGTGAGCGGCCGTGTCGACATGACGTTCCCGACCGACGTCTCGGTGCCGTTGCTCAAGAACATCCGCCGGGACGCTCCGCGCGCCCAGTGCACGATGCGCGCCACCGGCGTCGCCACCAATCTCATCGTCAATCGGGAAAAGCCGCCGTTCGACGATGCGCGGATCCGGCGGGCGCTGGCGCTCACGCTCGACCGAAAGGCCTTCATCGACATCCTCAACGAAGGCGAGGGCAGCATGAGCGGTGCGATGCTGCCGCCGCCCGATGGCGTCTGGGGCATGCCCCAGGAAATGCTGAAGAAGATACCGGGATACGGCGACGTGGCGCGCGCTCGCGAAGAGGGGCGGGCGCTGATGCGGCAGGCCGGCTACGGCCCCGACAAGCGGCTGAAGGTCAAGGTGAGCACTCGTAACATCGCGACATTCCGGGATCCGGCGGTGATCCTGATCGATCAACTGAAGCAGGTCTATGTCGACGGCGAACTCGAGATCATCGACACTCCCGTCTACTACAACCGTGTCTTCAAGAAGGACTACTCGGTCGCGCTCAATCTCACCGGTTCGGCGGTCGACGATCCCGACGTCACCCTCTTCGAGGGCTACGCCTGCGGCTCGCTGCGCAATTACAACAACTACTGCAATCCGGAGATGACGAAGCTGTTCGAGGCCCAGTCGCGCGAGCTCGACAGTGAGAAACGCCTCAGGATGGTGTGGGACATCGACGCCCAGCTGCAGGAGGACATTGCCCGGCCGATCATCGCCAACGGTCGAGCCGCGGCGTGCTGGCATCCCTACGTCAAGAACATCACGATACCGGTGAACAGCATCTACAACGGCTGGCGGTTCGAGGACGTTTGGCTGGAACGGTAACGTCTTTTGAAAGACTCTAGGCGAGGCGGTCGAGTTCCTTGACGATCGCGTCGCCCATTTCCTGGGTGCCGACCTTCTTCGTGCCGTCGGTCTTGCCCCCCAGCAGGTCGCCGGTGCGATAGCCCGCCTTGAGCACGTTCTCGACCGCCAGCTCGACCATGTCGGCGTCTTTGCCGAGATCGAACGAGTAGCGCAGCATCATGGCGTAGCTCAGCGTCTGGGCGATCGGATTGGCCAGGCCCTTGCCGGCGATGTCGGGCGCGCTGCCGTGGATCGGTTCGTACAACGCCTTGCGGCGGCCGGTAGCGTCGGGCGCGCCGAGCGACGCCGAGGGCAGCAGTCCCAGCGAGCCGGTCAGCATCGAGGCCTCGTCCGACAGGATGTCGCCGAACAGATTGTCGGTGACGATGACGTCGAAGTCCTTGGGCGAGCGCAAGAGCTGCATGGCCAGCGCATCGGCATACATGTGGCTGAGCGCCACGTCGGAGTACTTCTCCTTGTGCAGCTTGGTCGCTTCCTCGCGCCACAGCACGCCGGTGTACATGACGTTGGCCTTCTCCGCGGACAGCACCTTGTTCTTGCGCTTGCGCGCCAGCTCGAAGGCGACCGCGCAGACGCGGCGGATCTCGGGGGCGGTGTAGCGCTGGGTGTCGAAAGCCTCGACCTCACCTTTGGCGTTGACGTGGCGACCGCGCGGCTCGCCGAAATAGACGCCGCTCGTCAGCTCGCGGATGATCATGAGATCGAGACCCTTGACGATCTCGGGCTTGAGCGAAGACGCATCGACCAGCGCGTCGAACACCTTGGCCGGGCGCAGGTTGGCGAAGAGATCCATCTCCTTGCGCAGCCGCAGCAGGCCGCGCTCGGGCTTCTTGCTGAAGTCGGCGGTGTCCCACTTCGGCCCACCGACCGAACCGAACAGCACGGCGTCGGCCTCGAGCGCCGCCTTCATGGCGTCGTCCGAGAGCGGCACACCGTGCTTGTCGAGGGCGGCGCCACCCACCAGGTCTTCCTTGATGTCGAAACCGACCGCGCGCTTCTTGCCCATCCAGGCAATGATCTTGCGCACTTCGTTCATGACTTCGGGGCCGATGCCGTCACCAGGCAGCACCAGCAGATTGCGGTTCGACGCCATTGTCTTGTTTCTCTTGTGCTTGAAAATTGAGGCTAGAAGATCACTCCGCGGCGTTGAGCCACGGCTGGGCTTCTTTCTGCTTCTTCTCGTAGTCGTCGATCGCCGACTTCTTCTCGAGTGTCAGCCCGATATCGTCGAGACCCTCGAGCAGGCACTTCTTGCGGAACGGATCGATCTCGAAACGGACAGTGCCGCCGTCCGGACCCTTGATCTCCTGCTTCTCGAGGTCGATCTCGAGGATGGCGTTCGAGCCGCGGCTCGCGTCGTCCATCAGCTTGGCGATGATCTCCTTCGGCATCTTGATCGGCAGGATGCCGTTCTTGAAGCAGTTGTTGTAGAAGATGTCGGCGAAGTCCTCGGAGATGATGCAGCGGATGCCGAAGTCGAGCAGCGCCCACGGCGCGTGCTCGCGGCTCGAGCCGCAGCCGAAGTTGGGACCGGCCACGATGATCTTGGCGTCCTTGTAGGCCGGCTGGTCGAGGACGAAGTCCTTCTTCTGGCCGTCGGCGGTCCAGCGCATCTCGTAGAAAAGACCGTCCTTGAGACCGGTGCGCTTGATGGTCTTCAGGAAGTTCTTCGGAATGATCATGTCGGTGTCGACATTGACCATCGGCAGAGGCGCGGCGACGCCTGAGAGAGTCGTGAATTTTTCCATGGAAACCCCGCGAAAGGCCGGAATAAACGGGCTTTCGCAGGGTCCGTCAAGGCGGCTGATCAGCCCGGTTTCAGCCGAAGCCCCAGCCGGTGTCGCCCGCCATAGGCTGGCCGCGGCTGAAGCTGCTCAGGCCCTTGGCGGTGCGTATGATGGTCCAGATCATCCAGAACACCAGGATCAGCCATCCGATCACGAAGAAGGCCAGGATGACGCCGACCGCCAGCATGACGCAACCGCGCCAGAACGTCGAAATCTGGAACTCATAGTGCGAGCGCTCCAGCGGCGAGCCCTCGTTCCGGTTGACGAAAGCCAGCACCACCCCGATCAGCGCCGCCGGGTGCAGGATGAAGCCGACGAAGTACAGCAGGTACACGAGCTGCGGGATGTTGCGCAGGATGTCGCCCGATATGAGCGGCGGGCGGGTCGGGGTGGTCTCGTTTGCATTGCTCATGGGCTTTGTCTCCTGTCGCCGAAGGGCTTCAACGTGCGGTGACGACCAAAGTGCTGGCGATCATGTCGTGCAGGCCGCGCTTGCGGTCGGTGAAGGCGACCATGATGAAGCCGATGCACAGGATGACGGTCGAGATGAACTTGGCAAAGAAACGTCCGGTGGCGTTGAGGAAGGAAAGCCGGTCGCCCTGGTCGGTCACGACCCGCAGGCCGACCGCCATCTTGCCGATCGTGGCGCCGCGCGCGGAGCTCTCCATGAGTGCGAAATAGAGCCAGGTGCCGATCAGCGACACCGCCTGAAGCGCGCCCGCCGAAGCGAAGGCGTCGACCGAATGCATTTCCCAGAAGTCGGTGGGCATCAGGCTGACGCCGGTCACGAGCGTCACCGCGCCGAAGGCGATGTTCAGCAGGATGCCGTCGATGATGTAGGCGACGACCCGGAGCCAGAAGCCGCCATAGCCTCTCGGCAGGGCGACAGGCGGGCGGGCATCCCAGACCGGCGGCGGAGGCGCATTCGTCATGTTGGCTTTCCCCGCAAAGAAAACGGGCGGTGCATCGCTGCACCGCCCGAAAGCCTACACGGTCGGTTGTACGGCCGCTATTGGAAGTCGCGCACATCCGCCAGGGTGCCCCGGATGGCAGCGGCTGCCGCCATCGCCGGGCTGACCAGGTGGGTACGCCCACCGCGGCCCTGACGGCCCTCGAAGTTGCGGTTCGACGTCGAGGCGCAGCGCTGGCCGGGCTCGAGCCGGTCGGCGTTCATCGCCAGGCACATGGAACAGCCCTGGATGCGCCATTCGAAGCCGGCCTCGAGGAAGATCTTGTCCAGACCCTCCTTCTCGGCCTCGGCCTTCACCAGGCCGGAGCCCGGGACGACCATGGCCGACACACCGGCGGCGACCTTGCGGCCGCGGGCGATCTCGGCCGCGGCACGCAGGTCCTCGATGCGGCCGTTGGTGCACGAGCCGATGAAGACGCGGTCGATCGGCACGTCGACCAGCCGGGTGCCCGGCGTCAGGCCCATGTAGGCCAGCGACCGGGTCCAGGCCTCGCGCTTGTTCTCGTCCGGCGCGTTGGCCGGATCGGGGATCAGGTCGGTGATCGGCAGCGCGTCCTGCGGGCTGGTGCCCCAGGTCACCATCGGCGGGATGTCCGAGGCGTTGAGTTCGAGCCGCGAGTCGAAGTGCGCGCCCTTGTCGGACGGCAGACGGCGCCATTGCCCGAGCGCCAGGTCCCAGGCGCCACCCTGGGGCGCGTAGGGACGGCCTTCGAGGTACTGGAACGTCGTCTCGTCGGGTGCGATCAGGCCGGCGCGCGCGCCCGCCTCGATCGACATGTTGCAGACCGTCATGCGGCCTTCCATCGTCATCTCGCGGATGGCGCGGCCGGCGTACTCGATCACGTAGCCGGTGCCGCCGGCGGTGCCGAGGCGGCCGATGATGGCGAGGATCACGTCCTTGGCGGTGACGCCGAGCGGCAGGTTGCCCTCGACCGCCACGCGCATGTTCTTGGCCGGCCTCTGGATCAGCGTCTGCGTCGCCATCACGTGCTCGACCTCGGAGGTGCCGATGCCGAACGCCAGCGCACCGAAGGCGCCGTGCGTGGAGGTGTGGCTGTCGCCGCACACGATCGTCATGCCGGGCAGGGTGAGGCCCTGCTCGGGGCCGATCACGTGCACGATGCCGCGGCGCGGATCGTCGAGGCCGAAGTAGGGCACGTGGAAGTCGGCGACGTTCTTCTCGAGCGTCTCGACCTGGATGCGCGACTCCTCGTCCATGCCGCCCTCGCCGACCGGCGTGGTCGGCGTGTTGTGGTCGGCCACGGCGACGGTGGCGTCGGGACGGCGCAGCTGCCGGCCAGCCACGCGCAGACCCTCGAAGGCCTGCGGGCTCGTCACCTCGTGCACGAGGTGACGGTCGATGTAGATGATGCACGTGCCGTCGTCCTGGCGCTGGACGACGTGGTTGTCCCAGATCTTCTCGAACAGTGTGCGAGGAGCCGCGGGAGGCGGGGGCGGCGCGGCCGACTTCTTGCGGAACGCCATGGCCGGCCTACTTCTTCCCGCCGCCCTTGGCGGCGCGCACGGTCTTCTCTTCCTTGGGCTTTTCCTTCTTGAGCTTCTCGCGGCGCGGACGCTTGAGAGCCTCCTCGGCCTGCACGGCGAGCAGCTCGCGCTGGGCATCGGTGTCCTCGGCGATGCGGCTCGCCTTGCCGCGCAGGTCGCGCAGGTAATACAGCTTGGCGCGGCGCACGACGCCCTTACGGACGACCTCGATTTCCCAGATGCTCGGGCCATAGAGCGGGAACACGCGCTCCACGCCTTCGCCGAAGCTGATCTTGCGCACGGTGAACGAGGAGTTCACGCCGGCGTTCTTGCGGGCGATGCACAGGCCTTCGTAGACCTGAAGGCGCTCGCGGCTGCCTTCCTGCACCTTGACGTGCACTTTGAGGGTGTCGCCGGACTCGAAGTACGGCACGGGCCGCTCGGCCTGCACTTTGTCGATCGTGGCCTGGCCGATCGCGTCGAGAATGTTCATCGTATCCATCCTTTCATCACTTCAATCTTCGTTCGTCTCTGCGGTCCGCCGGCGTGCCCACAGATCGGGCCGCCGCCGCCGCGTAATCTCTTCCCGCTGCCTCATCCGCCACTCCGCGACCCTGCCGTGGTGGCCCGAGACCAGGACCTCCGGCACGCGCCGTTCGGTTCCGTCCGGGCCGGCCCAGGTCGCGGGCCGGGTGTAGTGCGGGTACTCCAGCAATCCGTCCTCGAAACTCTCCTCACTCGCCGATTCGGCCGCGCCCATCACGCCGGGCAGCAGCCTCACGCAACAATCCATCACCGCCATGGCCGCGATCTCGCCGCCCGAGAGCACGAAATCGCCGACCGAAATCTCCTCCAGCGCGTGGGCCTCGATGACCCTCTCGTCCACGCCCTCGAACCGTCCACACACCAGCAGCACGCCCGGTCCCGCCGCCAGCTCCCGCCCGCGCGCCTGACTGAACGGCGCGCCGCGCGGCGAGAGCAGGATCTTCGACATTCCCGGTGCGGCCACCGCTTCGATCGCCGCCGACAGAACGTCGGGCTTCAACACCATGCCGGCGCCGCCTCCGAAGGGCGCATCGTCCACCGTACCGTGGCGGTCCCTGGCGAACCGCCTGATGTCGACCGCCTCCAGCGACCATACGCCTTCCTTCAATGCCTTGCCGGCCAGGCTCTCGCCCAGCGGGCCCGGAAACATCTCCGGAAAGAGCGTCAGCGCCCTAGCTTTCCACATGGGCCGCGCGCCACACGTTAGGTCTCCGCCTCCTTCGTTGCGCCGCCCGCCAGCACTCCCGCCGGCGGTTCGACCACTACCTTGCCGCCCTCGACGTCGATCTCGGGCACCGCCTCGTCGGTGAACGGCAACATCAGCGAATGGCGCGATGCGCTGCCTCCCGACACCTCCATCGTCCGTCCCGCGCCGAAATCGTGGAAAGCCATGACCTTCCCCCAATCCCTGCCGTCCCGGCCAATGGCACTCAGACCGATCAAATCAGCCTCGTACCACTCCCGCTCGCCCGCCGCCGGCAACAGGCTGCGCTCCACGTAGAGCCGCAAACCTCGTATCGCCTCGGCCGCCGTGCGATCGGCTACGCCCTCGATCCGGGCGAGCACCGCGCCCTTGGCGGTGCTCAACGCTTCGACCCGGTACGTCTTCTTCCCCGTCTCGTCCGACAGCGGACCGTAGGTGGCGACGGCCATCGGTTGCTCGGTGAAGCTCTTGATGCGCACCAGACCGCGTACGCCGTGCGGCGCCGCAACGACGCCCAGCAGGACGCGGTCCGCGCTCATCAGGTGGCTGCAGCCTCCGCCGGGGCCTCAGCTGGCGCGGCGGCCGGAGCGGGAGCCGCGGCTGCGGCAGCCTCGGCCTTCATGCGCTCCTGGGTCTTGGCGCGCGGCTGGTTCTTCTTGGTCTGCTCGCGGCGCTCGCGCGGCTTCATCATCTCGGCTTGCGCCAGGAACTTGGCGACGCGGTCCGACGGACGGGCGCCGACCTGCAGCCAGTGGGCGATGCGCTCCTTGTCGAGCGTCAGGCGCTGGGCGTGCTCGCGCGGCAGCAGCGGATTGTAGGTGCCCAGCTTCTCGATGAAGCGGCCGTCGCGCGGGCTGCGCGAGTCGGCCACGACGATGTGGAAGAACGGCCGCTTCTTGGCGCCGTGGCGGGTCATACGGATGGCTATCATTCTGTCTCCTTCAGATTCGTCTGATTGTCCTAAAGTCCACGAAACTCTTTCAGCGCGGGAAACCCGGCGGCTGCATGCCGCCCAGGCTGCGCATGAATCCTTTTTCTCCGAGCTTGTTTACTCGCTTCATCATCTTGACCATGTCGGCATGCTGCTTGAGCAGCTTGTTGACGTCCTGCACCTGCACGCCCGAGCCCTTGGCGATGCGCTTCTTGCGCGAGGCGTGGATGACGTCGGGGTTGCGCCGTTCCTTGGCCGTCATCGACAGGATGACGGCTTCCTGGCGCTTGAGCTGGCCCTCGTCGATCTTGGCCTTCGACATCGCGGCCTTGGCCTGCATGGCGCCCGGCAGCATGCCCATCAGGCCCGACAGGCCGCCCATCTTGCGCAGCTGGCGGAGCTGGCTCAGCAGGTCGTCCATGTCGAACTGGCCCTTGCGGACCTTGGCTGCGAGCCTCTCGGCGTCTTCCTTGTCGATCGTCTCGGCGGCGCGTTCGACCAGCGAGACGATGTCGCCCATGCCGAGGATGCGGCCGGCGATGCGGTCGGGATGGAACGGCTCGAGCGCGTCGAACTTCTCGCCGACGCCGATCAGCTTGACCGGACGGCCGGTGACGGCGCGCATCGACAGCGCCGCACCGCCGCGGCTGTCGCCGTCGACGCGGGTCAGCACGATGCCGGTGACGGCCAGCCGCTCGTTGAACGCCTTGGCGACGTTGACGGCATCCTGGCCGGTCATCGCGTCGGCGACGAGCAGCGTCTCCTTGGGCTTGGCCAGCGCGCTGATGTCGGCCACTTCCTTCATCAACTCTTCGTCGATCGAGGTGCGGCCGGCGGTGTCGAGGATGAGGACGTCGAAGCCCTCGCGCCGCGCCGTCTCGAGCGCACGCCGCGTGATCGCGAGCGGCATTTCGAGCGGCACGATGGGAAGTGTCGGCACGCCGGTCTGCTCGCCCAGCACCTTGAGCTGCTGCTGCGCGGCGGGGCGGCGGGTGTCGAGCGAGGCCATCATGACCTTGCGCTTGACCGAGAAGGCGCCGCCGAACATCTCGGCTGCCATGCCCTGCGGGCCCTGGTTGAGGCGATAGCCGATCTTGGCGGAGGAGGTCGTCTTGCCGGAGCCCTGCAGGCCCACCATCAGGATGACGACCGGCGGAATGGCGTTGAGGTCGAGGTCGGCCACGGTGCCGCCCAGCATCTCGACCAGGTGATCGTTGACGATCTTGATGACCATCTGGCCGGGCGTCACCGAACGTATAACGTCGGCACCGATGGCCTTGGGACGGACGGTATCGATGAATTCACGGACGACGGCCAACGCCACGTCGGCTTCGAGCAGGGCGGTGCGAACTTCACGCAGGGCCGCATCGACGTCTGCCTCTGAAAGCGCGCCGCGCCCCCGAAGCTTGTCGAACACGTCACCCAGACGTTTACTCAGACCGTCGAACATCGCACTCCGCATCCGCCCAAACACGTATCGCGCCGATGCGCGAACCTTCGCGGATCAGCGGCGCTCCCCAGAGGGGGAACGTAGAAATCGGCACGACCGATTGAGCGGCCGGGGTATAAGCTTTGAGGGGCGTGGAGTCAAAGTCTTGTCGTTCGAGAGTAATCCGTCGATCCATAAGGATTACCGGCCGATTTCAGGCCGGACGATCCTGCTTTTCCTGGCTGTCCTGACCGTGGGCGTGCTGGCAGTTGGCTGGTTTTTGCGCGGTCACCCTCACGGCTTGATTGATGTTCTTGGTTTGTTCTATATCGTGGCCCTGGCTTCGGTGGCGATTGCCGTGGCGCCGATGGGCCCCGGCGCCGCACCGGCGCTCGGCCTGCGGCGGGCCGGGTGGCGCTACGCCGTGTTCGGCGCGCTGGGCACGCTCGCCCTCTCGGTGGCCGTGAGCCAGATCGGGCCGGAGCCCGAGGGCATGAAACAGGTGATGGAGCTGGCCCAGGATCCGCACAAGCTGCTGCCGAGTTTCGTGACCTTCGCCGTGCTGGCGCCGCTCGTCGAGGAGCTGATCTTTCGCGGTCTGCTCTACGGCTGGATCGAGAGTCGCTGGGGCTCGATGGTGGCGCTGGTCGTCAGCTCGCTGGCCTTCGCCGGCGCCCACTACGAGCCCGCGCATATCCTGCTGGTCCTGCCGCTGGGCTTTGTGTTCGGCTGGCTGCGGCGGCGCACCAATTCGCTGATGCCGTCGCTGGTCGCGCACATCGTCAACAACGGCTTCGCCGTCCTGACGGCAGCGCTCTTCAGTAGCTAATCAGGACGCGAGCTTGCGCCCTCGCTTAGGAAGCGAGCTTGCGCTCGACGAAATCGAGCCGGTCCTGGCCCCAGAAGAGTTCGCCGTCGATCAGGAACGACGGCGCGCCGAACACGCCTTTCGCGATCGCTGCCTTGGTGTAGGCCTCGCGCTTGGCCGCCATCTCGGGCGCCTCGCCCGCCTTCATCACCGCGGCGGCGTCGAGCCCGCAGCCGGCGATCAGTGCCTTCAAGGTCTCCGGATCGCCCGAATTCTTTTCCTCGGCCCACACGCCGTTCAGTACGGCGTGGGCGAGCTTGATGGCATCGGCCATGCGGCCCTGCTCGCGCAACGCGATCACGCATTGGGCGGCGGGTACCTCGTTGGACGGGAAATACTTGGGTTCGAGGGTGATCTTCACGCCGAGATGATCGCGCCAGCGCTTCAACTCCATCATGCGATAGGCTTGGCGCTGCGGCGCGCGCTTGGGCAACGGCAGGCCGCCGGAGACCGCGAACACCGAGCCGAAATCGACCGGCCAGATGGTGACGTCGGCATTATGTTTTTTGGCGATGACCTCGAAACGCTTCGAGCCGAGAAAGGCCCAGGGCGAGTTGAGCGAAACATAGTAGTCGACGTGCTTGGTCATGAGGGTCCTCCGGGGCCGGCACTGTGGCGCAAAGCGTTGCGATACGCCATCTTCACGGTGTGACGGAACAAGCGATCGCGATCACCGGCGGCGACGCCGCCTATTTCGACCTGATGCGCGACTGCATCGGCTCGCTGCGCGCGACGGCGGAAGGCCGCGCGCTGGCGCTCGGCATCCTCGACTGCGGTCTGACCGGCGAGCAACGTGCGTGGTGCCGCGAACAGGGTGCCGTCCTGGTCGAGCCGGTGTGGGACTTCGACTTTCCCGGCCGCGAGAAACTGAAGGACGGCTACAAGGCGCTGACCGCGCGGCCGTTCCTGCCGCGTTACTTCCCGGGCTTCGACCTCTACCTCTGGATCGACGGCGATTGCTGGGTCCAGCAGGGCGACGCGGTAAACCTGTTCCTCGCTGCCGCCCGCACCGGCGCGCTGGCCGTCGCGCCGGAGATCCATCGCTCGATGCGGCACTACCGCCACGCCTGGACGGAATTCTCGACGATCAATGGCGCCGCCTTCGAGGAGTGCTTCGATCGCCAGACGGCCGAGCGACTGATCCGCTATCCGCTGATCAACGCCGGCGTCTTCGCGCTCCAGGTCGATGCGCCGCACTGGCAGGGCTGGGGCGATCTCCTGGGCGAGGCGCTGCAGCGCTCGGCCAACATGACCGATCAGATCGCGCTCAATGTCCTGGTCTACGACCACGGCTTCGCCTGCGAGCCGCTGCCCAGTCGCTGCAACTGGCCGATCCATCATGCCACGCCGGCCTGGGATGCCGACCGCGCACTCTTCGTCGAACCGGCGATGCCCTACGACCCGCTGGGCATCCTGCACATGACGATCTACACCAAGCGGCTGGCGACAATGGACGTGCGCGAGGTGGGCGGAACGCACGCGGGACAGGTGCGCGCACGCTCGTTGCGTTGGCCCGGCCGAAACGCCATATAGCCCGGCATGAGCGGCACTCCGTTCCTCAAGATGCATGGGCTGGGCAACGACTTCGTCATCCTCGACGGTCGTTCCCGGACGCTCGACCTGTCGACGAAGCGCATCGGCACGATCACCCACCGCCAGCTCGGCGTCGGCTGCGACCAGCTCATCGTGCTGGAGAAGCCGACCGAGCGCGAGGCCGACGTCTTCATGCGCATCTACAATCCCGACGGCGGCGAGGTCGGCGCCTGCGGCAACGCCACGCGCTGCGTGGCCTCGCTGCTGATGGACGAGCGCAAGACCGATCACGCCATCGTGCAGACGATCTCGGGCCTGCTCGACTCGCAGAAGACCGGCATGGGCGCCAACGGCCTGCCGGTGATCGCCGTCGACATGGGCTCGGCGAAGCTCGACTGGCGCGATATTCCCGTGGCCCAGGCCTGCGACACCGGCCACATGCCGGTCGGCATCGGCCCGCTGCAGGACCCGGTCGGCACCAACATGGGCAATCCGCACGCCACCTTCTTCGTAGACGACCTCGACGCGATTCCGATCGAGACCCTGGGGCCGCAGCTCGAGCATCACGCTTTCTTCCCCGAACGCGCCAACATCGGCGTCGCCCAGATGGTGGGCAAGGACCGGCTGCGGCTGAAGGTGTGGGAGCGCGGCGCCGGGCTCACGCTGGCCTGCGGCTCGGGCGCCTGTGCCGCCGGCGTCGCGGCGGCGCGGCGCGGCCTGGCCGGTCGCCGGGTCGAGGTGGTCGTCGCGCACGGCACGCTCACGATCGAATGGATGCGCGACGGTCACGTGACGATGACCGGCGGCATCTCGCTCGCCTACAGCGGTGAACTGCCCGAGTTGTTGCCGGCATGAGCGAAGACAAGGGCTCCTGGCTTTCCCGCTTGCGCGGCGGGCTCGCCAAGTCGACCAAGCGGGTCACCGAGAGCATCACCGGTCTCTTCACCAAGAAAAGGCTCGACCAGTCGACCCTGGGCGAGCTCGAGGACGCGCTGATCCAGGCCGATCTCGGCGTCACGGTCGCGGCGCGCCTGGTCGAGAAGCTCGGCCGCGAACGCTTCGGCAAGGAAGTGACCGACGAGGAAGTGCGCTCGGCCTTCGCCGACGACATCGCCGAGATCCTGGCGCCGGTGGCCATGCCGCTGACGCTCGACCCGGCGCGCAAGCCGCATGTCGTGCTGGTCGTCGGCGTGAACGGCAGCGGCAAGACCACGACCATCGCCAAGCTGGCGCACCTCTTCAAGGGCGAGGGGCGCAAGGTGATGCTCGCCGCCGGCGACACGTTTCGCGCCGCCGCCGTCGAGCAGCTCAAGGTGTGGGCCGAGCGCGCCGGCGTGCCCGTGGTCGCCCGGGAAACCGGCGCCGACGCCGCCGGGCTGGCCTTCGAGGCGCTGGAGCGCGCGCGGGCCGAAGGGTGCGACGTGCTGCTCGTCGACACGGCGGGCCGCCTGCACAACAAGACCAATCTGATGGAAGAGCTCGCCAAGATCGTGCGCGTGATCCGCAAGCTCGATCCGGCGGCACCGCATTCGTGCCTGCTCGTGCTCGACGCGACGACCGGCCAGAACGCCCACGCCCAGGTCGAGACTTTCCGCAACCTGTCGCCGGTCGATGCGCTGGTCGTGACCAAGCTCGACGGCAGCGCCAAGGGTGGCGTCCTCGTGGCGCTGGCGGAGAAATTCAAGCTGCCGGTGGTTGCCATCGGTATTGGTGAAGGCATCGACGATCTCAGGCCCTTCGAGGCCCGGGCCTTCGCCCGTGGATTGATGGGATTGCCGGCATGAGCCTCGACGCCAAGGAACCGAAGGAAGAGCGCAGCCCGCGCCGGCTGTATGCGTCGGCGCTCGAGCTGGCGCCGCTGGTGCTGTTCTTCATCGCCAACGGCAAGTGGGGCATCTACTACGGCACCGGGACGTTCATCGTCGCCACCGCGATCGCGCTGCCGTGCTACCGCTGGCTCGAAGGCCGCTGGCCGATCATGCCGCTGGTCGGCGGCTTCTTCGTGCTGGTGTTCGGCGGCCTCACGATCTGGCTGCAGGACGAGACCTTCATCAAGCTGAAGCCGACGATCGTGAACTGCCTGTTCGGCACGATCCTGGGCGTCGCCCTGCTGCTCTTCAGGCGGTCGCTGCTGAAGCCGCTGTTCGGCGCGGCGTTCCGGCTGACCGACGAGGGCTGGCGCAAGCTCACGCTGCGCTGGGCGCTGTTCTTCTTCGTGCTGGCCGCCGTCAACGAAGTGGCCTGGCGCAACTTCACGACCGATACCTGGATCGCCAGCAAGATGTTCGTGAGCTTCCCGCTCACCATGGTCTTCGCCTTCCTCCAGATCCCGCTGCTCAAGCGTTACTGGGACGGCGACGACAATCCCTTTGCCAAGGAAGTCGTCAAGGATCCGGCCGACGGCGCGGAGCTCTAACAGCTCCCAGCGTCGGACGGTTTCAACGGTTTTCACGGTTTTTAAACCGCGGGAGAGTCCGTCGGTGCGGAATAAGCCTGTGTTTGCGGGCTTTTCCGCGCGCGACGCCCCGACAAAAACCGTCGGAAACCGTCGCTAAACCGTCGGAAACCGTTCTGCCTGCGTTTTGCCGCCTGGCGCTCCACATCGCGCACGCTTGTATCGATGGAAGCGAGGCCGCCGTCGATCCGGCGAACCGGGGAAGGTGAAGAGTTTGTTGTGTCGGACATTTCGAACCCCAGAGAGTGATGTCGAGCACTCACCATAGAAGCATCATCCGGAATCGCGCATCTTGGTCGTTATCGGAGACAAAACATTGGCCAGACTGGGACGGATGCGTTCTCGAGGAGCGCGATTCGAGCCTTGGCGAACGACGAGTTGGGGGAAATCCTCTGCAGCAGCTAGAGAAGCTGCGGCCGCAGCTCCTCGGCTTCCTGCGTGAGCGCGGGGAGGTGGCGTTCGGCGGCCGAGCCGACAGACGAATCCTCGACCCATACAGCGACACAGAGGGCCGCGATGGTCGCGCCGTCGTAGCGGCGCAACGGGACCGCGGCGGCGTGATAGCCGCGCCGCCACTCCTGCGCGGTGATGGCGAAACCTTCCTTGCGAACGTGCATGATCTCCGACTTGAGCGCGCGCTTGTCGGTCACCGTGAAGTCAGTCGCGCCCTTGGGTTGGAGCGAGTCGAGCCAGCCGTCGAGCGCCTCGTCCGGCATCTGGCTCAGGATGGCGCGGCCGGCTGCGGTGTTGAAGGCGGGACGGCGCAGCCCGATGGTCGGTGCCAGCACGTCGGGCCGGCCGTGCAGGGAATGGGCGATCACCATGATGTCGTGTCCGTCCAGCACCGCGGCGAAGCACGACTGCTCGGTGCGCTCGGCCAGTCGCTCGCAGGCCGGCTGGACGACGGTCGAGATCATGTTCGAGCCGAGATAGGCCGAGGCCAGCTCCATGATGCGCGGCGTCAGCCGGAACGAGCGGCCGTCGCTGGCGGCAAGGCCGAGGCAGGTGAGTGTGTAGAGCGCGCGCCGCACGCTGGGCTTGGGCAGGTCGGTGGCGCGCGCCACGTCGCTCAAGGTCATGTGGGCCTTCTCGCGGCTGAACGCGCCGATCACCCGCAAGCCGCGGGCGAACGCCTCGAGGAAGTCCGGCCCGTAGCCGCTCGCCGCGCGCCTCTCGGCATCGGCCGCCCGCAATCGCGCCATCTACGCTCTCCTGCAATCGATCACGGCTGGATAGCCCACGTGCTCTCGACGTCGACCAGAAGGTCGACGGTGTCGCCGACGCTCGCCGCGCGCGCGGCCGGGCATTCGATGCCAAAGCAGAGCCCCGCCGTCTCGACCGTGAGCGTCCGCCGCGGCCCGCGGAAGACGCCGTCGAGCACGCGGCCCCGCCACGCAAGCTTGCCGGCCGCCGGCGTGCCCGGGCCCGACAGCATCACGTCCTCGGGTCGCACGACCAGCAGCACCGGCTCGTTGGGCGCGAACGCGCGCCCGGCGCGGCAAGCGCCCTGCCAGTCAACGCCTGCGACCGACAGCAGCCACTCGCCGTCCTCGGCCGCGCGGCAGGCCGTGACCCGGGCCTCGATCAGGTTAGGCGTGCCGAAGAACGCCGCGACCTCGCGGCTGGCGGGCCGGCGATAGACCGTCTCGGGCGTGCCGGTCTGCAGGATGCGTCCGCGCTGCATGACCACGACGCGGTCGCTGAGCGCCATCGCCTCTTCCTGGTCGTGGGTGACGTAGAGCGTGGTGATCCGCAGACGCCGCTGCAGGGCGCGGAACTCAGCCCCCATCTGGGTGCGCAGGCGCGCGTCGAGGTTGCTGAGCGGTTCGTCGAGCAGCAGCACCTCGGGCTCGAACACCAGAGCGCGTGCGATCGCCACCCGCTGCTGCTGGCCGCCCGACAGAGCCGGCGCCGGCCGCCCGGCGTAGGGCTCCATCTCGACGAGCTGCAACGCCCTGGTCACGCGGTCCCTGATCTCGGCCTTGGCGACGTGCCGGACGGCGAGCGGGTAGGCCACGTTGTCGAACACCGTCATGTGCGGCCAGATGGCGTAGGACTGGAACACCATGCCGAGCTTGCGCTGGTCGGGCGGCACGAACAGGCCGGCGCGCGCGTCGCTCACCAGCCGGCCGCCGATCTCGATGCTGCCGGTGTCGTTGCGCTCCAGCCCCGCCACCATGCGCAAGGTCGTCGTCTTGCCGCAGCCCGAGGGGCCGAGCAGGGTGACGAACTCGCCATGGTCGATCGACAGGTCGATGGCGTCGACCGCCTTCAGCTCGGCGAAGTGCCGGCCGACGGCGCTGAGGGTGACGCTGGGCACGGTTCGCGTGGCCTACTTGTAGATCTCTTTGGCGAGCGCGAGCATGGCGTCCTGCCGCGGCGGCGTGGTGGTGCCCATCGCCTTCGTGGCGAGCAACGGACGGATCTCCGCCGACGTCTTCTCGACCACGCCCTTGACCACGGGATTGTAGCCGGCGTTGGCGAAGACGAGCTGCGACTCGGGCTCGAGATAATGGTTCAGGAACATGCGGGCGGCGTTGGGATGCGGCGCGTTCTTGAGCGTCGACAGGTCGAAGCGGACGTAGGGCCGGCCCTCGACCGGCACGATCGGCTTCACCGGCAGGCCCTTGAGGTTGTTGTAGTCCTGCAGCGAGAAGGGGATGTAGAGCGGGAACTCGCCGCGCGCCACGCGACGCTCGCTGTTCTGGAGATCGCGCGAGAACATCGGCTTCTGCGCCGCGAGCTTGTCGTGGAACTCACGGCCGAAGGTGTCGTACATCACCATGAAGAACACCGCGCCGCCGCCCAGCGCGCGATAATCGTCGGACAGGATCTTGCCCGCCCACTTGGGGTCGAGAATGTCCTTCCAGGCCTTGGGCTCGTCGGCGGGCTTCACCATGTTCTTGTTGATCATCAGGCAATAGCTGATGACCTCGGCCGGGATGCTGATGTCGGTCGCCTCGTAGGGCGCCTCGATGTTCTTGAAGTTGGGCACGGCGCCATGCGGCTGGAAGTTGCCGTCCTTGGTCATCAGCCAGGTCGTCGTGCTGCCGTTGTGGTGGATGTCGCCCAGGAAACGGCCGGCCGACTGCTCGACCCGCACCCTCTCGCGCACCTCGCTGGCGCGCGCCTCCAGCAGCTCGACCTTGATGCCGTACTTGGCCTCGAAGGCCTTGAACACCGTCTTGTGGAAAGGCGAGCCGATCGAGGCGGTGTAGACCACCACCTTGCCTTCTTTCTTGCCGGCCTCGACGACCTTGCCCCAATCGGCATCCTGCGCCGCTGCCGGCCGCGCCAGCGCGGCGCCGGCCGCCAGACCTCCCAGGACAGTTCTCCTCAACATGACGGTTCCTTCCCTGTTCGATTTCAAAGCGTGCTGATGCGTTTCTTGATGAAGCTGAGCTGGACCCAGCGGAACACCAGCACGAGGACCAGCATGATCAGGCCGAGCACGCTCACTTCCTCGGGCTTGCCACTGACCCACATCTTCAGCATCACCACCGACATGACCTCGGTGTCGGGGACGTAGAGCAGGATCGAGGCGCTGAGCTCGCGCATGATGCCGAAGAAGATCAGCACCCAGCCGACGGCGAAGGCGGGCCACGCGAGCGCCACCAGGATGCGGCCCAGCGTCTGCCACCAGCCCGCGCCGTGGACGCGGCTGCACTCCTCGATGTCCTTGGCGATCTGGGCGTAGGCACCCGAGGTCACGCGCACGGCGACCGGCGTGCCGAGCGCGACATAGGCGAGCAGCAGCGCCCACAACGTGCCGTAGATCGGGATCGAGTGCGGCAGGGTGGCGAAGCCCCACAGGAAGCCGATGCCCAGCACCATGCCCGGCATCATCCACGGCAGCCACGCCAGGATGTCGATCAGCCGCCGGCCGCGCCAGCTCGTGCGCGTGGTGACGTAGGCCACGATGCCGCCCAGCGCCATCGTCACCGTGGCGCCCAGCACGCCCAGCAGCATGGTGTTGCCGAAGGCGCGCCAGAACTCGTCGTTCTCCCAGACGTCGCGGTAGTGCTGAAGCGTCAGCATGTCGAGCTGGTAGAAGCCGAAGAACTGGAAGAACGAGCTGAGCAGGAGCTGCCCGACCGGCAGCACGACGGTGAGCGCGAAGAAGGCGACGCAGACGGCGAACGCCGCCCAGCGCAGGCCGCCGAGCCGGGTGACGCTGGGCGAATAGCCCTTGCCGGTCACGGTGGTGAAGCTGCGGCCGCCGAGCAGGCGCGACTGGACGACCAGCAGCACGAACATCAGCGCCATGGCGGCGAAGCCCAGCGCAGTCGCGGACTGGTAATCGGGCTGCGCCTTCTGGGTGATCGAGTTGTAGATCTGCGTGGTGACGACGTTGATGCCGACCGGCGTGCCGAAGAACACCGCCGATTCGAACGACTCCATGCCGCGGATGAAGCTCAGGATGAAGGCGCTGGTGGTGACCGGCAGCATCAGCGCGAAGGTGACGCGCCAGAAGGTCTGCCAGTGCGATGCACCGGACATGCGGCTCGCCTCCTCGAGCGAGGGGTCCATGGCGCGGAAGGCGTCGACGACGAACAGGAAGATGAACGGCGTCGAATATTGCATCATGTGCCAGACGACGCCGCCGTAGGAATAGACGTCGACCAGCGGCGTCTCGAGGCCGGTCAGCGCCTTCCACGCGAGGTTGATCGTGCCGACCTGGGGGTTGCCCAGCATCGCCCACGCCGTTGCCGTCAGGATCGGCGGGATGAAGAACGGCAGCGTGATCAGCACCTCGAGCACCCCGCGGCCCGGCGTATCGGTGCGCGCCACGATCCAGGCCATCAGGATCGCCAGCGCAAGCGACAGCACCGTCTTGACCAGCGAGAGCGCCACGGTGTTGACCAGGGCCGCGAGATTCTCGTTCGAGGCGAGCGCTGCGTAGCCGTCGAGGTTGAAAGTGCCGGCCATGCCGGGCGGCGTGGAATGCAGGCTGCCGTAGAACAGCATCGCCATCGGATAGAGCGACAGGAAGCCGAGCAGGAGGACGAGCAGGGTGAGGCCGGCGGCGCGTCCGTGGCGTGCGAACGCGCGCGCAATGGGATGCGTGGGGGGGTGCGCCGACGGCGCCGGCACAGTCACGGCAACGCTCATCTTTTCGGCGCCCGCTCGATCGCGGCCGATCCCATCGTCGTGCCTCCTCCTGCGGCGGCTGTCTTGTGCAGCCGTCTCGCGTGAACTTATTCCGCCGCCCTACTCCGCCGCGAGGGGCAGCCGGTTGAGAAGCCCGAGCGGGCTCTTCGCCGTCTGCAGCTCCATGGCATAGGCGTCGAGCCAATCGAGCTCGACCGGGGCCACGAAGGCGCCGCCGCGCGCGCCGCGGCAGAGGTCCGGGTTGTCGACCATCGGCGGCACGACCTTGTCGTTCATCAGCTTCTGGCAGGCGTCGATCAGCCGCTTGCGCGTGATGGCGATCATGCGGTCCGACGGGGCGAGATGCTCGAGGCTGCGATCGACGATCTCGCCCATGCACTCCACCGCCGCCTGGTCCTGGCGGCCGATGCCCTGGATGCCGGTGTAGTTGTCGTGCTTCTGCATCTCGCGGTCGATGAAGTAGTCGTTCTCGCGGCGCGCCACGAGACGGTGACGGCCGTACCAGTCGTTGGTGTTGGGCAGGAACTTCGTGTCGGGCGCGATGCCCGGGATCCAGTCGCCGTTGGCCAGCGTCTCGAGCGGCCGCGTCTTCTTCTTCCAGGCGAGGTTGTAGGTCATGGTGTGCGTGTCATCCATCGGCACATTCATCGTGCACGCGACCTGGTCCTCGAACGATCCGTTCGGGGTGAGGGTGATGAACGGGAACATGAAGTGCGCGAAGCGATAGTAGAACGTGTCGGGCTCCGCCGGCCGATAGGCGGCGTACATCGTGCCCCAGTCGGTCTCGGTCGCCTTGTAGTCCGGCGCGCGATCGCCGACGCCCCACTTGTGGATCGTGTTCGGGTCGACGTCCTCGACCTTGAGGCCGCCGATGTGCAGGAAGCCGAAGTGCGAGGTGTCGATGTCGCCTTCCAGCGACTGGAACCAGTTGCACTCGCGCTGGTGGACGCGGGTCATGCGATCCTCGTCGCCCATCATCAGGATCTCGAGGTTGATCATCGGCGGCGCTTCCTTGCGCGCGCCCATGTAGGTCCATACGAAGCCGCCGCGCTCGACCACCTTGTAGGCCTTGGCCTTGATGCGGTCCTTGAAGTCCTGCGCCGGCGGCACGTTCGGCATGTCGACGCAGTTGCCTTCGACGTCGAATTTCCAGCCGTGATAGATGCAGCGCAAGCCGCCTTCCTCGTTGCGGCCGAAGAACAGCGAGGCGCAGCGGTGCGGGCAGCGATGCTCCATGACGCCGACGCGGCCGTCGGTGTCGCGGAAGGCGATGAGTTGCTCGCCGAGCAGCAGCAGCCGCATCGGCTCGCCGTCGGCCTTGAGTTCGGAAGAGAGACAGGCGGGGATCCAATATTCCCGCATCAGAGTACCCATGGGCGTGCCCGGCCCAACGCGCGTCAGCATCTCGTTCGCGGCTGAAGTCAGCATGGTTTCCTCCGTTTCGTCCGCTTACCGGACGTTCGTACGATAATAGCAGAAACCGCTATTTTGGGCGAGTCCTAAAGCCCCTGCGGTTTGCGGGGCGGCCACATTCTGGCGAGCTCCCCGGTCGGATTGGAATAGGTCGCGAAGTCTTTCTTGCCGCGCGATTCGTGGAAGTGCGCAAGCGCCCACACCACCGTCGGGAAGGCGAGCTGGTCCCAGGGAATGTCCTGCCAGTCGAGCAGCGCCACTTCCTCGCTCTCGATGCCGCACGCCACGTCCTCGTTGATCAGCCGCGCGCGATACATGATCTGCACCTGGCCGATGCGCGCCACGCTGTACATGGCGAGCAGCCGGTCGATCTCGATGTCGGCGCAGGCTTCTTCCTTGGCTTCGCGCTGGGCGGCCTGCTCGGTCGTCTCGCCCAGTTCCATGTAGCCGGCGGGCAGCGTCCAGAAGCCCTTGCGCGGCTCGATGGCGCGCTTGGCCATCAGGATCTTTTCGTTCGCCCCCTCGCCCCATGTGCACACGGCGCCGGCAACGACCTTGGGATTTTGATAGTGGATGAACTCGCAGCGTCCGCAGACCAGGCGCTCACGATTGTCGCCTTCGGGAACGCGCTTCTCGAAATGCTCGGGCGGATCCCAGGGGAGCCGAGGACTGTCGGGCGGGGTGATGGGGGCGCTCATGCCCCCAAGGCTAGAGCGGTTTCCGACTTGAGGGAACCGCTTGCGGTTCCCTCAAGTCGGAAACGCGCGCACCGGAGATGCCGATCACACAGGGCGCATTCGTCCGGCTATGAGCCGGACGAATGTGCTTTAGGCCGCCCGTATCAGCGCCGCAACGCCGGGGAGCGTCTTGCCTTCCATCCATTCGAGGAAGGCGCCGCCGGCGGTCGAGACGTAGCTGAACCTGTCGACCACGCCGGCCGCCTCGAGTGCGGCGACCGTATCGCCGCCGCCGGCGACCGACAGCAGCTTCTTCTCGCCCGTCAGCCTGGCCACGCTTTGCGCCAGCGCCGTCGTGCCGGCGTCGAAGGGCTTCAGCTCGAAGGCGCCGAGCGGGCCGTTCCACACCAGGGTCGCGCAGTCGGCAATCTCCTTCTGGTAGAGCGCCACCGACTTCGGCCCGACGTCGAGGATCATCTGGTCGTCCGGGCAGGCGTTGGCGTCGACGACCTTGTGCGCCGCACCGGCCTTGAACTCACCGGCCACGACGATGTCGACGGGCAGCAGCACCGTGCACTTGGCGGCCTTGGCCTTCTCGAGGATTTCGCGCGCCATGGCGCCGAGGTCCTTTTCCGACAGCGACGTGCCGACCGCGATCCCCTGCGCCTGCAGGAAGGTGTTGGCCATGCCGCCGCCGATGATCAGCCTGTCGACCTTGCCGACCAGGTTGCCGAGCAACTCGAGTTTGGTCGAAACCTTGGCGCCACCGACGACCGCGCAGACCGGACGCTTGGGCGAACCCAGCGCATTGTTCAACGCCTCGAGCTCGGCCTGCATCAGGCGGCCCGCGGCGGCCGGCAGGCGATTGGCGATGCCTTCGGTCGAGGCGTGCGCGCGATGCGCGGTCGAGAAGGCGTCGTTCACATAGATGTCGCCCAGGGTCGAGAGCTTGTCGATGAAGCCCGCGTCGTTCTTCTCCTCTTCCTTGTGGAAGCGGAGGTTCTCCAGCAGCAGCACCTCACCGGGCTTGAGTGCGCGCACGGCATCCTCGGCGACGGCGCCGATGCAGTCGTCGGCGAAGGCGACGGGCTTGCCGATCGCTTTGGCCAGCGGCTCGACCAAGGGCTTCAGCGACATCTCGGGCACGCGCTTGCCGTCGGGCCGGCCGAAGTGGCTGAGCACGATCACCTTGGCGCCCTTGTCGGCGAGTTCCCGGAGCGTCGGCGCTGCGCGCTCGATGCGCATGGCGTCGCTCACCTGGCCGTTCTTCATCGGCACGTTGAGGTCGACGCGCACGAGGACGCGCTTGCCGGACACGGCGAGGCTGTCGATGGTCTTGAAGCTGGATTTCGGCATGGTCCGCCTACTAGCGTTTCCGGATGACGAATACCAGTACCTCGCCCTCGCGCGAGGTCGAGACCAGTTCGTGACCGGTCTGCCTGCAGTAGGCGGGAAAATCGCTTTCCGACGCGGGGTCCGTCGCGCGCACCGTCAACTCACCGCCCACGGGAAGCTCGCGCAGCTTGCGGTTGGCGCGCAGCACCGGCAGTGGGCACAGCAGCCCGGTCGCGTCGTATTCGACCTTGTCCGTCATTCGAGGAAGCCCGGACCGCCGCGACGCTTCAGTTCGAGGCCGGCGTCCTTGCCGAGCGCAGCGGCATCCGCGGCCGCGCCCGTGCGCTCTGTGGCGATGACCTGCGAGCCGTCGGGCTTCAGGATCATGCCGCGCAGATGGAGCGCGCCGTCGGCGGCCAGGGTCGCATGACCGGCAATCGGCGTCCGGCAGGAGCCATCGAGGACGGCGAGCATGGCGTGTTCGGCGGAGATGCAGGTCGCCGTCGGCGCGTGATCGATCGCGGCGAGCCAGCCGCGCGTTCGCACGTCGTCGATCCGGCATTCGATGCAGACGGCACCCTGGCCGACGGCGGGCAGCATCTCGTCCTCGGAGATCGGCGCGCCGACGTGGCCGAGACCCAGGCGCTTGAGGCCGGCCATCGCCAGCAGCGTCGCATCGACGACGCCCGAGGCCTGCTTGGCGAGGCGCGTGTCGACGTTGCCGCGGAAGGTGACGACCTGCAGGTCGGGTCGCAGATGCAGGAGCTGCGCCTTGCGCCGCAGGGCGGCCGAGCCGACGACCGCGCCCTGCTTGAGGTCGGAGATGCGCTTGATGTCGCCCGCAATCAGAACGTCGCGCACATCCTCGCGCGGCAGGAAGGCGGAGATCGCCAGGCCCGCCGGCTGGGCGGTCGGCATGTCCTTCATGCTGTGCACGGCGGCGTCGATGCGGTTGCCCAGAAGCGCTTCCTCGATCTCCTTGACGAACAGGCCCTTGCCGCCGGCGTCGGCCAGCGGCCGGTCCTGGATCACGTCGCCCGTGGTCTTGATGACGACGATCTCGACCGCGCCGGCCGCGGCGAGTTCCGGCACGGCCGCTGCGAGCGCATCGCGCACCAGACCGGTCTGTGTCAGCGCCAGCTTGCTGCCGCGCGTGCCGATCCTGAGGAGGGGAGGAGCCATGGCGCTGCTCTAGCGTAGCTGGGCGGCCAACGCTAGAACACAGGGATGCGCGTATTGGGCATCGAAACCAGCTGCGACGAGACGGCCGTGGCCATTGTCGAGGCGGCGGCGGACGGCGGGCCCGTCGGCCGCATCCTGGCCAACGTCGTCTACAGCCAACTGACCGAGCACCGCCGCTTCGGCGGGGTCGTGCCGGAGATCGCCGCGCGCGCCCATCTCGAACGGCTCGACGGGCTGGTGGCCGACGCGCTGGCCGAGGCCGGCCTTGGCCTCGCCGATCTCGACGGGATCGCCGCGACCGGCGGGCCCGGGCTGATTGGCGGCGTGATGGTGGGCGTGATGACGGCCAAGGCGATGGCCTTCGCGCACGACAAACCCTTCCTCGCGGTCAATCACCTCGAGGGCCACGCGCTCACCGTGCGCCTCACAGACGACGTGGCCTTTCCCTATCTCCTGCTGCTGGTCTCGGGCGGCCACTGCCAGCTTCTCACCGTGCGCGGCCCCGGCGACTTCACGCGGCTCGGCACGACGATCGACGATGCCGCGGGCGAATGCTTCGACAAGACGGCCAAGCTGCTGGGTCTCGGCTTCCCCGGCGGGCCGGCGGTCGAGAAGGCGGCGGCAGGCGGCGACCCGCAGCGCTTTCCCCTGCCGCGGCCGATGTGGCGCAAGCCCGGTTGCGACTTCTCCTTCTCCGGCCTCAAGACCGCGGTACGGCAAACCATCGAAAAGATGGCTGTCGAGAAGCTGCCGGCCGGCGACGCCAGGGCGATCGCCGATCTCTGCGCCTCGTTCCAGCGCACCGTGGGCGACGTGCTGGCCGACCGTTGCACCAACGCGCTGGCGCTCGCACCGTCCTCGACTCTGGTCGTGGCGGGCGGCGTCGCGGCCAATCTCTACCTGCGCGGCCGGCTGGAAGACGTGGCCGCCCGGCACGGCGCACGGCTGGTGGCGCCGCCGGTCGGGCTGTGCACCGACAACGGTGCGATGATCGCCTGGGCCGGCCTCGAGCGGCTCAGGCTCGGCCTCGTCGATTCGCTCGATTTCCGGCCGCGACCGCGCTGGCCGCTCGATCCGGCCGCCGCGGTTCGGGTGTAGGGTTGGCGGCATGAGCACGTCCTTCGAGACCGTCCCGCTGTTCGCCACGCCGATCCTGATGGTCGAGGTGGCGGACGCCGCCGACCTCAATGCGGCACTGCGTGAGGTCATCGGCCAGCGCCACAAGACGCACCCCGGCACGCAGGATGCCACGCCCGGCTACTGGCGGTCGGACCGGGACATGGACCGCTGGGGCGGCGCGCCGGCGATCAAGCTGCTGGCGATCGCCCGCAACACCGCCACGCGCGCCACGACGGATCGTCAGGGCCAGCCCGTCACCCTCACCTGGCGCGCCACCATGTGGGCCAGCGTCGACCGTACGGGCCACGGCGGCGAATTCCATTCCCATCCCGGCAGCTTCTGGTCGGGCGTCTACTACGTCGACGACGGCGGCATCGATGCCGATCCCACGCTGGGTGGCGAGCTCGAGTTCATGGACCCGCGCGGGCCCGGTCCGGCGATGTATGCGCCGCAACTCGCCTTCGGCAGCGCCGGTCTTTCCGCCGGCGCCAACGAGACCATCCGGCCCAGGGCCGGCCGCCTGCTGTTGTTCCCGGCCTGGCTGCTGCATCAGGTGCGGCCCTGCGGCGGCACGGCCGAGCGCATTTCCATCGCCTTCAACCTCAGCCTGTGAAGCCGGAGATGACCGACACCGGTCACGTCGGCGTGGTGGGAGGCGGCGCCTGGGGCACGGCGCTCGCCTGCCTGGCGCGCCGCGCCGGCCGCACGGTCACCCTGTGGTCGCGCGATCCGGCGATCTCCGCCGCGATCGCCCGCGACCGCGTCAATCCCGTGTACCTGCCGGGCATCGCGCTGGAGGCGGGCATCGCCGCCGCGACGAGCCTCGGCGAACTGGCGGCGTGCGACGTGCTGCTGCTGGTCTGTCCTGCGCAGGCGGTGCGGACGCTCGCCCAAAAGCTGCCGGGCTCCTCGCCGGTGGTGATCTGCGCCAAGGGCATCGAGGCGCACAGCGGCCTGCTGATGCCCGAGGTGTTGAACGAGGTGCAGCCCGGACGCCGGCTGGCGCTGCTCTCCGGCCCGAGCTTCGCCGAGGAGGCCGTGCGCGGCCTGCCGACCGCCGTCAGCATCGCCACCGTCGATCCCAACCTCGGCCGTAGCCTCGCCGCCACGCTCGCGGCGGGCGCCTTCCGGCCCTACTGGACGCACGACGTGCTGGGCGTGGCGCTAGGCGGCGCGGTGAAGAACGTGCTGGCCATCGCCGCCGGCATTGTCGAAGGCCGCGGGCTCGGCGCCAACGCCGCCGCGGCGTTGATCACGCGCGGCTTCGCGGAGATGGCGCGGCTCGGCCAGGCGATGGGCGCGGAGCTCGAGACGATGGCGGGCTTGAGCGGGCTCGGCGATCTCGTGCTCACCTGCCATGGCCCGCTGTCGCGCAACCGCTCGCTCGGCGCGGCACTCGGCAAGGGAACGTCGTTGGCCAAATACATGGAAGGCCGTCGTCAGGTGGTCGAGGGCGAGGCGACCGCACCGGCGGTGCTGGCACGTGCGGCGCGGCAGCGGATCGAAATGCCGATATGCACCGCCGTCGATGCTATCCTGCACAAGGGAGCGGACCTCGACGAGGCGATCCGTGGTCTGCTGGCGCGCCCGCTGAGGCGCGAGGGCGAATAGCCCGCAAGAAACAAGGGGGAGTGAAATGGCGCATTGGCTCATCAAATCCGAGCCGTCGGTCTATTCGTGGGACATGTTCGTGAAGGACAAGCGCACCTCATGGACCGGCGTGCGCAACGCCCAGGCCGCCATCAACTTGAGGGCGATGAAGACGGGCGATCTCTGCTTCTTCTACCACTCGAACGACGGCAAGGAGATCGTGGGCATCGCCAAGGTGGCCAAGACCGCCTATCCCGATCCCACCGACAAGGCAGGCAAGGCCGTCACCGTCGATGTGGCGCCGGTCGAGCCGGTGAAGCAGCCGGTCACGCTGGCCGCCATCAAGGCCGATCCGAAGTTCAAGGAACTCGGGCTCGTGCGCCAATCGCGGCTCTCCGTCTCTCCCGTGAGCGACGAACACTGGAAGCTCATCCTGAAGATGGCCGGCGCGGCCAAGTGATCGGCTCGTGATCGATAATACCCGCGGCATCCTCTGGATGTCGGCGTCGGTCGTTGTCTTCATCTTCAACGATGCGCTGATCAAGCTCGCGGCCGAGACCATGCCGGCGATCCAGGCGATCGGCCTGCGTGGCGTCTTCGCCAGCCTGTGGTGCAGCCTCGCCCTGGTGGCGAGCGGTACCTGGCGGCAGGTGCCGACCATCACCCACCGGTCGGTGCTGGCGCGCGGCGTGCTCGAGGCGGCGGCCTCGACTTTCTATCTGGTGGCGCTGTTCCATATTCCATTCGCGATCGCCACGGCCGTGAACATGTCGACGCCGTTGTTCCTCGCCATCCTCGCGGTCGTCGTGCTGCGCGAGGACGTGCGCTGGCGCCGCTGGTGCGCCATCGCGCTGGGCTTCGTGGGTGTGCTGATGGTGATCCAGCCGCGGCCGGGTGACGCCAACCTGTGGACGTGGGTCGTGGTCTTCGCCTCGTTCCTGGGGGCCAGCCGCGACATCCTTGGCCGCTACGTGCCCCGGCATGTGCCGTCGCTGGTGGTCTCGCTGGGATCGGCGCTGGCGCTGGCGTTGGTCGGCTGCATCTGGACGACCGTTGTCGGCTGGCAGCCGATGAGCCTGCGCGGCGTCGGCCTGGTGATGGCGTCCTCGCTGCTGCTGGCGGTCGGCTACCAGACGCTGATGCTGGCGCTGCGCACCAAGGCCGAGATCTCGGTGATGGGCGCGTTCCGCTACGGCTCGGTGCTGTGGGCGCTCGTCATCGGCTACATCGTCTGGGGCGATCTGCCTAATCGACTTGCCTTTGCAGGCATCGTTGTCGTCGTTGGCTCAGGCCTCTACATCCTGCGGCGCCAGCGCGAGCGCGCGGGACCTCGACGCGCGAGCCCCTAGCGCCGCGCGACCCAGCTCTCGTAGTCGCGCGCCACGTCGTCGATCGCCTGGTCGTAGAAGCGCTTGCCGTGTTCGGGCGTCGCCTGGCTGGGATCGGAGCCCATGCGGCCGTCGGGGAAGGCGCGGCGGAAGTCCTCGGAATCGGCGAACGATCCATTGGGCGCGATCCTGGGCTCGAGCACCCGGCGATCCATCGTCTCGGGATATTTGTACCAGGTCAGCGCCACTTCCGACGCCGTCGCGTGGCTGCCTTCGCCACTCGGGTAGAGTTCCGAACTCAGCCGCTTGATGCCGGGACTGTCCCACCAGTTGCGCAGCGCACACTTGATCGAGGGCTGGTTGCTCATGCGCTCCATCGAGCGCTCGGAATAGATCTCGGAGAAGGCCGCCGTCACCGTGGCGATGTTGCCGCCGTGGCCGTTGACGAAGAAGAAGCGGGTGAAGCCGTGCTTGGCCAGCGAGAGCACGGTATCGCGCACCACGGCGATCAAGGTCGTGGGCTTGAGCGTGATCGAACCCGCGAAGTCGAGATGATGCTGCGCCATGCCGACCGAGATCGTCGGCGCCACCAACGCACCTATTTTCTCGCCGACGCCGCGACCGATCATCTCGGCGGTCAGCGCGTCGGTGCCGATCAGGCCGGTTGGCCCGTGCTGCTCAGTCGAGCCGATCGGGATGATGATGCCGGTCTTGGTCTTGAGATAGTCCTCGACGAATTGCCAGGTCTTGAGCTGAAGTTGCACGGGGTACTCCTGGAACGAGAATGGGCGGGGCCGCTTATACCGCGCCTTCGCCGAGATTGCCCTCGCTGTTGATCAGCAGCACGCGCGACGTCTTGCCGAGGCCGAGTGCCTTGAAGGCCGCTTCGTCGGTGGCGATGCGGGTGAGGCCGGCGAGGCCCGCGCAGCCCGACGGGCCCGACGCCAGCGCGGGGTCGCCGTCGAGCGGATGGGCGAACAGTTTACGCGCCGGCATCACCTGGTCTTCTGCGATGGTCATGAACCAGTCGGTGCCGAGACCGAGCACCGGCCAGGTCACGGGCGAGATCTCGCGGCAGGCGAGGCCGCCCATCATCGTGTCGGCGGCGCCGCTGGCGAGTGCGGGCCGGCCGGCGCGGTTGCTCTGGAACCAGCAGTCCGCGCTTTCCGGCTCGACGATGACGAATGTCGGCCGCGGATCGTAGCGCGCCCACAGGTAGCCGAAGACCGCGGCGGCGAGGCCGCCGACGCCGGCCTGCACCAGCACGTGCGTGGGTCCGGCCTTCCATTGCTGGACGATCTCCTCGACCAGCACCGTGTAGCCGCGCATCACGCTGCGCGGGATGCGGTCGTAGCCCTCCCACGAGGTGTCGGAGATCACGGTCCAGCCCCTGGCCGCGGCCTGTGCGCGGCACTGGGCGACGGCGGTGTCGTAGTCGCCGTCGACGCGGATGACATCGGCGCCGCGCGCGCAGATCGCGGCTTCCTTCTCGGCCGAGGTGAACTTCGGCAGGAAGATGACGCACTTGTTGCCGAACAGCCTGGCGCCCGCGGCGACGGCGCGGCCGTGGTTGCCCGAGCTCGCCGTGGTGAAGACGTACCGGCCGGTGATCTCGCGGTGCTTGCCCTCCATCACGTCCTTGAAGGTGGGCGTCGTGCGATGGGCCTCGCCGATCGCGCCCGAGAGCTCGCTATAGACGCCGAGCACGCCGCCCAGCGCCTTGAAGGCGCCGAAGCCGAAGCGCTGGCTCTCGTCCTTGACGCGGATCTCGCCCACGCCGAGGCGGGCGGCGAGCGCCGGCAGGGTATGCAGCGGCGTCTGCCTGTGCGCCGGGCATTCCTTCAGTTCCTCCAGCAGCTCGGGCACGCCGTTGGGGTTGATGACGAACTGCTGGTCGCGGCCGAAGGCGAGGCCCTTTTGGGCGCGGGGGTTGGCGGACAGCCAGGCGGGAACCATATCGCCTCATAGCATGGGATCGCCTATGGTGGTCCGGCAATGGAGAAAGCGCGATGAAAGTGAACGTCGAAGTGACCTGCACGCCCGAGGAGGCGCGCGCCTTCTTCGGCCTGCCCGACCTCGGGCCGATGCAGCAGAGGGTCATGGGCGAGATCGAGGAGCGCCTGCGCAACAGCCTCAACGCCATGAACCCCGAGACGATCTTCAAGACCTGGCTGCCCGCCTCGATGCAGGGCGTCGACCAGATGCAGCAGATGCAGCAGGCCTTCTGGTCCCAGCTCGCCAACATCGCGACCAGCGGCGCCAAGAAGGAATAGATGCAGATGAGCGAGCGCGAGAAGCCGGGCGATCCCAAGCCGTACTACGAAGCCCACGTCTTCTGCTGCACCAACCGTCGCCCCGCCGGCAATCCGCGCGGCTGCTGCGCGGAGAAGGGGGCCGAGGAACTGCGCGATCACATGAAGAGCAAGGCCAAAGAGCTCGGGATCAAGAACGTGCGCATCAACAACGCCGGCTGCCTCGACCGCTGCGAACTCGGACCGACGCTGGTGATCTATCCCGAAGGTGTCTGGTACACCTGCCCGACCAAGGCCGACATCGACGAGATCCTCGAGACGCACCTGGTGAAGGGCGGCCGGGTCGAGCGCCTGCTGCTGCAGACCGCCGACAAGCTGCCCAAGGACCGGGTCAAGGCTTAGCAATCCAGCGCAGTATAGTTGCGCGGGAGGGGTGGCGAAAAAGGGGACGAATCGCCTAAAAGCCTTATGTTATGGGATCGGAGGCGTCCCCTCCGTGAGGGGACGATTTGGCTATTCCACCAGCTCGGCCAGCCGCTTGATCACGCGGCTCGGCTGGGCGGTGGCGTGCGGCGGAACGCCGGCGTCGAATGGGTCGTACCAGATGCCGCGCATGCCGAGGCTCTGCGGTGCCACGACTTCCCACTCGTAATTGTCGCCCACCATCCAGGCATCGCCGGCGGCGCAGCCCAGGCGCTCGAGCGCGTGGCGGTAGACTGCGAGCTCGGGCTTGCCCTGGCCGAACTCGCCCTCGATCTGGATGTGATGGAAGCGATGCTCGAGCTCGAAGCGCTCGATCTTGGCGCGCTGCGTCGCGCCCGCGCCGTTGGTCACCAGGGCGAGCTTGACGCCGGCGTCGCGCAGCGCGTCGACGGTGGCGTGGGCGTCGGGATAGAGCCGGTATTCCTGGCGCCGCATCTCGGTGAAGGCGTCGGCGATGCGGTCGGCCAGCCCGTCGTCGGGCCGGCCGCGCTTTTCCAGCCCGCGCCGCACCGACAGGCGGCGCGCGGCGGGAATGTCGAGGCGCCATCTGGCCGCCGCGGCGCCATCGTTCCAGAACGCCCTGGCCTCGCCCATGATCGCAGCCCGGATGCGCTCGATCTCCTCGGCCCCCTGTGGCTCTGAACCTGGCGCGTCGAGATGGGCGGAGAAGATGTGCAGCAGGCGCGTCCATGCCTCTTCAGGCTGGGCGTAGGCGCGGATCAGCGTGTCGTCGAGGTCGAACAGGATGGCGCGCGGCAGGATCGGCATGTCGTCGTAGCCGCTCCCGTCAGTTCACGGCCGAGGCGAAGGTCGAGGGCGCGGGGCTGACGACGGTGCCACGCTCGCCCTGGACCTCGATCACCGCCAGGGCGCGCTCGACCCGGCCGTCGGGCAGGAAGCGGAAGACGCCGTCGACGCCCGCCCAGCCGTTGGAGTTGGTGATCGCCTCGGCCGAGAAATCGCCGCCGGGCTTCAGGCGCGCCAGGCGCCCGGCCAGCGCCACGGCGTCGTAGGCCAGCGTCGCCAGCCGAAGCGGCGGGCGACCGTAGGTGGCGGTGAAGCGGCGCTCGAAATCGGCGCGCTTGGCGGGATCGGGAGCGGCGTACCAGGCGCCGCGCAGCATGGCCTCCGAGCCGATGCCGGGAATGTCCCACACGCCGGTGCCGATCAGTTGCACCGAGCTGCTGTCGATGCCGGCGTTGGAGAGGGCGGCGAGGACATTGCCCAGGCGCGGCGGCGCCACCGGCACCAGCACGGCGAGCTTGCCGTCGCCCTTGAGGTCGGCGGCCAGCCGCTTGACCGCGGCGGAGAGGTCGGCGCCCTCGTCATAGAGTTCGACGGCGACCACCTGGCCGCCGCGCACGGCGACGTGGCTTTCGAGCGTGCGGCTCATTTGCTCGCCATATGCAGTGCGCGGCGCCAGTGCTGCGAAGCGCTTGATCCCGGCGTTCACGGCATGGTCGACGACGCGGCGGACCTGCGGCGGCGCGGCGATGCCCATCACCCACACGCCGGGCTGGGCCGCCTGCTCGTCGTTGGAGAAGGCGATCACGTTGGCGCCGCCCCGGCTCACCAGGGGTGCCAGCGCCTTGGCCGAGGTACCGAACAGCGGGCCGAGGACCAGGGCGGCACCGTCGGCTCGCGCCTTTTCGTAGGCCCGCACGGCGCTGTCGGCCGAGTCGCCGGCGTCGTAGGCGGCGAGCGCGATGTCCTTGGCGCCCGAGTCGAACAGCGACATCTCGGCGGCCTGCTGCATGGCCTGGCCGGTCGGCGCGGCGCGGCCCGACAGCGGCAGCAGCAGCGCGATGCGGATCTTGCCGGACGGCGTCGTGGTCGAGCCGACCTGGGGGCCGGGTGCGGGCGGCGGCGGGGCCGTGCTAGTGTTGGGCGATTGGGTGCAGGCGCCCAGCAGCAAGGCGGCGGTGGCGAGCGCAAGGTAAAACGGACGCATCGGCGCGATTCTCCGGCGTTCTGATCCAGATGGGCGTTGGTGAAGGAGCATGGACGAACGCACACAAGCTAACGACGGGCAGGCCCCGCGTAAACCGTCGCCGGTCGCGCCGGGGCTGCATATTGTCGCCACACCGATCGGTAACATGGCCGACATAACGCTCCGCGCGCTCGATGTGTTGCGTGCCGTCGATCTGATTGCCTGCGAGGACACGCGTGTGTTTGGCAAGCTCGCCTCCTATTACGGCATTTCCGCCCCCACCGTGGCCTATAGCGACGCCACGCAGGACGCCGCCGAGCCGCGCATCGCCCGGGCGCTGGCCCAGGGCGCCCGGGTGGCGCTGGTGTCCGACGCCGGCATGCCGCTGATCTCCGATCCTGGCTACCGGCTGGTTCGCACCGCCATCGCCGGCGGCCACGCCGTGACCGCCGCCCCGGGCGCCTCGGCGTTGCCGATGGCGCTGGCGCTGTCGGGCCTGCCGACCGACCGCTTCTTCTTCGGCGGCTTCCTGCCGTCGAAGGCCGGCGAGCGCCGCCGCGCGATCGGCGAGGCGGCGACGTTTCCCGCGACGATCGTCTTCTTCGAGGCGCCGCATCGGCTGGCCGCCTCGCTCGCCGATCTCGCCGAGCTGCTGGGCGCGCGGCCGGCGGCGGTGGCGCGCGAACTCACCAAGCTGTTCGAGGAGGTACGCCGCGCGCCCCTGCCGGAACTCGCCGCGCACTACGCCGAGGGCGAGGTGAGGGGCGAGATCGTGATCGTGATCGGCGCGCCGGCCGAAGGCATGGCGCCGGCGGCCGGCGCGCTCGACGAGGCCTTGCGCGAGGCCCTGACCGGCGCCTCGGTCAAGGACGCCGCGGCGGAAGTGGCGGCGCGCCTTGGCTTGAAGCGCCGCGACGTCTACGCGCGCGCCCTCGAACTCAGGCGCACGTCGTGAACCTCCAGACCCGCCAGAAGGCCCATCGACGCGGCCACGCCGGCGAATGGCGCGCGGCGTGGCGCCTGCGACTCGCCGGCTATTCCATCCTCGCGCGGCGCTACAAGACCAAGCTCGGCGAGATCGACATCGTGGCCAAGCGCGGCAACCTGCTGGCCTTCGTCGAGGTCAAGGCGCGCGCCGATTTCGATAGTGCCACCTTCGCGCTCCGGCCAGGCCAGTTCGGCCGGGTGGCGCGCGCGGCCAACCTGTTCCTCGCCAGCCATCCGCGCTATGCCGTGTGCTCGCTGCGTTTCGACGCGGTGCTGGTGAGCGGCTCGCTGTGGCGCAATCTGTGGCCGCGCCACCTGCCCGACGTCTGGCGCGCCCCGGAGTAGCCCCGCGTGACGCGTACCGAGTCCGACACCGAAAGACAGCTCATCCGCCTGAAGGATCTCTGCGCCGGCGACGGTCGGCGCGTGGATATCCTCGAGGCGACGCTCACTCTCAGCCTCCTGCAGCACGACGAACCGGTCGACCTCGTGCCCTACCGTCAGCACGTGGCGCAGATGTCGGCCGCCGTCGCCGACCTCGTGCATCGGCGTGGCGCCACGCCCGAGGCGCTTGCCGAGGTGATCGCGCGCTCCTTCGCCTATCGCGGCGACAACCAGACCTACGACGACCTGCAGAACGCCGACCTCGTGCGCGTGATCGAGCGCCGCAAGGGCCTGCCGGTGGCGTTGGCGATCCTTTATCTCCAGGTCGCACGCGACCAGGGCTGGGACGCCGAGGGTCTGGCCTTTCCCGGCCATTTCCTGATCCGGGTCGGGATAGAGGGCGCCCGCCATGTCGTCGATCCGTTCAACGACGGCATGGTGCGCGACGCCGCCGACCTGCGCGAGCTGCTGCGCAAGGTGCTGGGGCCGAACGCGCAACCGATGTCGGGGCACTACGATCCGGTGAGCGACCAGCACGTGCTGCTGCGCCTGGAGAACAACATCCGCCTGCGCCTCGTCCAGCGCGAGGACTGGGCCGGCGCCATGCGGGTCGTCGGCCGCATGTTGGCGATCGCGCCCAACCAGCCGGTGCTGCAGTACGAGGCCGGTCAGATCAACGTCCGCCTCGACAAGCGGCGCGCCGCGATCGCCAGTTTCGAGCGTTTCCTGCTCATGGACGAGGGCGACGCCGACGGCGAAATGCGCCAGCACGCCACGGCCCTGTTGCAGGAATTGCGCCACGGGCTTAACTGACCGACCCGCTTTCGACCCGCCCCGCCCGAGGATCGCCCATGAAGCTCAAAGTCGCCATCCAGATGGACCATGTGTCGACCATCGACATCGAAGCCGATTCGACCTTCGTGCTGGGGCTGGAGGCGGAGAAGCGCGGCTACGAGGTATGGCACTACACGCCGCCCGAGCTGATCTTCCGCGATCGCAAGGTGATGGCGCGCGCTCAGCCGATGAAGCTCCGGCGCGAGAAGGGCAGCCACTTCACCCTGGGTGCGCCCGAGATCGTCGACCTCGCCAAGTTCGACGTCGTCCTGCTGCGCCAGGATCCGCCGTTCGACATGGCGTACATCACGACGACGCATCTGCTCGAGCACATCCACCCCAGGACGCTGGTGGTCAACGATCCGGCGTCGGTGCGCAACGCGCCTGAGAAGCTCTTCGTCACGCATTTCGACAACGTCATGCCGCCGACCCTGATCACGGCCGATCCGCGCGCACTGCGCGAGTTCCGCGACGAGCACAAGGACATCATCCTGAAGCCGCTGTTCGGCAACGGCGGCGCCGGCGTGTTCCGCCTGCAGCCGGGCGACGAGAACTTCGCCTCGCTGCTCGAGATGTTCTCCAAGAGCAGCCGCGAGCCGGTGATCGCCCAGCGCTATCTCCCGGAAGTGCGCAAGGGCGACAAGCGCATCATCCTGATCGACGGCAAGGCCGTCGGCGCGATCGACCGCGTGCCCGCCCAGGGTGAGGCGCGCTCGAACATGCATGTCGGCGGCCAGGCGGTGAAGGCCGGCCTCACCAAACGCGACATGGAGATCTGCGAGATCATCGGGCCGGAGCTGGCGCGGCTCGGCATGATCTTCGTCGGCATCGACGTGATCGGCGACTGGCTCACCGAGATCAACGTCACCTCGCCGACCGGCCTGCAGCAGATCAACCGCTTCGACGGCGTGTGCCTGGAGGCGCAGATCTGGGACCGCATCGAGGCCCGATATACGGCCACGCGTGGCTAGCCCGGCCGCCCGGATCTGGGTGACCGGCTCGCTGACGCTCGACCCGTCGGAGATCGAGGAGAGTTTTGTCCGCGCCGCCGGTCCGGGCGGCCAGCACGTCAACAAGACGTCGAGCGCGGTGCAGCTGCGCTTCGACGTGCGCGGCTCGCCGTCGCTGACCGACGAGGTACGCTGGCGCCTGGAGAAGCTGGCCGGCAGTCGGCTCACCAACGACGGCGTGCTGGTGCTGATGGCGCAGGGCCATCGCAGCCAGAAGCGCAACCGTGAGGAGGCGCTGGATAGGCTGGTCGAACTGGTGCGTGAGGCCGCGCACCGGCCGACGCCGCGGGTGAAGACGCGGGTGTCGCGCGCTGCCAAGCGCCGCCGGGTCGACGACAAGAAGCATCACGGCACGGTCAAGTCGCTGCGCCGCAGTCGCACCGACGACTAGACCCGAAGTTTCGCGATCGCCTAAACGCGCAGCCGTGCGATCGCCGGATCGGCGCTCGACTGCGCCAGCATATGCAGCAACAACACCGCCGCGAACTGGTTGGACTCGCACAATTTCATGTGGCCGGACCGGAGCGCCGCGACGAAGTCCGCCCACGGGATCGAGTGGAGGCGAATGCTCTCGCTGCTGTCGGTCTGGGGCGCGCGCACCTGGCGGGCGTCGAGCGCCAGATAGCTCCGCACCTTGTTGGTGAGTCGCGACGCTGCGGGAAAGAGCTCGCCGAGGTCGTGCCACCGGGTGCTCTCGTAACCGGTCTCCTCGAGCAGCTCTCGCCGGATGGCGGCATCGGCCGTCTCGCCCGGATCGACATGGCCGGCGGGGAGTTCGAGCAACGCCTGCCGCACGGCATGGCGGTACTGCTCGACCAGTACGATGTTTCCCTCGCCGGTGATGGCGATCACATTGACCCATTCGGGCAGTTCGACGACGTGATAGGGCGACAGTGTCTGCCCGTTGGGCAGCTCGACGGTGTCGCTGCGCAGCGTGAGCCACTGGTCGCGATAGGAATAGGTCGAACTGAGGAGCGTCCACGCTCCCGTTGGCTGATCGGTCATGCGGGCGACCTTAGCAGAAAACGGCGCGCGCCTCGGCTCAGCCCGGGAGCAGCGCCTTGCCGATCCGTCCGGCATCGATCGCGAAATGCCGGGCGTCGGAGAAAAGGAGCGCGAGTTCGAGGCTGACCGCGAAGGCCAGGGCATAGAAGGGCGCCGGATTGGCGACAGCCAGGCGCACGACACGGTCGGTCAGGTGGGTGCGCTCGAGAAGCGGTCGCAGAAGCAGCATCAGGCCCGCCCCCCGACATCCCCGGCGATGACGTCGCTCGGATAGTGATAGCCGAGATAGATTCGCGGCAGGCCGACCTGCAACAGGCGCGAGGCGAACGCCGTCAACACGCCCGCCACCAGTGCCACCACGACGTCCCGCCGGCGCTGCGGACCGTCGTCGAACCACAGCCACCAGTAGAAGCAAAGGAAGACGCCGCCCGTCAGCAACGGCGAATCGGAGATATCGTAGATTACCTTGTCGAGAAGCGCGCTTCGGCCAGCCGGAGCGTTGATGAGGAGGACGAGTGCCACGTCGAGTTGGTGGAACGGTTCCATGAATGTCGACCCTCGCATTGCCCGACCGAATAGTAGAACGGCCGATCAACCCCAGGGTGCAAATGGCCTTTATGTGACCGCCTTCTTGCAGTGCGATGCCGTCGGCGGCCGCCGGACGGATCGGACGTCGAGAACGCAGACAGGCTGGTTGTTTCTTGCTATCCGCCGTCAGGTCTCCTTAGCTTGGCCGGCTAAGGCCGCGGCTTTCCAATGCTATGATCAGATTGCGAAAAGACTGTGATCAGATCAAGCGCGCCCCGGCACAATGCGCGAGCAGCTCACGCCCTCATCGGGTAACATCAGTGGATCACAGGTTCACGGGCGTTCTGGAGTTGCTCGATATTCGAGCTGCGAATCCACTTTCTTTTGGCTGATCCGGGGAGCGTGAGGTCATGGCGACATATGGCGAGGTTCTGGAACAAGCTCAGCTCCTGCAATTGCACAATGCGATCGAGAGCTTTCTCGACAGCTACGCGAAGAACAAAAACAATCCTGAGCAGAGGACATTCATCTTCTTTCCGGGAGGCATGGGGTCCGAGTTGGTGCGCGCCGGTATTCCCTTCGATCCCCTTCTCGGAGCAGGCCAATACAACTTTCAGACGCTCTGGGTCGATTTTTGGAAGTTGATCGTGGACGACGACGCATTGCTGCTGCAGATGAACGGCAATCAGGATTCCGGGAACCAATTCGTCGTCTCTGACGGACCTCTCAAATATTGCGGCAAGAATTTTTACGAAGGTCTCGTCACCTGGTGCAATGCCAACAACCTCGATCTCCTGATGGTTGGCTGGGATTTCAGGCGCGATGCCACTTGGAACGTCGATTTCTTCCTCCAGACGCTGATACCGGCGGTGCAGGCCCGGGCGACGGCACGCGGGCTGAATCAAGACGTCTTCCAGAACGCCGTGCTGGTCGGGCATAGTTTCGGCGGCATGCTGGTGAAATGGATTCTCAACCGGTACACCCATCCCTTCTGTCAGAAGCTGCGGCAGGCCATCACGGTGGCCACCCCCTTCTATGGAAGCGCGGGGCAGGTGGAGCGACTTTTCGTATCGATGTCACCCCTGACGCCGCCACACTACGATCTCGACGAGATCACCAAGACCATCTCCACCCTGCCGGGGCCCTACTCGCTGTACTTCCTCGACGCGGCAACCTACGGCATCTATGGAAGCCAACTGAAGGCCGACAAGGATTTTCCCCTCAAGAACTATCCGTGCGTCGACAAGAGCCATCCCAACGTCGCTGTCGACCCATATCAGCCGCCGGCCGCCAACCCACAAAATCCGAACCTCTACCGGTACCCGATCAAGGGCCAGAGCGCCGGCAACGATTGGTCGTGGTTCGCGGGGTACCTCGCCCAAGGCCTGCTGGACTATCAGGCGCTTGCCACGCCGCTCGACAAATCGGTCCGCAGCAAGCTGCACAACATTCGGGGAGTCCAGACGACGAAGGGTGCCATCGCGCCCCAAACCAATGTCGGTTATTCGTGGGGCTGGTACGACGTCACGCGGCCCCGATTGCCGCAGGCGACGAGCGTGATCCAGATGACCGCCGGGGCGGGTGACACAGTGGTCCCGGCATGGTCGGCACGCCTGGTCACCCAAGACCCTCCCAACATCCACACGATCCGGGGCGACAAGGACGGGAAGGGCAGCAAGCCTGCTCTGGAGCACATGACCCTGATGGACTATCCGGCTGTACGCCTGCAATTGTTGGAGTTGATCCGGCCCGGAGTGGCGCAAGTCGTTGTACAAATACCGACACTGAAACCGGCCACGGTCACAGAATACGCCGATACCCTGAAGGACCTCGCGGAAATCGCCTCGACATCGCCGCCGCCGCAGTTGGAGGCGCGGATCAGGACCTACATCAACGGCATAAGCCTGGCCCAGCAACAGGCGCTGATGCTGCGCTGGATCATCGAGGCGCCCAAAGGCGCGCTGCCCGCTGCCGCCGCCAGCGCGCGTTGACTGCCTAGTCGGCTTCCGGATAGAGCCCCGGCGTATGGGCTCGCGCGATCTCCTCGGCACGTCGATCGATGTCGCGAAAGCGGGCGAGTTCGGCGATCCGCGAATCAAGGTCGGGGGTTTTGCCCGTCGGGCCGTCAAGACTCTTCAGATCAAGCAAGGCGCGCAGTTCGAACACAGGCGTGCCCATCTGTCGGGCGCAGTCGATCGCCTGCTGCAGAAGCGCTCGGGCCTGCTGCGGGTTCTGCGGGTCGAGATCGCGCGCTACGAGTGCCGCGATGCGGCGCACCTCGGGCTCGAACCATTTGGAATCCGAAGCGATCATGTCGACCGCGCGCGCGCCGGCGACCCGCGCACTTTCCAATTGCCCGTTGCGACGGCGCGCATCGGCCAAGGTGGCGAGATAGCGGGCGAGGCCCAGGTTATTCTTTGCTGTGATGGCGGCCTCGATCGCCTCTTCAAGGACGGCGCAGCCCTGGTCGAAGTCACCGCGCACGCAAAGCGCCCAGCCAAGCATCCCCTTGCCCACGGTCACGAAGGGTTGCAGCCCATGCTGCTCCGACACCGCTACCAGGCGCCGGGCGGCCCCCATCAACGGGTCTGCCGCGCCGCAAAACCCGACGACGTTCCCGACATAGCTCAGCGCCAGTACCGTCGAATGGGCGTGCTCGAGCTTCTCGGCCAACCTCAGGGAGTCGAGCCCGAGTTGGAGAGCGCCGTCGATATCACCGACGCAGAAGAGCGTGAGGGCAAGCAGGCTTTGACTGTGGATCTGGATATTCTGGCCAAACAGGTGGGTGGCCGCGTCGCCCCATTCCGGCGAATAGAGCTCGAGGGACCGCTCGGCATTGGCCCTCGCTTTCGCCAGCTCGCCGTCGTGCAAATAGGCCATGGCGGCCAGTCGATGGCCCACGACACGCGCAGGGTCGTTCGAGGTGCGGGCGGCCAGCGCAGTGAAGCGCTCGGATAGCGATATCGCCTCCGCCTTGTGACCGCGCGCGATGGAGAAAGTAATCTGACCGAACATGAAGGGAAAAGTCATGGTCGTCGCCGCGCCAGAGAGGCTCAATTCCATACCGCGCTCGCAACACGCGGAGAACTCGTCCGAGGTCACGCCCTTGGTGCTGGTGAGCGGCCCCATCAGTGCCATCTGCAGCTTGAGCTCGAGCTCGCGACGCCGCTCCGCCTCTTCGATCCCGCCGAGCAGCGACAGGCCGCTCCGGATATGTGCAACTGCCTCGATCAAGGCCGATCGCCGGCTGGCCAGGGCCGCGGCATCGAGCCAGGCCGCGATCGCTTCCTCGTTGCGCCCGGCCTCCGTCAGGTGGTGCGCCCTGACTTCGGCAATCGCGGGCTCGAAATTCGACCGCTGCTGCATGAGGTCGGCGACCCGCGCGTGCATCTTGCGGCGGTCGGCCAAGACGATCGATTCATAGGCGACGCGCTGCAGCAGGGCGTGACGGAACGCGTAGGTGGTCTGCGACACGTCGTGCTGCCGGCGAAGGATCTCTGCCTCCACCAGCGCTTCCAGCGGTTCGATGACCTGCGTATTGGCGTCGCCGAGCAGCGCTCCGAGAAAGGCCGCGCCGAACGACCGCCCGATGCAGGCGGCGGCCTGGACGACTTGCCGGCCGCCTTCGAGGCGGTCGAGCCTTTCGGACATGATCTCGGCCAGAGTAAGCGGCAGATCGCTGGTCATCTGGCCTCGGCCAGACTGACGCTGGCTGATCAACGAGAGAATCATCTGCTCGATAAAAAGCGGGATGCCGTCGCAATTGATGGTCGCCTGGACCAGCAGCTCGTCCGAAACCGCCTGGGCTCCTGGTACGGAGCGCGCCAACCGAAGGCTTTCCTCGCGATCCAGCTGGTCGAGCCGATTGAAATGGTCCGGCGCGGGAAGCACCGGGCCCTTGGGAAAGGACCGGGTGGTCAGCAATAGCAGCACGGGCTCGCGCGCGAACTGCTCGACGATCCCGCTCAGGAGCTCGGCCGAGGACGGATCGAGCCAGTGCGCGTCCTCGACCCATAGGACGGCCGGCCGCTTGCGCACGATCTGCCCGAACAACCCGGTCAGAAACGTGAACTGCTCCTGCTTGGCAGCGAGAGGGGTAGGGGCAGCCGCCCGGTCGGTGCGCGTCAGCGCGAAGCCCAGGACGTTTGCGAGCAGTCCGACGTTCGCGGGCGTGTTGGCGTCGAACCTACCGAGGAACGCCGATATCTTTGCGTTGCGGGCAGACTCGTCATCTTCGGCGGTCAAGCCAACACGCGACCAGAAGAAGCCGGCGACGGCGTAGAGGGGCGTTGTCGCGAAGAGCTCCAGGCAGTTCAAACGAATGACGACGCTATCGGCAACCTCGGGCCTCTGGCAAAAATCCTGGACCAGTCGCGTCTTCCCGACTCCGGCCTCGCCCACGACTTGAACCGTGACGCAGCGCGATGTCTGCCCGGCCTCTCGCCAATGAGCGAGTAGCGCCTCGGCTTCCCGCTTGCGCCCAACCATTTGCGTGGCGCCGCGGCGCATGCGGCCGGTCGTGCGCCCCGCCGTGTGCCGTGCGCCCAGGATCTTGTGAATGGCGACGGGACGCGACAATCCCCTGATCGGCCGTTCGCCCAGCGCTTGCGAATCGAACAGCCCTTCGACGAGTTCGAGGGTATCGCGCGTCACCACGACCGAGTTGATCGGCGCTTCGTCCTTCAGGCGGGCCGCGAGATTCACGGCTTCGCCGACCACTCCGTATTCTTGCCGCCCCATGCTCAGCAATTCCGAACCCATCACAAGCAGGCCGGTATGCACGCCAATGCGGACCGCGAGAGACTCGTTCGACCTGCTCGGGTCGGTCACTTTCAGACCGGTCACGCGCTGCAGCAACTCCAGCGACGCCCTCACCGCGCGCTCGGCGTCGTTCTCATGAGCCGTAGGATAGCCGAAATAGACCATGATCCCGTCGCCGCTGTAGGAAGCGACGTAACCGCCATAGTCCTCCATGGCGGTCAGCGCCTGGCGCTGATATTTCAATTGGAGTTCACGGAGATCCTCGGGATCCATCCGCTCCGACAGCTGGGTGTAGCCCACGAGATCGCTGAACACGATCGTCAGGTAGCGCCGCTCCCGAGCGGCCGGCGGGTCTCGGCTGACTTGCTCGAACTTCACATCGTCCTCAGGGTGCACCCAGTTCGATCAGATCACCGCGATAGAGACATGGCAATAGTGTCGGGTTAAAGCGCCGTCAGCCGAAACAAAGGCTGAGCGCCCGGTTGCAGCATCACGCGGCCAACGGGTGACGGCGGATCGCCGAGCAGACTGATCCTGTAGCGCCCGAGCAGGTTGCGAACGATCGTAAGAATTTCCATCGTTGCGAATGCGGCGCCGATGCAGACCCGAGGACCGGTGCCGAACGGTATCCAGGCTTTGGGCGTCACGATCCGGCCATCCCGCACGAAGCGGCCAGGGTCGAAACGATTTGGATCGGACCACAGTGCGGCGTGTCGATGCACGAGCCAAGGCGCCACGATCACCGCCGTGCCGCGCGGGATGTGGAAGTCACCGATCCAATCTTCGAGGCGCGCCTCGCGGGCGATGACATAGGCAGGCGGGTAAAGCCTGAGTGTCTCATAGAGAAATGCCGTGGCCACCCGGCTCGATCGCAGTTCCTGCATGCTGGGCGGATCGGCCACCGACCCTTGGCAGAGTTCCTGCCGGATCGCCTCCTGCTGGGCGGGAAAGAGCGCCAGCATCACGGCCATCCAGAACAGCGCCAACGCCGTCGTTGCAAAGCCGGCCGATAGCATCGTGCCAACATGATCGGCGATGTCTTCCGTCGACAAAGGCTTGCCGTTGCCGTCGCGTGCAGCGCGCAGGAGATCGAGCATGTCGCGCGCCTGGTCGGGATCGTCGATTGACGGCCGGCGCTCGATGAGCGCCTGGATCCAGCCGCGCCAGCGCGCGCCGATCGCTTTCCGCTCGGCCGGCTGGGCGATGCCCCTCCAGACCAGCAGGGCGACATAGTCCTGCCAGCGCAGCAGGGCGCCGGCGTTTTCGGCCTGGCTGGCGAAGTCGGCGAGTTCTGCCGTCCCAGCCTCGTCGTCGATCGACAGCATCGAGCGGGCAATCACGGCCAGGGTCAGGCGGCGAAAGTCGACCAGAAGGTCGCGCTGGCAATCGCCGCTCGCGCCCCACGAACCAATGTGACTGGCCGCCGTTTCGTGGAAGGACGGGATCAAGCTTTCGATGTGACGCGGCTGGAAGACTGGGATCAATTGCCGGTGCAGGCGGTCCCATTCCTCGCCTTCCAACAACACGATCCCGCGGCCCGTCACGGGTTCCAGCAGCCGCTCTGCCAGGACGTTCGGCCGGTAACGATCGATGTGGGTGTTGAAAACGTGATTGATGTCCTCGGGGTCGCTGAGATAGACGAAGCGCCGGCCAAACCGACGAAACGACACGCGCAGATCCGAATAGGCGTCGGCGCCGAACGCGCCCAGCAGGTTCGAGCGGAAAGCCCGCAGAAGCTGGAATGGCCCGACCGATTGAGCGGGATTGACCGGCGGCAGAGGATTGGCCGCCGCTGTGTCCGACATTGCCGTCACGCCGCCGAGGCCTTGCGCCTGGCGGGACGAACATAGGATGCAAGCCACTCCGTCGGCCGGCCGTGCGCGTCGGTCAACGCGATCGGCTCAAAATAGCGCTCGATATCCCCGGCCGAAATGTCCGATGGCCGCTCAAAATATTGAGGGTCCAGCGCGTTGTCGCCCGCGCGATAGGTCCGCCCCATCGACGGCGAAGTTCTCGACCAGACGAAGCAGTGCAGATTCGCCGCTGCAATCAAGTACCACCGAATCGGATTCCAGCTTCCCCCTCTGGCGATGCGGCGCAATGTCTTGACTAGGATTCCCCAGCGCCCGGTGATGACCCAAGGCCTGCGGAAAAGGTCCTCGATGAACGCGACGATGCGCGCGGGCTCATCGGCCAGGCTGGCATGGCAGAGCGACTCGCCGTCGAGGTCGCGCAGACGCAGGTTGGCGGCGAGGTTGCCGGCCTCGAGTTCTTCCCAGAAAGACTCGGTCCCCGCGAGCGGTGCCACCACGCTGAGATAGACGGGCATCGGAAGGCGCGGCTCTTGCGCGACGAACCGGATTTGCCGCGCCATCGACTCTGCCGTTTGCTGCATGGGGTCGAAGAGATATCCATAGGTGATGCCAATGCCCAGCCGCTCGGCGTGCTCGATGTCGGCCACCACACTGCGCGTCCGGCTCAGGTTCTGCTTCTTGTTGTAGGCGCGCAGCATCTCTTCATCGAAAGATTCAACACCGGCGAACAGCCCCACACACTTGCTGTCGGCTAGGTGGCGGATCAAGGCGCGATCGGCAAGCACGTTCTGGGTGACGAGCGCCGCCCAACCGCGAATGCGCCGGTCCGCACGCATCATCGCGCAGACCTTCAGCATGTAGGCGCGATCGTCGGAGAAATTGTTGTCCAGGAACAGGATGAGGGGAAACAGGCGGCGGAAGCTGAATCTCGGGCTCGTGGCGATCGCGTTGTCTATTGCGCGTTCGACGGCTGCAAGGTCGTAGACGGCGTGCTCGCCAACTTCCGACGGCATGACGCAGAATTTGCACTTGAAGGAGCAGCCGCGCGATGATTCCACCAGATGCACGCTCGGACTGATGCCGCTCCGCGCCAAGATCGAGTAGTCGACGTCATAGCTCGAGATCGTCTTGATCGGCGACCGGTAGATGGGCTTGAGCGTGCCGCGCTCGAAATCCTCCATCACGTCGCGCGTGCTGTCGATGCCGCCCGCACACACGACGTCGAAGAACCGGGTGGCGAATTCCGGGAAGAGCGTGCAGACGCTGCCGCCTGCGACGACAACGCTGCCGCCGCGCCGGAAATGAAAGGAGAGCTGGCGCATGCGGTCAAAATCGGGCTGAAGGCCGCTCAGGAAGACGATGTCGTAGGCTTCGGTGCGCGTCGTGTCGTAAGGGCCGTGCCAATCCTCATGCCACAACAATACATCATAGCGATCGGCGTCGATCAGCGAGGCAACATGGAGACCGGCAATGGGTTGCATGACGTACGAAGAGCGCCGCTTGACGCGCCCCGGCCGCAGGTGAGCGCACACGACAAGGGCGCGACGCTTTTCAGAAATCGGCGACGTGCCCGGATATTTTGGATCGCCCCCGGAATGCTCGCTTAGCATGAACTGTGATGCACAGTCGGATCCCCCGCCCATGAAATATAGTCCTTGATCGCAACCCCGCAGAAGTCAAATCTGCAGGGATCGCGTATCAATGCCTGTGAATTTGCGAAAGTAGTCTGCGGACCGAGAGGACTCTCCCCGATGGATGTCGCTCCTTTGTGGACGCTGTCCCGGGCCGGATCGGGCCATTTGAAGCCGGGCTGACGGCAGCCGTACCGGATGATATATCCGCCGCCACGTCCCCGTAGCTCAGCCGGATAGAGCAGCGGTTTCCTAAACCGGAGGTCGGAGGTTCGAATCCTCTCGGGGACGCCATTTCTTCCGGCGCACCTTCGCCGCCAACCCGTCGTCAGTGCTCCGCGATGGGCATCTCGCCGCGCGCCTTCGGCAGCGCCGCGACGTTGACCGTCCTCGCCGTATCGGGCGTGGGTTCCATGACGGCCGGCACCGGCCGGATCGAACGGAACAGGTCGGAGAGGAGACCGGTCTGCGGCGGACGCATCTTCATTGTGACGAGCTCCAGGACCTGGCGTGCGGCAGCGCGACGGGTTCCGCCGGGTGGACGACGATGGTCGGTGCGGGCGCGATAGGGCCGCGCTGGTAACGGCCCCCGGCGTTCGGATCGAGGATGGGGCCGCGGATGGCCGCGGCGATCGGCATGCCGTCGGGCAATACCTTGGGCGCGTGGGCAGGCTGGCCGGCAAAGGCGTCGGCGGTGGCAAAGAGCACCAGCGCCGCGCAGAGCAATGAACTGATACGAGACATGGGACGACCTCGTTTGTTCCGTAATCGCTTCGTTTCAAATGTCAGCGAGCAACAATCGCCATAATTTCGTACGAGTGGAAATCGGACTCCGATCACCAAGACGTAGAAATCGTCGAATCGTTTCCGCATCTCTGTGAAGGTGTCAGAGGCCGAGGACGGCGGTGATCGCGTCGGCAGCCAGCCGGTTGCCGAGCGCGGTGTGGTGCCCATCGCGCACGTAGACGGCGCCCAGGCCATTGTCGCGGACGGCGGCTTGCGTGAGGTCGAACAGGTCGATCGCGGTCAAGCCCGCCGCCGTGGCGCAGTCGAGCACCAGCTTTGCGATCCGTCGTTGATCGGCGGCGGCGGGAGCGTCGTCGCCCCACATTTCGCTCTCGTATTGCGCCACCACGATCACGGGCACGCCAAGCCGTGCCAGACGGCGCATCATCGGACAGACGGTGGGTTCGGCACCTCCGGGCGGCAGGGCGCGCCGGCGGTCCTGGAACCAGGCGGCTTCCTGTCCCGTCCGCCGGATCACGGTGTCGACCAGCATCGACCAGCCGAACAGCGACTGGAACGCCGTCAGGGTCTTGCGATCGTCGCGCATGGGCGAGGGCGGTGCGTTCGACAGGACGACCCCGTCGCCGGCGGGAGCGAAGTAGGGGATTTCCATGCCGAGCCGCCGGCTGAACTCGCCGCGCCGCACGTCGTCGGGGATGAAGCCCACGACCAAGGCCGCCGCTCTGAGGCGCACGGCCAGCAACTCCGCCCGCAGCACCGACTGCGCGAGGCTGTAGCCCGGCGTGCCGGCGTTGACGACGCGGCGTCCCTGCAGGGTTTCGATCACGGTGGGCCAGCTCTCGGCGTCGCCGACGTCGGCGCCCATTGTAAAGGAATCGCCGACGGCCACGATCGGCGCCAGATCGGCGCGCGCCGCGGTCCGCCCCGGCACGATGCGAAATCCGTCGCCGTCAGTGTGGAGTTCGCCCGAGGAGAGGCCGGGCAGCAGCGCGTAACCCGAGACCGCGTCATAGCCGTAGTCGCGCCACATGTCGGCGAGGGGGCCCGATCGTTCCTGGACCACGAGATTGGGCCAGGCCAACAGCCAAACTGGCCCATGCCACAGGCGGCACCCGATCTCGAGCGCGGCCAGGGCAAAGAGAATCGAGCGCGCGCACAGGACAGCCCGGCTCGACCACTCTGCTTTCAGCAACATCGCGTTATCCTTGGTTGGAACAACGGTGCCGTCGACCTTCATTCGCGCATAGCCGCCGGGGTGGTTTGCGCCGGCCCAAAAAACAAAGGCCCCGCGACCTTGTTCGGGTCCGGGGCCTTCTCCGTCCGCCGCCAGTACATCCGTGGCCGGCAGGCGTTTTTCGCTGTCGTGCTAGCGCCAGAACAGCGCCAGCAGGATGATGATCGGCAGCGGGATGCCGATAAGCCAGAGCAGAATGCCGCGACCAAAGCCCATGTTGCGTCTCCTTGAGGTTTTCGGGTCTCAGTACTTCATCCGGCCGTCGCGGATCGCGCCGCCTTCCCAGGCCGCGAGGCTGGCGGCGAGGGCGCCGGCCAGCAGCGAGGCCGCCAGCCAGAACGACAGCATCATGCCCACGCGACGGGCGGTCTCGGCGGCGGCGCGCGCGTCGGCCTCGACGGCGGCCACGCGCTTCTCGGCGTCGGGCAGCGCAAGTCCGGTGCGCGCGGCGACGATGACGGCGAGGTTCTGGCGCTCGTCGGTGGTGAACTCGTGCTCCGGGCCGCGCAGGCGCGCGAGCAGGCGCGCGGCGGTGGCGCGGTCACCGTTGTAGTCGCGGGCGATGCCGGTGTTGACCTGGTTGCCCTGCGCCTTGGAGACGGCAACGTAGTCGTAGGCGAACAGCCGGTCGGCCAGGCCGGCCGAGCCGCGGTCGCGCGCCATGGCCATGCCGGCACCGCGGGCGGCGCTGCCGGTCAGGTTGGCGGTGACACCGCCCAGCAGGGCCACGCTCGCCACCGTGGCCACCGCCCAGGTAATGAGGCCGTGCGCGGTGTCGCGGAAGAAGGCTTCGTCCGGGTGCGTACCGAACCACAGGTGACGCAGCCGGCCGGCGAGGTAGCCGCCGATGGCGGAGGCCAGCACCGCGGTCACGGTGAGGTAAATACCGGCGACGGTGGCGGCCTTTGTCGTGGTGGCGGCGGCGCCGTTCGAGAAGGGATTGGCGACGCTGAAGCCGATGCCGCTGCCGATCGCCAGCAGGATCAGCGACAGGCCGGCCGAGACGGCGGCGCCGGCCAGGATCGCGGACCACGATACGGCCGAACTCGGTGCCGGTTCGTTCTCGACGATGACGGTATCGACCATGGGCGCAGTGCTCCTTTTTTCCATCGCGATAACGGAAAAAGGCCGGGGACGTTGCCTAGACCTTGCGAAAGACCAGCGAAAGATTGTTGGCCGGCATCTCCACGACGGTGGGCGCGCCGAAGCCGCGTCGGGCCGCGAGAGCCGCGACGTCCTCCACGGTGCGCAGGCCCCACGCCGGATTGCGCCCGCGGAGATCGCGGTCGAAGTCCTCGTTGCCGGCAGCGGTCGGATGGCCGGCGCGACGATAGGGGCCGTAGAGATAGAGCACGCCGCCCGACGGCAGGGTGCGGCCGGCGCCGGCGAGCAGCCCCTCGGTCGCTTCCCACGGCGAGATATGGATCATGTTGATGCAGACGATCGCGGCAACACCCTCGGCCGGCCAGGCCGCGGCCGAGGCGTCGAGCGCCAGCGCCGGCGCCACGTTCCTGAGGCGAAGTGTCTGCACCCAGTCGTCGATGCTGGCGCGCGCACCCTCGTTGGGATCGCTCGGCTGGAAAGACAGCGCCGGCAGGGCGGCCGCGAAATGCACGACATGCTCGCCGGTGCCGCTGGCGAATTCGAGCACCAGGCCCTTGGCCGGCAGGTGGCGGCGCAGCACTTCGAGGATCGGCTCGCGGTTGCGCGCGGCGGCCGGCGCCTCGCGCCTCGCCGGCGCTTCGCGTCTCATCGGGCGTCCTTCCCGGCCGTTTCGATCGCCCGCCAGATACAGGCAGGCGTGGCGGGGCCGTCGAAGTTCGTGACGCCGAGCGGTGCCAGTGCGTCGAGGATGGCGTTGGCGATGGCAGGGAAGGCCGCGATCGCGCCGGCCTCGCCGCAGCCCTTGACGCCCAGGGGATTGGTCGTGCAGCGCGTCGCGTTGAAGCCGAGATCGAACGACGGCAGGTCGTCGGCGCGCGGCAGGGCATAGTCCATGAACGAGCCGGCGATGAGCTGGCCGCTCGCGGGATCGTAGTGCGTGTGCTCGAGCAGCGCCTGGCCGACGCCCTGCGCCATCGCACCATGCGCCTGGCCGGTCGCGACCATGGGATTGACCAACACGCCGTAGTCGTCGACGCCGGAATAGCGCACCAGCCGCACCCGCCCGGTGTCGCGGTCGATCTCGACTTCGGCTACGTGCGTGCCGTTGGGGAAGGTGAGGTGCTCGCGCTTCCAGAAATGATAGGTGTCGAGCGGCTTGTTCTTCTCTCGTCCCAGCGCCGCGACCTCCAGCAGCCCGATGGCACGGTCGGTACCGGAGACCACGAATCGCCCGTCGTCGAAGCGGATGTCGGCCTCGGCCGCTTCCAACGCGTCGGCGGCCAGCGCAATGCCCTTGGCGATGATCTCGTCGGACGCCCGCCAGATCGCGGTGCCGCCCATGTAGGTGGCGCGCGAGCTACCGTGGCCGCCGCCGGTCGCGATCAGGTCGGTGTCGCCCTGGCGCAGGTAGATCTTCTCGTTGGGGACACCGAGCCGCGTGCTCAGGATCTGCGGGAAGGTCGTCTCGTGGCCCTGGCCGATGTGCTGCGTGCCGGTGATCAGCGACACGCTGCCGTCCTTTTCGAAGCGGATGTCGACGTTCTCCTCCGGCGAGCCGCCGGTGCCCTTGATGTGATAGGCGAGACCGAGGCCGCGCAGCAGACCGCGCGCCTCGCTGTCGCTGCGGCGCGCGGCGAAGCCCGCGACGTCGGCATGGGCCAGCGCCTTGTCGAAGGTGACGTCGAAGGCGCCGCTGTCGATCTCGAAGCCGAACGAGTTGGTCATCGGCATGGCTGCCGCCGGCACCAGGTTGCGCCGCCTGAGATCCATGCGGTCGAAGCCGCATTGCCGCGCCGCCCGGTCGATCAGGCGTTCCAGGATGTTCACCGTCTCGGCGAAGCCCGGCCCGCGCGTCACGCCGATCGGCGTGGTGTTGGTGAGCGCGATGCGGATGTGCAGTGCGATCGCGGGCAGGCGGTACACCGTGCCCTGCAGGTGCATGTATTGATACGTCGGCACGCCGCCGCCGACGCCCGCCAGATAGGCGCCGACGTTGGCCCGGCTCGCCACCTTCAGCGCCAGGAATTTTCCCTCGGCATCGAGCGCCAGCGACGCCTCGGCCTGCATGTCGCGCGCCGGATGGTCGCTGAGGAAGACCTCGCTGCGGCTGGCCACCCATTTCACCGGCCGGCCGGTCCGCTTTGCCGCCCACAGGATCAGCGGATGCTCGGCATAGGCGAAGTTCTTGGCGCCGAAGCCGCCGCCGACGTCGGGCGCAATGAAGCGCACGTCCTTCGGCTCGACGCCGAGGCAGCGCGCGACGTGGTTGCGGTTGATGTGGATGTTCTGGCTCGAGGCGCGCAGCGTGTAGCGGCCACTTGCCTTGTCGCCCGCCTCGTCGAAGGTGCCGAGGCAGCCGCGCGGCTCCATCGGATTGGTGGTGACGCGGTGATTGTCGAGGTCGAGCGACACGATGTGGGCGGCGCGTGCAAAAGCGGCGTCGGCGCCCGGGGCGTCGCCGGCACGCCAGTCGAAGCAGCAGTTGCCCGGCACTTCGATCGACAGCAGCGGCGCACCGGTGGCGAGGGCGGCGGCGGCCGTCGTGACGGCGGGGAGGGCCGCGTACACGACCTCGACCAGCTCGGCCGCGTCGAGCGCCTGGGCGTGGGTCTCGGCCACGATCAGCGCCACCGGCTCGCCGGGAAAGCGGACTTTGTCCGTTGCCAGCAACGGCTGCGGCGCGAAGATGAACGGCTCGCCATTCTGCACGTTGGCCTCGGTGTAGGGTCTGAGCGGCTTGAGGCCATCGGCGGCCATGTCCCGGGCCGTCAGCACGGCCAGCACGCCGGGCGCCCGGACCGCCGCGGCGGTATCGATGGATGTGATCGTCGCGTGGGCGTGCGGCGAGCGCAGGACGACGGCGTGGGCGACGCCCGCCACTTTCAGGTCGTCGAGATAGGCGCCCTGGCCGGTGACGAAGCGCGCATCCTCGCGCCGCCGGGGCGAATCGCCGATCTTGGATTTCTGCATGGCGCAGTCTCGCGTGGCGGCAGGCCCCGAGGCAAGTGTGGCTTGCGTCGGGCGGAGGGCGTCTTTATCCAAGTCGCATGACCATCGACACGGACGCAGTGATCATCGGCGCGGGCTTCGGCGGCATGTACATGCTGCATCGCCTGCGCGGCAAAGGCTTCTCGGCGCGGGTGCTCGAGGCCGGCACCGGCGTCGGCGGCACCTGGTACTGGAACCGCTATCCGGGCGCGCGCTGCGACGTCGAGAGCGTGCAGTATTCCTACCAGTTCTCCAGGGAACTCGAGCAGGAGTGGGAGTGGACCGAGCGCTACGCCACCCAGCCCGAGATCCTGTGCTACGCCAACCATGTCGCCGACCGTTTCGACCTGCGCCGCGACATCAGCTTCGGGACGCGCGTCACTCGCGCCACCTTCGATGAGGCGGCGAATTGCTGGCGCGTCGAAACGGATAAGAACGACAAGATCGCCGCGTGCTTCGTCATCACCGCGATGGGATGTCTGTCGTCGCCCAACACACCGAAGATCGAAGGCCTCGCCGACTTCAAGGGGCCGACCTATCACACCGGCAACTGGCCGCACGCGGGCGTCGACTTCACGGGCAAGACCGTGGGCGTGATCGGCACCGGCTCGTCGGCGATCCAGTCGATTCCCCATCTGGCAGAGCAGGCCAGGCATCTCACGGTGTTCCAGCGCACCGCCAACTACACGATCCCCGCGCACAACAAGCCGCTCGATCCGGCCTACGTGAAGCAGGTGAAGGCGGGCTATCCCGAGATGCGCCGGCGCGCCAGGACCAAGCCGGCCGGCATCGACTTCGAGACGCCGACGATGGCCGCGGCCGAGACGCCGGAGCAGGAGCGCACGCGGAAATTCCAGGAACGCTGGGACTACGGCGGGCTCGGCTTCATGGCCGCGTTTACCGACCTGCTGCTGAACGACGAGGCCAACAAGGCGGCGGCCGACTTCGTGAAATCCAAGATCGGCGAGATCGTGAAGGATCCCGTGACCGCCGAGGTGCTGACGCCGCGCAACATCATCGGCTGCAAGCGGCTGTGCGTGGACTCCGGCTACTGGGCGACCTTCAACCGGCCCAACGTCACCCTGGTCGATATCCGCGACGAGCCGATCGAGCGCGTCACGCCCACGGGGGTGCGCGCCAAGGGCCAGGACCATGCGCTCGACTGCCTGGTGCTGGCCACCGGCTTCGACGCCATGACCGGCGCGCTGCTCAAGGTCGACCTGCGTGGCCGCGGCGGCGTAGCGCTCAAGGACCGCTGGAACGAAGGGCCGAAGACCTATCTTGGCCTCACCGTCGTGGGCTTTCCCAACCTGTTCATGATCACCGGTCCGGGCAGCCCCTCGGTACTGACCAACATGTTGCCCTCGATCGAGCAGCACGTCGACTTCATCGCCGATTGCCTCGATGCGATGCGCGCCAGGGGCGTCACCGTGATCGAGCCGGTCGACGCCGCGCAGGAGGAATGGGTCGACCACGTGGGTTCGGTCGCCGACATCACGCTGCGCTCGACCTGCAACTCGTGGTACGTCGGCGCCAATATTCCCGGCAAGCCGCGCGTGTTCATGCCCTATATCGGCGGCCTGCCGAAATACATCGAACGCTGCGAAAGCGTGGTGCAGGGCGGTTACGCGGGCTTCGCCCTGGCGGGGCCGGCCGGCCCGGGTTCGCCTTAAATCGGTCCTGCGACGGTCGGCTGGCTTGACGGAGAGCGCCGGCCATGGCGGTCATTGGCTTCCGATGAAGTCCACCGCGCATCTGCTGGGCCATTTCTCTCGGACCGGCGACACCTCCGCCTCCATCCGGTCGCTTCTGCGCCTGCTGGTTGCCGCGGTCGTCGTCCCGATGCTGGCGCTGATCGTGGTGTTGTCGTGGGAGTACGGCATCTCCGTCCGCCGGGCCATCGAGGCCGAGCGTTTGGACACCGCGGGCGATCTCGTCAACCTGTCGGATCGCGAGGTCAAGGCCGCGGCGGAAACACTCCAGGCCCTCACGCTCTCTCCGGCGATCCTGCAAGGCGACGCGAGCGCCCTGGAGCGTGTCGCCGATGCCTTTCCGGCACACGATCTCAAGACCATCGTCGCCTACGATCCGCAGGGTCGGTTGCTGGCCGTCGCGCCGGCCGACAGTCCCTTCGGCGCCCTCGCCACGCCCGAGAACGTGGGCGTTGCCGCGGTCGTGGCGAGCCGGCAGGTCCATATCTCCCGGTTGCTGGTCAACGACGCGGCGAAGTCGGGGCTGTTCTTCGTCTCGGTGCCGGTCGTCGTCGACGGCCAGGTGACCGCCATCCTGAGCGGCGGCCTGTCGCCGTCGATGCTGCAGGGATTGTTCCTCAAGGCCGGGCTGCGCAACGGATGGACGGGTCTCCTCGTCGACGGCGCGGGAACGGTTGTCGCGCGCAGTCGCGATGCGGCCAGGTACGTTGGCGGACCGGCGCAAACGGAATTGGTGGAGATCGCCAAGGCATCGGAGTCGTCGGGAGCGTTCGACATCGCGGACCGGGAGGGAATCGAGGTCAAGAATTCCTTCCGCCGTTCGGCCGTCACCGGTTGGACCGCGGCGGTCGCCGTGCCGGTGTCGGTGCTGAACGCGCCGCTTTGGGACATCGCGATCGTCATGTCCGGCATCGGCATCGGCCTCGCGCTGCTGAGTCTGGTCCTGGGATCGCTGGTCGCCGGACGCATCGAGCGCGCCGTGCATCAGCTCGGCTACGTCTCGGTCGCCCTCGCCGCCGGCGACGCCGTCAGCGTGCCGACCAATCCGGTCGAGGAATTCCAGGAGGTCTCGCTGGCGCTCCAGCGGATGGCCACCTTGGCGCGACAGGGCGACATTCTTCGACGCTGACGTCGGTCTTCCGACGGCGAACGCGCGATCACGCTCGCGCCCCCTTCGGTCCCCTCGGTCTTGGTCCCCATGGCCGGAGCAGCAGCGCGCCGCCGATCAGCAGGCCGTAGATGGCCAAGCCCGCGGCGATGGCGTCAAACACGCCGTTCAGGCCCCAGCCCAGCCGCTCGACGGCGAACCAGCCGCCGGCGGTCGCCGTCAGCATGCGCAGGATGCTGGCGCTGAAGGGTGCTGCCATGTGGCCTGCACCCTGGCTGGCGAAGTTGAGCGTCAGCCCCAGGCCGAACAGGCAATAGAACGGCGCCACGCGCGTGATACAGGCGACGCTGGCGTCGATCACCGCCGGGTCCGACGCGAACAGCCGCGACCAGGTCCCGGGCACCAGCGCCACCGTCCAGCCGATGGTCCCGATCCCGGCGAAGGCGATCAGCCCGCCGGTCCACGCCACCCGGATGGCGCGTCGCCAGTCCTGCGCGCCCGCCGCCGCGCCGACCAGGGTCGTGAGGCCGGTGCCGATGCCGAAGGCGAGCGGCGCCACCATGAATTCCAGGCGCATGGCGATGCCGTAGCCCGCCAGGGCGGCCGTGCCGAAGCTGCCGACCAGGCCGGTCACCAGCGCGGCGGTCAGGCTGGCGGTCAAGGTCGTCACCGAGCCCAGCAGGCCCACGTGCAGGATCTCGCCGAACAGGCGACGCTGCAGGCGGAGCCCGGCGAAGACCGGCACGAAGCCCAGCCCGCCCTGTCGCACGACGCGCCACAGCAGCGCGAGGGACACGGCCGTGGCGATATTGGCGGCGGCCGCAAGGCCCACGATGCCTAGTCCCGGCCAGTTGCCGAGGCCGAGCGACAGCCCGGCCGAGAGAGCGACGTAAACCGCCGCCGTCACCAGCCCGATGTGGGTTGGCCGCAGCGAATCGCCGGCGCCGCGCAGCAGCGCCGAGAGGAAGGCGCTGGGCCACGCCAGCACCGCGGCGGCGAACCAGAGATTGCTGAACACCAGTGCCTGGGGGAGCGTGGCGCCGCTGCCGCCCATGTCGACGAACAGGATCGGCACCACCGTCCAGCCGAGCGCCATGAACAGGACGGCGAAGCCCAGCGCCAGCACCAGCGCGTGCCGGACAATGGCGTTGGCATCGTCGCGCCGTCCGGCGCCCAGCGCGCGTGCGAAGGCCGCGGCGACGGCGCCGCCCATGCCGCCGTTGGCGGTGTTCAGCATCAGCACCATGAAGGGCACGACCAGCACGAAGCCGGCCAGCGAATCGACGCCCAGGCGGGCCACGATCCAGGTCTCGGCGATGGCCACGAAGATCTGCACGACCATCAGGCCTGTTGTCGGGCCGGCGAGGCGCAGCAGGGTCCGCCCGATGGGCGCGGTCAGAAGGGGATGGGACAAGAAAGACTCCGGGGAAACAGCGCATGTGCACGGCATTTGCCGCGTCCCTCCGCCGTCGACGGAAGAGGGTGGAGGAAGAGGTGTTAGCGCTGATCCATTTCGAAGACGTCCCCGTTGTCGTTCCACTTTGCGGAGCTTCGCGGTCAAAGGCAAGCCCGTGCTAGTATGGCGCGACCGATTTCCCGTCCTTCAACCTACGAGTTCCCCTGTGACCACCAACCGCGCCCATGTCCTGCTGTGGACCGACAACACCCAGCCCTATCTCGACGGCATCAAGGCGGCGGGGCTGGCCGACCGGGTCGCGGTCGAGACGGTGTCGCGCAAGGAGAAACCCTCGGCCGACCAGCTCGCGCGCACCGAGGTGCTGATGGCCAGCGCCGTTCCGGCGGGCGTGCTGCCGTCGATGAAGAAGCTGCGCTGGGCGCAGGCGATGAGCGCTGGCGTCGACGGCTGGTTCGCGCTGCCCGATCTCCCGGCGGATCTGACACTGACCTGCGCGCGCGGTACGCACACCGAATCGATGCCCGAGAACATCATGGCCGGGCTGTTCTATGTGGCGAAGCCGTATCCGATCGCGATCGCCAACCAGAAGAGTTCGAAGTGGGTCCATACCGTGCCGCAGCCGCTGACCGGCAAGACGCTGGGCATCCTCGGCCTCGGCGCCATCGGCGGTGAGGTCGCGCGCATGGCCAAGGCCTTCGGCATGCGCGTGATCGGCACCAAGCGCCGGCCGCAGAAGATCGAGCATGTCGACGAGGTGTTGCCGGCCGAGCGCACGAAGGACGTGCTGGGGCAATCGGACTTCGTGCTGCTGCTGTTGCCTGGCACGCCGCAGACCGAGAATTTCATGAACGCCGAGCGCCTCGGTTGGATGAAGCCCACGGCGTGGCTGCTCAACTTCGGTCGCGGATCGATCGTCAAGGACGTCGACCTGATCGCCGCCGCGAAGGAGAAGAAGATCGCCGGCGCCGTGCTCGACGTCTTCCGCCAGGAACCGCTGCCCGCGACCGATCCGTTGTGGACCGCCGAGAACATCATCGTCCTGCCGCACATCGGCGGCCCGCACCCGCAGCGTGACCGCTTCGTGTCGCGCCTGTTCGTCGAAAACCTCGGCCGCTTCCTCGACGACAAGCCGCTGAAAGAGGTCGTCGACCGCGCCGCGGGGTACTGAGAAGGCCGAAAGCCGGCGCCATTTGCGACAGGCAAGCCTTTACCTGCAGCCGGGCATCTACGTAGTATCCTGTTAGGAATAACGGGGTGAGAGATGGCCGCTGCGAGTTTCGACGCCTTCCACAGGGGCCAGGCCAGCGCGTTCGTGAGCGGAACGGGCATCGGCTCGCTTGCCGGATTGATCGGGTTGGGCGGCGCGGAGTTTCGACTGCCCGTTCTCATCGGCATGTTCCGGTTCGGCGCGCTGGAAGCGGTCATCATCAACAAGGCCATGAGCCTTGTCGTGGTGATGTCGGCCCTGCCGTTCCGCAGCGGTGCGGTTTCACTCGACACGATCGCCGACCACTGGACGGTGATCGTCAACCTGCTCGGCGGCAGCCTGCTGGGGGCGTGGTTCGGCGCGTCGTGGGCGACGCGGCTCCGGTCGGAGGCGCTTTATCGAACCATCGCCGTTCTGCTGGTGGCGATGGCGGCCATCCTCATGATCGGCCACAGCGTCGAGGGCCTGGGCCATGCGCTGTTCGACGGTCCGGCGCTGGTCGTCGCGGGACTCATTGCCGGATTCCTGATCGGCGTCGTTGCTTCCCTGATGGGCGTGGCCGGCGGCGAGCTGTTGATTCCGACGCTCATTCTGCTGTTCGGCGTCGATGTGAAACTGGCGGGCAGCCTATCGCTCGCCGTCAGCCTGCCGACGATGCTGGTCGGCTTCACGCGCTACAGCCGCGACCAGACCTTCGCCGTCCTGTTCCGCAACGGCCGGTTCGTCGCCGCGATGGCCGTCGGCTCGGTCGTCGGCAGCTTCATCGGCGCGAAACTGCTCGGCATTGTTCCCACCTCGGTCCTGTTGCCCGTGCTGGCGCTGATCCTCCTGGTTTCGGCCGTGAAGCTCTGGAAGCACCGCAGGATCTGATCGCGCACGGTGCGGAAGAACCTGCAGAACCGGGCTTAAGTCGTCGATAACGACCAAGATGGGTGATCCGCGCCGATGCGTCTAGAATCGCGCGATGATGCTCACTCAAGATTCTTGCTCGGCGCACTCCTGCGTCCGGGAACACCGCTGTCATCCTGAGCAAAGCGAAGGATCCTTCTGGGCGATTCGAGTGCTTGCACTCGAATGCGCCTGTCCGCTCAGGATGACAACAGTGCGAAGCTCCGCGCCGATGCACGGCAATGCACGTGCATGTATCTGCCAAACCGCCGTTGCTTTTTATTTCCTATTTTTAAAGCGTTACCGTCCGGTAACTGTCCGAGCGTCGAGCGCGGCGTCTCGAAGGATGAGGTTGGGTTGGTCCCGCTAGATTTCCGCTATTTTAGCGGTCACTTTCTGGTAACCCTAGTACCCAATGGCCGCGCCGTCGCTGCGCGGGTCCGAGCCGCCGATCCTGAGACCGCTCGCGGGATCGACGACGATGCCGTGGGCGTGACCGGCCGTCTCGTTCCAGTCGCCCCAGCGGTTGAGAAGATGGCCGCGCTTCTCCAGCTCGGCCAGGGTCGCCGCGGGAAAGCGCGCCTCGACGTGCAGGGTGTCGCGCGCTTCGAGGAGACCGAAGCGGCCGGAGAGGAAGCGCGGCGTCTCCAGCGCTTCCTGGATGTCGCGGCCATGGTCGATCATGGCGAGGTAGGTCTGCAGGTGGATCTGCGGCTGGCCGTCGGCGCCCATGCAGCCGACCGCGGCCCAGAACTTGTCGTCGCGGAAGGCCAGCGAGGCGATCAGCGTGTGCAGCGGCGTCTTGCCGGGCGCGACATGGTTGGGGTTGTTCGGATCGAGCGAGAAATAGGCCGAGCGGTTCTGCAGCATCACGCCGGTGCGGCCGGCCACCACCGCGGAACCGAAGACGCCGTACAGCGAATGGATCAGCGAGGCGGCATTGCCGTCCTTGTCGACGGCGGCGATGTAGACCGTGTCGCCGGCCAGGCTGCCATAAGAAGGGATCTTGTCCCACGGGATGGCGCGCGCCGGGTCCATCAGTGCGCGGCGCTCGTCGGCATAATGCTTGGAGATCAGCCGGTTCATCGGCACGTCGGCGAAACGCGGATCGGCCAGGTGCCGGTCGCGGTCGTGATAGGCGAGCTGCTTGGCCTGGATCATCAGGTGCACGTAGTCGGGCCCGAGGAATTCCTTGTCCTTCATGCCAAGAGGCTCGAGCAGGTTCAGCATCTCGAGCACGGCGAAGCCCTGCGTCGGCGCCGGCGTCTCGTAGATCGTGACGCCGCGATAGGTGCCGACCAGCGGCTTGTCCCAGCGCGCCTTCTGCGCCTTGAGGTCGTCCGCGGTGAAGAAGCCGTCGTTGCGCTGCGACCAGCGCACGAGTTCCTTGGCCACGTCGCCCTCGTAGAAGCCCGACCAGCCGTCGCGCGCGATGGTGCCCAAGGTGGCGGCGAGGTGGGGATTGCGCAGCACGCGGCCGGGCTGGAGGAAGATCGCCGTCGCCTCCGGGCTCTTCTTCAATTCCTCCGCGGTGAGGTCGCGCCAGCGGGCCAGCCGCTCGGTCACCGGAAAGCCGTCGCGGGCATAGCCGATCGCGCTTTCGAGGCAGCGCGCCAGCGGCAGGCGGCCGTAGGCGGCGTGGGCCTCGGTCCAGCTCGCCACCGCGCCCGGCACGGTGAGCGTGCCGGGCAGCACGCCGCGATAGGGCACTTCGGAGAGGCCGCGTTTGGCGAACGCCGCGATCGTGCCGCCCTGCACCGCGCGTCCACCGCCGTCGAGATAGCGCACTTCCTTATTCTTGGCGTCGTAGATCAGCCAGAAGGCGTCGCCGCCCACGCCTGTCATATGAGGGTAAAGAACCGAGAGCGCGGCGCTGGCGGCGATCGCGGCATCGATCGCCGAGCCGCCGGCGCGCAAGGCATCGACGCCCGCGGCGCTGGCGAGACTGTGCGGGCAGGTCACCATGCCGTTCGGCGCCAAGGTGGCCGGACGGCCGGTGCGTATGTCTGTCATGAGAAGTTTTTAGGTCGTTTGACGGCGGGTTGACAGAGTAGAAATCAATACTTAACGTCATGGTTAAGTTTATACGGAGAGGCGGAAAATGCTGAAGATGCTGGGGATCGTCGCGGTGGTGCTGATGATCGCGGTCGCCGGCATCCTGATCTGCGCCGCGACCGGGCCGAACGACTTCCGCGTCCAGCGCAGCGTGGCGATCAAGGCGCCGGCCGACCGGATCTACGCAGAGATCGTCGATTTCCATCGCTGGGGCGCATGGTCGCCCTACGAGAAGAAGGATCCCGACATGAAGCGCACCTTCAGCGGCGCCGACAGCGGCAAGGGCGCGGTCTATGCGTGGGACGGCAACAAGAACGTCGGCGCCGGCGGCATGGAGATCGTCGAGGCGCGCGCGCCGTCGAAGCTGACGATCAAGCTCGATTTCCTGAAGCCCTTCGAAGGTCACAATATCGCCGAGTTCACGCTTGTATCCTCGGGGGTACCGTCGCGCGACACCACGAACATAACCTGGGCGATGTACGGCCCGGCGCCCTACATCCACAAACTCATGGGCATGTTCTTCAGCATGGACAGGATGATCGGCGACGACTTCGCCCTCGGTCTCGCCAACCTGAAAGCCATCGTCGAGAAGTAAATTCATTCGAGAAGTAAGTTCACCGGTTCCGAGGATTCCATGGACAGCCTGCTGAAGCCCAACGACCGGGAACTGATCGTCACGCGCGACTTCAAGGCGCCGCGCGAGCAGGTGTTCGCCGCCTGGGCCGATCCGGCGCGCGCCGCGCTGTGGTGGTGCCCGAGCGACTGCGCCCTGCTCGACTGCGAGATGGACGTGCGGTCGGGCGGGCGCTGGCATCGCAGTATGCGGGTGCCCGGCGGCAACGTGATCACCAAATACGGCGTCTATCGCGAGGTCGAGCCGCCGGCGCGGCTGGTGTTCAGCTACACCACCGACTACGGCAACGGCACCGTCGATCCGGAGACCGTGGTCAGCCTCACCTTCGCCGCCATCCCCGGCGGCACGCGCCTCACCCTGTGGCACACCGAGTTCGAGGCGGTGGAGGTGCGCGACAGCCATGGCGGCGGCTGGATCACGGCACTCGACCGGCTCGTGGCGTTCTGCGGAGACGCACGATGAGGGTGGCGCCGCAGGTCTTCGCCGATTTCTGGACGACGGCTTACGCCGCGATCAATGACTGAAGAAGGAGAGTGTCATGAACATCCAACCCTACGTCTACTTCGAGGGCCGCGCCGGCGAGGCGATCGAGTTCTATCAGAAGGCGATCGGCGCCAAGGTCGAGATGATGATGCTGTTCAAGGAGGGCCCGCCGGAGATGCTGTCGCAGATGGCGCCGGGCTCGGCCGACAAGGTCATGCATGCCTGCATCAAGATCGGCGACACGCCGGTGTTCATCTCCGACGGCCGCTGCGGCGGCGGCGCGACCTTCTCCGGCGTCACCCTGACGCTGAACGCCGACAGCGACGCCGAGGCCGGGAAGCTCTACAGCGCGCTGGCCAACGGCGGCCACGAGCAGATGCCGCTCGCCGAGACCTTCTTCGCCTCCAGCTTCGGCATGCTGGCCGACAAGTTCGGCGTGTCGTGGATGGTCCTGGTGCAGAAGAAGCCGAACTAGGAGCCGGCTACTTCTTCTCGATGTTGGCGCTGCGCAGGGGAACGCCGAACTCGCGTCGGCAGACCTCGGCCAGCACCTCGACGCCCTTCCTGATCGTCTCGGGGTCGGGGTTGGCGAAGCACAGGCGTAGCCGCGACTTCGAGTAGGCCTTGTCGGTCGACCACTCGGGTCCCGGGTTCAGCGACACGCCGGCAGCGAGGGCTGCTTGTGCCAGCTTCTGCGTGTCGACGACGTCGGGCAACTTGATCCAGAGGTAGATGCCGCCCGGCGGATCGCCGAACTCGGCGGCGGTGCCGAACTGCTCGGCCAGCGCTTCGCGCAGGGTTTGCAGCTTGGCGGCCAGGGTCTTGTTGAGCTTGGGCACATGGGTGGCGAAGTGCTTGGTGCAGAACTCGGCCAGGATCATCTGCTCGAGCGCGCCCGAGCCCGCGTCCTGCTTGAGGCCAAGGATGCGGCCCAGGATCTCCCACTTGGCCACGAGGTAGCCCACGCGCAGCGCCGGCGCGATCGACTTGGAGAAGGAGCCGATGAAGATCACGCCTTGCCCACTGGCCATCGAATAGATCGAGCGCGGCCGCTCTCCGTTCCAGATCAGGTCGGAGTAGCACTCGTCCTCGAAGATCATGACGCCGTAGTCGGCGGCGACCTTGATCAGCTCGGCGCGGCGCTTCTCGCCCATGACGGCGCCGGTCGGGTTCTGCACGGTGGGGATGGTGTAGATGTACTTGGGCTTGATGCCCTTCTGCTTCAGCTCCTCGAGCTTCTGCTTCAAGAGGTCGACCCGCAGGCCCTCGGCGTCGAGGGGAATGCCGATCGTGTTGATGCCCAACTTGGTGAGCTTGCTCAGCGCGCCGCCGTAGGTCTCCTGCTCGATCAGGACGGTGTCGCCCTTGGCGAGCAGCAGGCTGTTCACCAGGTCGAGGCCCTGCATGGAGCCGGAGGTGATCAGGATCTCGTCGGGCGTGCAGTCGATGGCGGCGTGGTCGTGGAGTTTCCTGGCCAGGAACTCGCGCAGCGGCCGGTAGCCCTGCGGCCCGCTGTTGAGGCCGTAGGTCGCAAGCGACGGGCCCTCGCGCGTCAGCACCGCGGTGGCGGCGTCGATCAGCGCCTGCACCGGCACGTGCCTGGCGTCGTTGTGGCCGCCGACGAAATTGTACTTGGGGAAGCCGTTCCATTTGACGGCGGGCGCGGGCGTGCCGGGCGCCAGCAGCGGGGCAAAATCGAACGGAGCGGTCATGACGTTTCCTCTTTTCGTAAGGTCCCATTGCTGGGCCAAGAGCGTCCGGTCCGCAACAGTTTCCCCGCTGTCACGCCACCGCGCGGAACGAGCTCGCCTGCGCCATGTTCCACGGGATCGCCCAGCGCGGATTGCCGGTGCCGCTCAGCAATTCGCCGGGCGCCAGCGTCGGATAGAGGTCGGCGAAGGTCGCGACCTGGCTGGCCGAGATGCGGCGCGAGATGTGGGCCGGCGTGAACTCGTTGGGATGAGCCAGGCCCGCCGCGGCGGTGAGCTCGGCCAGCGCATGCAGGGTGGCCTTGTGGAAGTTGGCGACCCGCTGGGTCTTGTCGGGCACGTCGAGCGCCTTTTGGCGCAGCGGATCCTGCGTCGCCACGCCGGTCGGGCAGCGGTCGGTGTGGCAGCTCTGCGACTGGATGCAGCCCAGCGCGAACATGAAACCGCGCGCGGCATTGCACCAGTCGGCGCCGAGTGCCATGGCGCGCGCCACATCGAATCCCGAGATGATCTTGCCGGCCGCGCCCAGCTTGATGCGGTCGCGCACGCCGATGCCGATCAGCGCGTTGTGAACGAACGACAGGCCCTCGCGCATCGGCCGGCCGATATGGTCGATGAACTCCATTGGTGCCGCGCCCGTGCCGCCCTCCTTGCCGTCGACGACGATGAAGTCGGGATAGATGCCGGTCTCGAGCATGGCCTTGCAGATCGCCAGGAACTCCCACTCGTGGCCGATGCAGAGCTTGAAGCCGGCGGGCTTGCCGCCCGACAGACGGCGCATCTCGGCGATGAACTGCATCATCCCGATCGGTGTCGAGAAGACCGAATGGCCGGGCGGCGAGATGCAGTCCTCGCCCATCGGCACGCCGCGCGTCTGCGAGATCTCGCGACTCACCTTGGGCGCGGGCAGCACGCCGCCGTGGCCGGGCTTGGCGCCCTGGCTGAGCTTGAGCTCGACCATCTTGATCTGCTCGTTGGTCGCGGCCGCCGCGAACTTCTCGGGCGAGAAGCTGCCGTCGGGGTTGCGCGCGCCGAAGTAGCCCGAGCCCAGCTCCCAGATGATGTCGCCGCCGCCCTCGCGGTGATAGGCGCTGTAGCCGCCCTCGCCGGTGTCGTGGGCGAAGCCGCCGAGCTTGGCGCCGCCGTTCAGGGCGCGGATGGCGTTGGCGCTGAGCGAGCCGAAGCTCATGGCCGAGATGTTGAACACCGAGGCCGAGTAGGGTTGCGTGCAGTCCGCTCCGCCGATCGTGACGCGAAAGGCTTCCTTGCTCGCGGGGATCGGGGCGATCGAATGGTTCATCCACTCGAAGCCCTGGGCATAGACCTCGTAGTTGGTGCCGAATGGCAGCACGTCGAGCGCCATCTTCGAGCGCTGGTAGACGACGGCGCGCTTGTTGCGGCTGAACGGCAGGCCGTTGGTCTCGTCCTCGAAGAAGTACTGGCGCATCTCCGGACGGATGGCCTCGAGGATGAAGCGCAGGTGGGCGATGACCGGATAGTTGCGCAGCACCGCATGGCGCTTCTGGAAGAGGTCGTAGACGCCGACGATGGAAAGGGCGGTGAAGGTCCCGAAGCAGAGCGCCAGCGGTATCCGGTCAGGAAAGATCTGCCAGAGATATCCGGAGGCGAAGGCAAGGAAGATGATGAGGACGAAGGCGAAGTAGCGGGGCGCGAGGGCGATCGGGAACATGCAGCCAGTATAGCGCGTTACGGGCGGCGTCCCTTGCGGGAAATCGCCTGCAGCGCCTTCAGATGGGCGGCGGTCGCCGAGAGTGCCTTGCGTTCGATGGCACGATAGTGACGGATCAGCTCGACGCCGCGCTCGGTCAGCGCCGCGCCGCCGCCCGAGCGGCCGCCGGTCTGTGCGGTCACCAGCGGCTCCTCGAAGCTGCGGTTGATTTCGGACACCAGCTCCCAGGCGCGCTTGTAGGACATGTTCATCGACCGGCCGGCCGCCGAGATCGAGCCTTCCTGGGCGATGCGTTCGAGCAGGGTGACCTTGCCGGGGCCGAGCCGGCCCTCGTGGTCGAAGTCGATGCGGATGCTGAGATGCGGCATCTCTGTCCTCTTCTACGTCCGCTCGAAGGAAACACTCTTGACCACGGCATGGACCGGCTTGCCCGGCGCCAGCGCCAGGCGCTCGACCGACTTCGACGTGATCCTGGCCAGCAGGGCCGCACCATTGCAGTCGAGGCGGATGTCGGCCTGCGCGCCGTTCGGCGTGATGGCGGCGACCGTGCCGGATAGCACGTTGAGCGCGCTGATGTCCTGCGGCGGCTTGAGCGACAGCATGACGTCGCGCGAGCGGATGTAGGCACGCACGCGCGCGCCGACGGGCGTCGACAGGCGCGGCACCGTGAGCTCGCCCGCGGCCGAGGAGAGCACCGAGAGCTGGAACGGCTCATCGTGGCGCGCGACCACGGCATCGAGCACGCTGCCGCCGTCGCCGGCCTCGGCCAGCGGCAGGATGTCGGCCACAGGCCCGACCGCCGCGACCTTGCCCTCGGCCAGGATCACCACGGTCGTGGCCAGCCGCGCCACCTCGGAGACCGAGTGGCTGACGTAGAGGATCGGCACCCCGGCGCGGTCCCGCAGGCGCTCGAGGTACGGCATGATCTCGCCACGCCTTGCCTCGTCGAGCGAGGCCAGCGGCTCGTCCATCAGCACCAGGCGCGGGCGGGCCAGCAGCGCGCGACCGATCGCCACCCGCTGCTTCTCGCCGCCCGACAGCGAGTCGGGGTGCCGGTCGAGCAGCGCTGCGAGACCGAGCAGGTCGACCACGGAGGCGAGATCGCCCGAGGCGCCGCCGCTGCCGCGCGCGAACCAGCGGCCGTAGAGCAGGTTCTGGCGCACGCTGAAATGGGGGAACAGTCGGCTGTCCTGGAAGACGTAGCCGACGCGGCGACGATGCGCGGGCACGAAGGCGGCGGCATCGGTGTCGACCAGGGTCTGGCCGTCGACGATCACCCGGCCGCGCTGCGGCTCGATCAAGCCAGCCACGATGTTGACCAGGCTGGTCTTGCCCGAGCCCGAGCGGCCGAACAGGGCGGTCAGTCCCGGCGGCGCGGTGAAGCGCGCGTCGAGATGGAAGGTGCCCAACCGGTGACCGACGTCGACCTCGAGACTCATGTCGCCATCCGGCGCGCGCCGATGCGGCGGGCGAGTAGCTCGGAGCCCAGCAGGGCCGCCATCGAGATGACGACGGAGATGAGCGTGAGGCGCAGCGCGCCCGGATCGCCACCCGGCACTTGGGTCAGCGTGTAGATCGCCGACGGCAGCGTCTGGGTCTCGCCCGGAATGTTGGACACGAAGGTGATGGTGGCGCCGAACTCGCCCATCGATTTGGCAAAGCACAGGATCGCGCCCGCGATCACACCGGGCAGGCAAAGCGGCAGGGTGACGGTGGCGAAGACCCACAGCGGCGCCGCACCCAGCGTGCCGGCCGCGCTTTCGAGCCTTGTGTCGACCGCCTCGATCGACAGGCGGATGGCGCGCACCATCAGCGGGAAGCCCATGACCGCGCAGGCCAGCGCCGCACCGGTCCAGCGGAACGACAGCACGATGCCGAACACCTGGTCGAGCACTTCGCCGATCGGCCCGCGCCGGCCGAACAGGATCAGCAGCAGGTAGCCCGTCACCACCGGCGGCATGATCAGCGGCAGGTGCACGAAGGTGTCGAGCAGGCTCTTGCCCCAGAAGCGGCCGCGCGCCAGCAGCCAGGCGACGGCGATGCCGAACGGCAGGCTGGCGGCCGTCGCGGTGATCGCCACCAGGAGGCTGAGCCGTACCGCCGTCCATTCCTCTTCCGTCATGTCGACGAGGCGGACTTCACCAGCACCGCGAAGCCCTGCTTCTCGAACGACGGCCGCGCCTTGATGCTCTTCAGATAGTCGAGGAACGGCTTGGCGTCGGCCGACTTCGCGTCCTTGGTGAGGGCCGCCGGATAGACGATCGGTTTGTGGGAGCCTTCGGGGAAGCTGCCGACGATCCTGACGTTGGGCTCGGCCGCAGCGTCGGTCGCGTAGACGATGCCGAGCGGCGCCTCGCCGCGCGCCACCAGCACCAGTGCGGCGCGCACGTTGTCGGCCTGGGCGACCTTGTCCTTGACGCCGTCCCAGGCGCTGAGCTTCTCGAGGGCCGCCTTGCCGTACTTGCCGGCGGGCACCGCGTCGACGTTGCCCATGGCGAGCTTGCCGCCAGCCAACGCCTTGCCGAGGTCGAAGCCCTGCTTCACGTCGAGCGTGACTTTCGAGTCCCTGGGCGCGATCAGCACGATCTTGTTGCCCAGCAGGTTCACCCGCGTGTCGGCCTGGATCAGGTACTTCTTGGCGACGTAGTCCATCCAGTCGAGGTCGGCGGAGATGAACATGTCCGCCGGCGCGCCCTGCTCGATCTGCTTGGCGAGCGCGGAACTCGCGGCATAAGAGATCCTGGGCATCGGCCTGGACTGGGCCTTGCTCCAGTCCGTCGCGATCTCGTCGAGCGCGTTCTTGAGGCTGGCGGCGGCGAAGACGACCATGCCGCCGGCCTGCGCGCGCGCTGCCGTCATCGGCGCCACGGCGGTGGCGAACGCCAGGCCGAGCCACTCACGTCTCTTCATTGCCAACTCCGTCTTCCGGGATCAGGAAGACGGTATAGTCCTTTGGATATAGCGCCTAGTCCAGAGGAGTTTCGCGCCCCGGCGGAGCGCCACCAGCACGATCACGGCTATGGCGGACAGCAGCACCTTGAGCGTCGGCCGCGGCGCCAGGTCGAGATCGGTGTCGGCTATAAGCACGCGCATCGGGTCGACATGGTTGACCAGCCCGTACCAGGCGAGTTCGAAGGCGAGGGCGGCCACGGTGGCGCCGACCGCCAGCAGCGCGAGGCCGAGATACTGCGTGCGGAGCCGGGTCGGCAGGAAGCGCCAGATCATCAGCCAGCCGAACAGGCCGGCCGCGACCGTCGCCTCGCCGACATTGGCCTTGGACTGGATGAAGAAGTGCAGGATCGCCAGCACCGCCGTGGGGTAGATCAGCCAGTGCAGTCGCTTCCAGTTGCGCCTGAGCCGCTTCTGCCAGCCGTCGGTCGAGGTGATCGCGAGTGCCACCAGAGACAGCAGGGCCACGAAGCCGATGGTGAGATAGAACCGCTTGGCGATCTCGAGTGCCACGACGATCAGGTTCCATTTCTGGTCGGCGACGTAGATCGTGAAATGCAGGCCGGCGTAGAGCGCCGCCGCGACGCCGATGCGGCGGCGAATCTGCACCAGCGGCATCCAGTCGAACACGCTGCGCGCCGGGGTGAGCGCCAGCGATGCCAGCAGCAGCACGACCGCCCAGTCGCCGGTGACGTGCGTGGCCTCGGTGACCGGCCGCGCGCCGAGATCGTCGGCGTACCAGCGCCAGCCGAGATGGAGCGCGGGCAGGCACAACAGGATCAGGGTAGCGAGGCGGAGGAGAAAGACGATGCGCTTGGTCGACACGGGGTCAACTTAGCGAAACAGGCGATCAACGACAGGTCAAACTTCCGTCAGCGGGACGGATGCTATGGCCGCTCGTTGCCGAACAGAAGCCGGTAGGTGCCGACGGTCGGCGTCGTGACAACACCAAAGCGCTTCAACGTCGCCAGCTTGAACGCCTCGCGCGCGGCGGCGGCGGTCGCCGCGGGATCGGCGCCTTCCAGCACCGCGACCCATTCGGCGTCGAGCGCCTTGGGATGGTCCATGCTCTTCTGCTGCACCGGCGCGTTGGCGGCGTCGAGGTCGTTCTCGGCGGCGAAGGCGCCCACCATGCCGTTGCGCGCGATTGCCCTGGGCAGGGCAGTGCCCTGCAGCCAAGCGACCAGCGCCTTGCGCTTGCGCGGGTCGGGCGCGAAACGCACTGTGGTGATCGCGCCGCCGGTGCCGTGCGCGAGGTCGACCTGGATGCGCAGGGTGAGGCGGTGGAAGCGGGTGAAGCGCGCCATCACCGACTGGCTCCACGGTGTCTGGTTGGCCAGCAACTGCAGATAGCCCGGCGTGGCGAGGTCGCCCACGTTGTCGCACTCGTAGGTGGCGCAGTACTTGGGCGCGCCCTTGACCGCGACGTATCGGCGCGCGCGATGGAAGCCCGGCAGGTTGACCCGCTCGTCGATGTGCTCGCGGTTGTACCACTCGTTGAAATCGGCTTCGTCGCGCGATTTCACTTCTGTGAAGACGACCAGCATTCCCTTGCCGCGCAGAGGCATGGCTTTAGTCTATGCTGACGGCGCGGGAGGAAACACCATGAAGATCGCCAAAATCGAGGATTTGCACTGCGACGCCGGCTGGCGGGACTTCTCGTTCCTCAAGGTCACGACGGACGACGGAATTGTTGGCTGGTCCGAATACAACGAGGGCTACGGCAGCGCGGGCCTGACGGCCGTGATCCGCCGCATGGCAGCAGGCTTGATCGGCGAGAACCCGCGGGCGGTCGAGCGCATCATGTCGATGCAGTACGCCATCACCCGCCAGGCGCCGGGTGGCATCAACCAGCAGGCGATGGCGGCGATCGAGAACGCGCTGCTCGACGTCAAGGCCAAGTCGCTGGGCGTGCCGGTCTACGAGCTGTTCGGCGGCATGGTGCGCGACCGCCTGCCGCTCTACTGGTCGCACTGCGGCAGCTACCGCTTCCGTAATGCCGAGGTGATGGGCGTCGAGCCGGTGCGCTCGCTCGACGACCTGGTGAAGCTCGGCAAGCATGTGAAAGAGCGCGGTTTCAAGGCGCTCAAGACCAACATCTTCCGCTTCGACTTCGATCCGCCCAACATGCACCAGCCGGGCTTTGGCCGCACGGCGGGCGGGCCGGAACTGAATGCCGATGGCGCCACCTTGGCAGCCATCTCTGACGGGCTCGCGGCCTTCCGCCAGGGCGCGGGTCACGACATGGGCATCCTTCTCGACAGCAACTTCAACTTCAAGACCGAGGGCTACATCAAGGTCGCGCGCACCTGCGAACCCTACAACCTGTTCTGGCTCGAGATCGATTCCTACGACCCCGAGGGCCTGCGCCTGATCCGCGACCGCGCGTCGATGCCGATCGCCTCCTGTGAATCGCTGTTTGGCCGCCGGCAATTCCGGCCGTTCTTCGAGAACCGCTCGATGGACGTGTCGATCATCGACGTGCCGTGGAACGGGCTCGCAGAGTCGATGAAGATCTCGGCCATGGCCGAGGCCTACGAGATCAACTGCGCGCCGCACAATTTCTACGGCCACATGTCGACCCTGATGAGTGCCAACCTGTGCGCCGCCATGCCCAATTTTCGTATCATGGAAATCGATATCGACGATGTGCCGTGGAAGGACGATCTGGTCACGCACCCGCCGGTCATCCAGAATGGCGAGCTGATCGTGCCCACCCGCCCGGGCTGGGGCGCCGACATCAACGAGGAAGCGGTCAAGGCGCATCCGCCCAAGCACCCGCATCCCTAGAGGGGAAACGACATGGTCTACGAATTCCGCTGCTACACGCTGATCCCCGGCAAGATGCCGGAATACCTCAAGGCCGCCGAGACGATCGGCCGGCCGGCGCGCGGGAACAACTACGGCGTCAACCACGGCTACTGGACCGCCGAGTTCGGCGCGCTGAACCAGGTCTGGCACCTGTGGAAGTACGACAGCTACGACGAGCGCACGCGGCTGCGCAACGAGCTGCAGAAGAACGAGGCCTGGACCAAGCAGTACATCCCGGTGGTGCGCGGCTGCGTGGCGCGCCAGGACCTGCGTCTGATGAACCCGGTGGTCGACATCAAGCCGAGCGACGGCACGACCGGCAACGTCTACGAGCTGCGCATCTATCGCTGCGGGCTGGGCGGCGCGGTGCAGTACGGCAAGGACTTCAAGGAAGTCCAGGCCGCCCGCGAGAAGTACTCGCCGATCTGGGGCGCGTGGACCGGTGAGTTCCCGCAGCCCAACGAGTGGATCCACCTGTGGCGCTACAAGAACCTGCAGGAGCGCTTCGAGGCGCGTGCCGCGGCGACCAAGGATCCGGCGTGGCAGGCCTATCTCGCCAAGGGTCCGGCGAAGCTGCAGGAGATGCATTCGACCCTGCTGATGCCGACGAACTATTCGCCGCTCAAGTAGGCCCCCGCTGAAGTAGACAAAAGTCGATAACGGAGCGCGCCACCTCATGTGGCGCGCTTTCCATTGAGAAGAGGGTGTGGACATGGACGCGTTGAGTGACAACGACCTTGCGTTGATGAAGTTCGGCGTCGGCCAGTCCGTGTCGCGCATGGAGGACCCCACGCTCCTGCGTGGCCAGGGCCGGTACACGGACGACCAGAACCTGCCGGGTCAGGCCCATGCGGTGATGGTGCGCAGCAAGATCGCGCACGGGCGCCTCAGGGGCATCGACAGCAAGACGGCGGCAGCGATGCCGGGCGTCATCGCGATCCTCACCTATGCCGATATGGAAGCGGCCGGTTTCGGGCCGATGAAATGCGGCATGAACATCCCGCAGCGCGACGGCTCGCCGATGAAGACGCCGCCGCGCCATTCGCTGGCCAAGGATCGCGTGCGCTATGTCGGCGAGGCGGTCGCCTGCGTGGTCGCCGAGACGGCGGTGCAGGCGAAGGATGCCGCCGAGGCGATCGAGCTCGACATCGAGGAACTGCCGGCGGTCACGACGCCCGCCCAGGCCCTGGCTCCGGGCGCGCCGCAGATCCATGACGAGGCGCCGGGAAATCTGGTGCTCGACTTCCACTATGGCGATGCCGAGGCGGTGAAGAAGGCTTTTGCCGCCGCCGCGCACGTGACGCGGCTCGAAATCGTCTCCAACCGCATCGTCGTCAATCCGATGGAGCCGCGCTCGGCGATCGGCTCCTACGAGAAGGATCGCTGGGTGCTGCGGGTCGGCTGCCAGGGCGTGATGGGCTTGCGCGGCGGCTTGGCCAAGGACGTGCTGAACACCACGCCCGACAAGGTGCGCGTGCTGACCGGCAATGTCGGCGGCTCGTTCGGCATGAAGTCGCAGGTCTATCCGGAGTACGGTCCGTTGCTGCTCGCGGCCCAGACGTTCGGACGGCCGGTGAAGTGGACGGACGAGCGCTCGGAAAGCTTCCTGAGCGATCATCACGGCCGCGATCATCAGCGCATCGCCGAGCTGGCGCTCGACAAGGACGGCCACTTTCTTGCCATTCGCCTCGGCGGCACGGGCAACGCCGGCGCCTACATCTATCCGCCGATGCCGGCGACGACCAACGCAGTGAAGAACGTCATCGACGTCTATCGCACGCCCGCGATGGAGGTGAACTCCAAGGTCGTCTTCACCAACACGACGCCGCTCGCGGCCTATCGCGGCGCCGGCCGCCCCGAGGGCAACTACTACATGGAGCGGCTGATCGACACCGCCGCGCGCGAGATAGGCATCGACCGGATCGAGCTGCGCCGGCGCAACCATATCGCGCCCGCACAGATGCCCTACAAGGCGCCATCGGGCATGAACTACGACTCGGGCGAGTTCACGACCGTGCTCGACAAGGCGCTGGTCGCCGCCGACTGGCAGGGCTTCGACACGCGCAAGAAGGAGAGCGCGGGGCGCAACAAGCTGCGCGGTCGCGGCATCGGCTCCTATCTCGAGGTCACCGGCCCGCCCAGCAAGGAATATGGCGGCATCCGCTTCGAAGCCGACGGAACCATCACCATGCTGAGCGGCACGCTCGATTACGGGCAGGGCCACGCCACGCCGTTCGCCCAGGTGCTGGGCGGAAAGCTCGGCATTCCCGTCGATCGTTTCCGCTTGCTGCAGGGCGATTCGGACCAGCTCAAGGTCGGCGGCGGCACCGGCGGCTCGAAGTCGGCGCTGGTCGCGAGCCAGGCCTTCCTCGAGGCCGGCGACATACTGATCGAACAGGGCAAGCAGATCGCCGCCCACGTGCTCGAGGCCTCGGCGGTCGACATCGAGTTTTCACGCGGCCGGTTCACGATCGCCGGCACCGACCGCGGGGTGAGCATCCTCGAGCTTGCCGACAGGCTGCGCGGCGGGCTCAAGCTTCCGCCCGAGGTGCCGCAGTCGCTCGACGTCAGCCATATCTCGGACAATCCGCCGTTCTCGTTTCCCAACGGCTGCCATGTCGCCGAGGTCGAGATCGACCGCGACACCGGCGTGATCGAAGTGGTGCGCTACTCCATGGTCAATGACTTCGGCACGGTCATCAATCCGATGCTGGTCGCGGGTCAGGCACATGGCGGCGTGGTCCAGGGCATCGGCCAGGCGCTGATGGAGAACGCGCTCTACGACGAGCAGGGTCAGCCGATCACGGGCTCCTACATGGACTATGCGATGCCGCGCGCGGCGGATGCGCCGAACTTCTCGATCGAGAATCACTCGGTGCCGTGCAAGACCAATTTGCTGGGCGTGAAGGGCTGCGGCGAGGCCGGCTGTGCCGGCGCGCTGCCGTCGGTGATGAACGCCGTCGTCGATGCACTGTCGGAAGTGGGCGTCACCCACATCGACATGCCGGTGACGCCTGAGAAAGTGTGGCGCGTCCTGAACGGCGCGACCTGAGCATGCCGGCGGGGATCTTGCGCAGGATTCTCGCCTCGGGCCTCGCCGCCGCCTTCCTGCTGGCGTCGGCGCCGGCGTTCGCCGATGAGGTGCAGGTCCTGCAGGGCACGCACGACGACGCACCCTACCGGATCGACATGCCGGCCCACTGGAACGGCGGCCTGGTCATGTTCGTCCACGGCTACGGCGGCGAGGGCACGGCGCGCGGCGGCGTCGAATTCCCGCGCATCGGTGACGTGGCGCTCAAGGGCAACTATGCCTGGGCCGGATCGGGCTATCGCTCGCAGGGCTATCACCCCGACCTGTTCCTGGCCGACACGATCGCGCTTCGCGACATGTTCATCGCCAAGTTCGGCCGGCCGCGCTGGACGATCCTCTACGGCGAGTCGATGGGCGGCCACATGGTCGTGGCCGGCCTCGAACGTTATCCCGATCTGTTCCAGGCCGGGCTGACCGAGTGCGGCGTGGTCGACGGCGTCGGCCTGATCGACTGGTACTACGCCTATACTGCCGCCGCGCAGTATTTCTCCGGCGTGCCGCTGCTCGATGCCACGCCGGCCAACTACGAGAAACTGGTGAAGGACTTCGTCGAGCGCGTCGGCAAGCCCGGCAGCTATACTGAGCGCGGCAAGCGCTTCGACAGCGTCGTGCGGTCGCTGGCCGGCGGCGACCTGCCGGCGTGGGGCGACGGCATGGCCAAGCACTATCTCGAGGATTTGTGGCCGAGGATGCCGCTGCCCAAGCAGTCCGCCGAGTTCGCGCGTCACGCCGACACGCGCGGCATTGTCTACGGCATCGCCGCCGGCCTCGGCGTCGATGCCGCCACGCTCAACCGCGACATCCCGCGGATCGTGCCCGCGGCCGGAGCGCGCACGGGCATTTTCGCGCCGTTCACCGGCCGCCTGCGTGGACCGCTGATGACCTTGCACGACACCGCCGACCTCGATGTGCCGGTGCGCATGGCGCAGAACTACCGCCGTCGCACCTTGGCCGCCGGCACGTCCAATCTCCTGGTCCAGCGCACCCAGACGCGCTCCGACCACTGCGACTTCAGCCAGACGCTGCGCGACGAGACGTTCCTCGACCTCGTGGCGTGGCTGGAGCGCGGCATCGTGCCCAAGGGCGAGGACCTGCTGGGCGACGTCACGAAGCTCGGCTTCAAGTAACGCGTCCCGCTGCTCTCGCTATTTCTTCCCGTCGGCCGAGTCGAAGGGGGCCTGGGTGATGCGCCCGGAGCCCGAGACGTGGCTGCGCAGTTGGGCGGGACGGCTCAAGAGCCGGACAGTACCCGAGCCGCTCAGGTCGATGTCGGCGCTCTCGGTGGGCGCGGCCTCGATGCGGCCGCTGCCGGAAACTTTCACCGTGAGCTGCTGCGTGGCGAGGTCGGCCAGCAGGGCACGGCCCGCGCCGGAGATCGTCACCGTCACATGGTCGGCCTTGCCCTGGGCGCTGATGTTGCCGCTGCCGCTCAGGCGCACGGCGAGATCGGGCTGGTTCACGTTCTCCATGACCAGCCTGCCCGAGCCCGACAGGCCGACGTGGCGGAACGCCCGGCCCGGCAGGACGACCTCGACCTCGCGCAGCCTCGTGAAGCCGCGGCAGTCGAGCGTTATGTGGCCGCCGTCGATCCGCACGCGGTCAATGACGTCGGACGGTCCGCGCACGATCACCTCGTCGCCGTCGCCGCCGCGATAGCGCACGGTGGCGGGCAGGGCGACCTCGACCGTGTCGCCGCCACTCCACGCCAGGCGGCGTTCGGATTGTGTCGCGGACGCTGCGCTGTCGCACGACGACGAGCCGAGGTAGCTGCCGACGTCGACCAGGCGATGCATCGCGTTGTCGCCCAGCGCGTAAGCGAGCGACAGGGAGACGATGCCGACGCTCAATCCGCCGATCGCGGTCCAGGCCAGGGGTCTAACCATGTGCGCCTCCCATCTCTGCCCGGTTCAGCAACGCGTAGTGCAGGCGGGCGAACTTGCCGAGCAGGCGCACCACGTAGTCGATCATCAGGAGCAGCAGCGCGCTGCCGCCGATGCCGAAGCCCAGCAGGCCGATGCCGCCGAAGGTCCGGCTGAGGAAATGACCGGCGAAGGCGCCGTGATCCCAGCTGACGAGCTTTATCAGGGTCACCAGGCCGGCGATCGACAGGCCCAGCAGCACGAACCCGGCGACGAGGGTGAACAGCGCAAGGCCGCCCAGCAACGGCAGCAGGAACACGAAATCGACGGCCATCAGCGCCAGGAAGCCGAACAGCACGGCGAAGAAATTTGCCGGCGTGCGCGCGGTCTCCCAGCGGCGGAACCCGGCCTCGGCGCGCAGCTCGCGCGCCAGCCGCATCGGATCGCCCAGGGCCGCGGCAATCTCGGCCTCGCTGCGGCCGGCAGCCATGCCGTCGGCGAAGTGGGCGGCATAGTCCGAGATCAACTCGTCGATCTCCGACGGCGGCAGGCCGGCGAGGCGCCGCCGCAACGTGTCGAGAAATTCAGCTCTGGTCATGTCACTCCTCCGACGGCTCTCGCGGGTTTTGCGTCGGCCAGCACCTTGGCGACCGACGCGGTGAATTCGGTCCAGTCCGCCTTCTGCTCGACCAAAGCGGCACGGCCGGCCTTGGTGAGCTGGTAATATTTGCGCGGCGGCCCGCTGCTCGATTCCTCGAGGTAGGTCGTGACCAGCCCGTCGCCCTGCATGCGCCGCATCAGCGGGTAGATCGTGCCTTCCCCCATGCCGATCGCCTCGGCCAGGCGGCTGGCGATGTCGTAGGCGTAGCCGTCCTGACGCGCGAGCAGGGCGAGAACGCACATGTCGAGCACGCCTTTGCGCAGTTGGACTTGCAATGGATCGGTCACGCGGTTTCTATCTCTCGCTACGGTGCATCACATGGTACCTTGTTAAGCAAGGTAGTGTGCTTTAGGATCCTTGTCCAGAAGAGTTCGAGCGATTTCTGGAGCCCGTCGGATGAAATCCTTTTTGCTGTCGTTATTCCTTCTTTTGGCGGTGACCGTCGCGCACGCCGACACTGTCTCCAAGGTCGGTGTCACCGAGCGGGATTTCACTCCGGCCGAGCCTTATGACTGGAGAGGCGCCAAAACCCATGTCCTCCGCACGACGATCTGGTATCCCGCGGCGGCCGACGCGCGCGAGGAACCGCAGTGGTTCGGCCCGCGCCTCTTTCCAGTCTTCAGTGCGGGCAATGCCGCGCGCGACGCCGCACCTGCGGTGGGGGCCCGGCGTCCGCTCATTCTTCTGTCGCACGGTAACGGCGGAACGGCGGCCGCACTCGCCTGGCTCGGCTCGGCACTGGCGGCACATGGCTTTGTCGTCGTGGCTGTGAACCATCCCGGCAACAACGCTCTCGAGGAGAATACGCTCGAGGGCCTTTCGCTGTGGTGGCTGCGAGCCGTCGATCTCAGCGCTGTCGCCGACGCCGTCCTGCGCGACAAGACCTTCGGCAGCCTGATCGATCCCGCGCGTATCGGCGCCGCCGGTCATTCGCTCGGCGGCTACACGATCATCGCTGTCGCCGGTGGCATCACCGATCCGACGCACCTCCAGGCGTTCTGCCGCTCGCCGGCGGCGGACGCGACGTGCAACCCGCCGCCGCAGGCTTTGGCCATGTCCCAAAAGCGCCTGGAGCGCCTGAATTCCGATCCCGATTACCGGCAACGTTACGCCAAGTCCGGCAATTCCTACCGCGACGTGCGCGTTCGTTCCGTCTTCGCCCTGGCGCCGGGACCGGGGCAGATCTTCACGCCGGAGAGCCTGGGCAAAATCTCGATCCCGGTCGCAATCGTCGCCGGAAGGGCCGACGAACTGGTGCCGCCGGTCTCCGCCGCAGAAGCCTTCGCCAAGGCGATCCCGCAGGCGACGCTGAAACTCTTCCCGCACGCGGGTCACTTCGTGTTTATCGGCATCTGCACGATAGCAGGACGTTCGATCGAGCCGACGATATGCGTCGATCCGGACGGGACCTACCGCGACGCCGTCCACGCCGAGACAATCGAGCGGGCGCTCGATTTCTTCACGACGACGCTCGAGTGAGCGCCGAAGAGTTCGCTTCCCGGCTAGCGCCGGCGCAACGCCACCGAGAGCGCGATCGTGGCGATGAGGCCCAGTGCCGCCATGATCAGCACCGCGCCGCGCGGGCCGACCTGGTCCGACAGCAGGCCGGCCGCCAATATGCCGAGCGGTCCGGTGCCGATGCACACCGTCACCACGCCCATCAGGCGTGAGCGCATGTCGGCCGGCGCCTCGGTCAGCATCAGGGTCGACTGCATGTTGCCGAAACCCGCGGTGCCGAAGCCGCCGGCAATCATGATCGCCAGCGCCAGCCAGTAGGACGGCGACAGCGCCATCGCCATCAGCGCCACCATGAACAGGCCGGCGCCGCCGGCGAAGGCCACCCGGCGGTCCATGCGCAGGAAGCCGGCGGCGATCAGCGTGCCGCCCAGCAGCGCGCCCATTGGCTCGCCGGCGGCCAGCAGGCCGACCAGGCCGGGCGAGACATGGAAGGCGCCGAGCCCGAGCGGCGCCATCAATCCCGAGTAGGCGAAAGCAAAGGCGTTGGTAACGACGGTGATGCCGAACACCAGCAGGATCACCGGCTTGGTGCGCGCGTAGGCCAGGCCCTCGAGGATCTCGGCGGGAATGCGGGCCAGCGCCAGCCGGCGCGTAACCTGGGCATGGACGAGGCCCGCCATGGCGAAGGCGCCGGCGAACTGCACGAACGCGGTGAGCGTGTAGACCCCCTTCATGCCCAGCCACTCGAAGGCGAAGCCGCCGAGCAGCGGGCCGATCATGCGGGTGGCGGCCGAGGTCGCCGAATCGAGGGCGATCGCCTGGACGATGCGATGGGGACCCGCCACTTCGCCGACCATGCGCCGGCGCGTCGACATCTCGGTCGTCCACATCGTGCCCGAGACCAGGTTGCCGACGGCGACGTGCCATAGCTCGAGATGCCCGGTGGTCGCCAGCGTCGCCAGCACGGTCGAGACCAGCGCCGGCCCGACCAGCGCCCCCATCACCACCAGCTTGCGATTGACCGCCTCCGCCAGCGCGCCGGCGAACGCGCCGAGGAAGAGCAGCGGCAACTGGCGCACCGCGACGACCGCGGTGGCGGCGAGCGCCGAGCCGGTGATCTCGTAGGCGAACAGGCCCGAGGCCAGCAGCTCGAGCCAGCGCATGGCGTTGGCGAAGGCGCCGACCAGCCACAGGCGCAGGAAATCCGGCAGCGCCAGAAGCTCGCGCACGGCATGGTCGCGCTCTGCGGTTTCCCCCGGCGAATTCATTGGGCGTCACGCTAGCGTTGTCGATATCTTCAGGGAACAAGAAACGTGGGAGGAAGCCGATGAAGCGCCGTCAACTGATGCTCGGCACCCTTGCAACCGCTGCACCCCTGGGCGCTGTACCCCTCGGGGCGGCGCGTGCCCAGCCGGCGTGGCCCAGCAAGCCCGTGCGCTTCATCGTGCCGTTCGCGCCGGGCGGCGGCACCGATTCTGTGAGCCGCCTGATCTGCGACCAACTCGGCAAGACCTTCAACCAGTCATTCCTGGTCGACAACAAGGGCGGCGCCGGCGGCAACATCGGCACCGTCGAACTGGTGCGCGCGGCACCCGACGGCTACACGCTCGGCCTCATCTCGGTGGCGAGCCATACGCTCAACCCGATGCTCTACGGCAAGCTGCCCTACGATCCCGACAGGGACTTGATCGTGATCTCGCGCCTGGCGCTGCTCGCCAACCTGCTCGGCGTGACCAAAAGCCTGCCGGTGAACAACGTCGCCGAGCTGATCGCGCTCTGCAAGAAGGAGCCCGGCAAGTACTCCTTCGCCTCGTCGGGTCCCGGCACGTCGCTGCACCTGAGCGGCGAGCTGTTCAAGGCGATGGCCGACGTCGACATCATCCACGTGCCCTACAAGGGCGCCGGTGCGGTCTACAGCGACCTGATCTCGGGCACGGTGCACATGATGTTCGCCAACATGCCGTCGATGATCGGCCAGGTGCGCGGCGGCAAGGTGAAGGGGCTGGGCGTCACCTCGGCCGAGCGTTCGAAGGCGGCGCCGGAAATTCCCACCATCGCCGAGACGGTGCCGGGCTATGTCGCGACCTCATGGTACGGCATCGCCGCCCCCGCCGGCACGCCCGAGCCGATCGTCGCCAGGATCGAGGCCGCGGTCGCCCTGGCGCTGGCCAATCCGGAGATCCAGAAGCGCTGGGTCGACGATCTCGGCCTCGACATTCCGCCGGCCGGCCGCACCGGCTTCGCGGAGTTCCTCGCCAACGACCGCAAGCAGTGGGCGCCCGCAGTCAAGATCTCGGGCGTCAAGCTCGATTAGGCTGTCGACTGACGAAGCGGGGATTGTCGTGAACAACGCCTTGACCCGACCCCAGGGGTCGGCCCGATAAGGAGGACGGTCTGCCGACAACGAGGTGATCCGTGACCGCTTCCTGAACCCTTCCGAAGCCGCCAAACGACTCGGTGTGTCCGTTAAAGCTCTCCGGCTCTACGAGCAGCGCGGCCTCGTCACGCCGATGCGCATCGCCGCGGGATGGCGCGTCTATGGGCCCAACGAGATGGTCCTGGTCGGCGAAATCGTGACGCTGCGCGACCTCGGTCTCAGCCTTGGCCAGGTGGCACGGGTGCTGGGCGGAGACGCGACGGTCCTCGAAGCCGCTCTCGCCGCGCACCAGTCCGTGCTCGAAGGCCGGCTCCATCAGCTCATCGACATCGTGGAGCGCGTGCGCCGCCTGCGGGCCGAGATCGCCACTGGTGCCAAGCCTGCCACCGGGGACCTGGCCCTCCTGATGAAACCCGCCGCCGCGCTCGGCGTCTCGTTCGATCTGCCGTGGCCGTGGGGCGGCGAGCCGTTCGAGCTGCGCGATATCAAGCCGCTGACCTACATCGTGGGTCCTCTCGGCAGCGGCAAGACCCGGCTGGCCAAGCGTCTCGCGGACGTCCTGCCCGATGCCGTCTTCCTAGGCCTCGATCGGTCGGCGGACGGCGGCGCCAGGGCGCGCGCGATGCTGGATGCCGACCCGGCCCTGAAGTCGCGGATCGACCGGACGCTGGGGTGGCTCGTCGACGACGGCGCCACCGTGTCGGACGCCTTGCTGGCCTTGCTCGTAGGACTCGAAGCCCACGGTTCGGCAATCGCGGTCGTCGACATGCTGGAACAGGGGCTGGACAAGGCCACCCAAGAAGCCGTGATCGCCTGTCTCCGTCGCCACGCGCCCGACCGTCGTCGGCCGCTGTTCTTCCTGACGCGCTCCAACGCCATCCTCGACCTCGGCGCCGTGGGTCCCAACGAAGCGATTCTCTTCTGCCCCGCCAATCACAGCGTGCCTTCTGTCGTGGCACCCTATTCCGGCGCGCCCGGCTACGAGTCCGTTGCTTCCTGTCTTGCCTCGCCGGAGGTGCGCGCACGGACGGAAGGCGTCATCGCCTGGCGGCCGGTGGCATAGCGCTCCTTCGTTGCGATTGTCGCGTTGACATTGGTTGCGGAATATGCAATAGTGCGCAATGACGTCCGGCGCTCAAAACATGGTTACGAAAAGTGACGTATATATTTGGCTTTTTAAAAGCGTCACTTTTCGTAACTGCCGATGCTCTCCCGAGCTAAAGGACGAGCCGCAGGCCCAACAACGCGATCATCGCGGCCAAGGCGACGACGGCGCTGCCGACGGTGATCAAGCCGAGCGCGCGCGCCGGCGAGAGCTTGGCCATGTCGGCGGCGATCCAGAACAGCGGGTCGTTGAAATGCACGACCGCAATCGCGCCCACGCCCGTCGCGGCGGCGGCGAGTGCGCGGCCGGTGGCGCTGTCGAGGCCGAGCGCCGGCAGCATCGGCTCGACCATGCCCGACGCGGTCAGCACGGCGGAGAGCGAGTTGCCCTGCATCGTCTTTACGATCGCGGCGGCGAGGAAGGGCGCCAGCAGGCCAAGCCGCGGATCCATTGCGCGCTCGGCCAGCAGCTCGGCCATGCCGGTCTCGTCGAGCAAGCGGGCGAAGCCGCCGGCCGCGCCGACGGTGAGCAGCAGTGCCGCCCAGCGCGTGTCGGCGAGCGTCTCCGGCTGCCAGCGCCGCGACAGCGCCACGGCGAGCCCGATCGCCAGCACGGCGAGGAACAGCGAGCGGCTGATGCCGGTGTAGAGCTCGCGCGCGCCGCCCTTGCCGAGCGGCTCGGTCGGCATCTGCGCCACCGCCTGGGCCACCAGCAGGACGAGCGGCACGACGATTGCCAGCCAGTGCCACGACGGTCGGTCGCCGCCGGGATCGCGCCCTGCCGCCCACAGCCAGATCGCGACGACGAGCCCGAGGGCGAGCGGCACGCCGATCGACAGGGACGTGCGCAAGTCGGCCTTCAGGACGGACATCGCCGCCACGGCGAGCGGCGAGGGCCCGACCAGGGCCTGTACGACCAGCAGCGTCAGCACCAGGCCGACGGCGCGGCCGGCCGGCTGCAGCAGGGCGAGCGCGCCTGCCGCCGATCCGCCGAGGCCCGCCAGCACGCCCATCGCGGCGGCGCCGGCGGCGCCGAGCGGGCGCTTGAGCAGCAGCGCGCCCACGAGGCTGCCGGCCACGACCAGCAGGCCGGTCTGTTCGAGGGTCGACACGAAGCCCAGGCCGAACGCCTTGCCGATCGACTGCCAGGTCATCCGGGCGACGAGGCCGTAGGCCACGACCACGCCCATCAGGGCGAGGAAGGCGGGGAGCCGCAGGCGCTGGATCGCGAGCACGATCGCGGCGATCGCGACCGGCAGGAGAAGGGCGGCCAGAATCATGTGACAAGAATCATCCGCCGCGACTTTAGGCGTCTGCTAGTCTCGCGTCATGCGCCTGATGTTGATGGTCTGGCTGGCTCTTCTCGGCCTGTGCGTCCCGGCGCTCGGGCAGGGTCGGCTGGTCCGCATCGAGGGCAAGGACTTCGTGGCGCCCGACGGCCAAGTCCTGCACATCAAGGGCATCAGCCTCGGCAACTGGCTGATGCCCGAAGGCTACATGTTCAAGTTCGAGGTCGCCAAGGCGCCGCGCCAGATCTACGACGCCTTCGACCGCCTGCTCGGGCCCCGGCAGGCCGCCGCCTTCTGGAAGCAGTACCGCGACACCTACATCGCCCGCGACGACCTGCTCTTCATCAAGTCGGTCGGCTTCAACACCGTGCGCATCCCGCTGCACTGGAACCTGTTCATGGCGCCAGATGGCACGATTGGCGGGGAGGGCTGGGCGCTGCTCGACCGCGTGCTGGGCTGGGCGAAGGAGGCGGGCCTCTACGCCATCGTCGATCTGCACGCAGCACCCGGCGGCCAGACCGGCATCAACCACGACGACGGGCCGGGCTATCCGCTGATGTTCTACGTGCCGCGCGACCGCGACCTCACGGTCAAGTTGTGGCGCGCGATTGCCGAGCGCTACAAAGGCAATCCCACGATCCTGGGCTACGACCTGCTGAACGAGCCGATCGCGCCGTACCACGACATCGCCACCTTGAACCCGCGGCTCGAGCCGTTCTTCCGGCGCGTGGCCGAGGCCATTCGCGAGGTCGATCCTGGCCGCATCGTCTTCCTGGCGGCGGGCCAGTGGAGTTCGAGCTTCGACATGTTCGGTCCGCCGTTCGCGCCCAACCTCGCCTACACGTACCACTCGTTCTGGGCGAGCACGAAGCGCGACTCGATCCAGCGCCACCTCAATTTCTCGGCGCGCTACGACGTGCCGCTGTTCCTCGGCGAGACCGGCGAGCTGACCGACGCCTGGAACGAGGGCTTTCGCACGCTGCACGAAGCGCACGGCATCGGCTGGTCGTTCTGGACCTACAAGAACCTCGACAGTACCTCGACCGTCGTGTCGATCTCGCGCCCCGAGGGCTGGGACCAGCTCGTGGCCTACGCCGACGGCCGCACCGATGTGAAGCCGCCCGACGACGTGATCGCGCGCGCGACGCAGCAGTATCTCGCGGGCGTGCTGCTCGGGAATGCCACCGTACGCTGGAATTATCTCGCGTCGCTCGGCCTGAAAGGCGCGCCCTAGCTGAGGCGCTTTTCGTAGTAGTCGGCGAGCGCCGTCAGCGCCGCGCCGCCATCGCCGATGAAGCTCGGCCCGTGCATCAGTGCGACGGTCTTCGGTTTCAGCGCCGCCAGCCGGCGCAGGGTCGGCGCGGCCTGCGGTGTCGCCGGCATGAAGGGCACGGCCTTCTCGGTGGCAATGGCGGCGTCGACGATGTCGCCGGTGGTGGTCGCCTCGCAGGGCCCGCCCTGGGTGAAGAGATCGCTGCTGAACAGCGTGCCGGTGGTCTCCTCGTAGATCAGGCCGGCGTCCCAGTTGTGCGGCACATGAGGCGTGTCGAGCCAGCGCACTTTCTTGCCGCCTATGTCGATCGTCTCGTCGTTCTTGAGCGTGCGCGGGCCGCGGTTGGCCATGTCGGTGAGCCAGATGTTGATGCCGACCTGGCCGTGCGCCGGCGTGGCGTTGGGCGCCGCGGCGAGCCATTCGTTCAGCGCGCCCGCTTCGTCGCCCTCGACGTGGCTGCAGGTCGTCCAGCGCAATTTATCGAGGGGGATCACGCTCTTCACTGCGGCCGAGATCAGCGGGAACATCGCGCGATGGCCGTAGTGGAACAGCAGCGGCTCGTCGGCGTCGATCAGGAACTGGTTGAAGGTGAAGCCGTTGGGGCCGATCTGCGGCACGAAGGTCGACAGGCGGTAGATCTTGTCGGCGATCTCGGTGACGTTGGTCTTCATGATGCGGTCTTCATGACTTCAGCACCTTGAGAAGTCTGGCATTGAACGCCTCGGCGGCCTCGTAGGCAACCCAGTGGCCGGCGTCGGGGATCTGGTGCATCTGGAAGTCGGGCCGCAGGGCGCGGAAGAGATCGATGCGCTCCTGCATGTAGGGATAGGTGGTCGAGTCGAACGCACCCCAGATACCGGTGTACGGCGTCTTCACCTCGGGCAGCACCTTGCTGAGCACGCCGGCGATGCCCATGTCGCGGCTGCGCGTCCTGGCACGCGTGGTGTTCATGATCTGCATGTGGATGGCCACGCCGTCGATCTTCTTCGGGTCGTGGAACATCAGCAGCTCGAGATTGCGCCGCGCCTCGTCGGCCAGCACCTGCGGCGCCATCGTGTCGAGCAGCTTGTGCAGCTTCTCGGTGGGCTTGCGCGTGGCCTTGAGGCCGCCGGCGCCGACGAAGACGATGCGCTCTATGCGCTCGGGCATCAGCGTCGCCAGATGTCCCGAGACCATGCCGCCGAACGAGAAGCCGGTGAGCCGGAACGTCCGGTCTTTCGGCAGCAGGGCGTCGACCGCGGTCTTCACGCAGTTCGTGACCGACCAGATGTCGCGCACGTCGTCGGGCGAATCGCTGTCGCCCAGCCCCGGCAGGTCGGCGGCGTAGACCGTGTAGTGCGCCGACAATGGCCCGACGTTCCGGATCCAGTGGACCCACGAGCCCGAGCCGCCGTGGAACAGCAGCAGCGGCGGTTTGCCTGAGCCCGCGCCGAAGACATGCCACATCATCGTGCCGCCGTTTGCGCTCCTTGGGCCCATGGGAAGGCGGACGGCCTGCGAGGTGGCGGCGACGGACTCGATGGTCTCGAGGGCGGTGCGGCCGTCCGGCATGCGCGGGACGGCGGAGTAGTCGAGGCTCATTGCTTGATCGCAGCCAGCAGACGTTCGACGAATTCCGGCGCCTTCTTGCGGTCGATCCAGCGCAGCACCGTGACAAGATCGTTGTCGGGATCGATCCAGACGATGTGGCTGCCCCAGCCCAGCGCAAAGTAGCTGCGCTCGGACGCCGCCGCGAACTGCCGGCGGTCGGTGTTGAGCCACCACATCAGCCCATAAAACTTTGCCACGGGGCAGGGCTTCGCCAGCTCGGCCGTCCAGCCCTTGGGCAAGATCTGCGTGCCGTTCCAGGCGCCGCCCTGTGCCACCAGCAGGCCCATCAGCGCGAGGTCGCGCGCGGAGATGATGAAGCCGCCGCCCCAGTGGCCGCCGCCCGGCACCGAGAGCATCGGCTTGCCGTCGATCGTGACGGTCGAGTTCTTGTAGCCGTCCCACGTCCAGCCCGACGAGCCGCCGATCGGATCCATGATGCGGCGCTTCAGCACCGACGGCAGCGGCTCCTTGAAGACCTGCAGCAGGGAGTAGGAGAGGCGGTTCACCCTCACGTCGTTGTATTCGTAGAAGCTGCCGGGCTTCTTCAGCGCACGGCGCGTGCCCTTGGGCGCGTCGGCGACGGCAAGGCCGACCACGCGGTTGTGGTCGATGCGGTCTTCCTTGCCGAAGACGAAGCCCTGCCACTCGCTGGTTTGCGTCAGCAGGTGACGCCAGGTGATGTCCCTGTTCTGCTCGCTCTTGAAGCCGTCGTCGCTGACGTAGCCCGCGACCTTGTCGTCGAGGCTCTTGATCAGCCCGTCACCCAGCGCCAGGCCCGCCAGAAGGGCGAGGTAACTCTTGGCGACGCTGAAGGTCATGTCGGCGCGGTTGGTGTCGCCCCATTCGGCGATCTGCTTGCCGCCCCGGTAGACGATGCCGGCGGCGCCGCCGCGCGGCGTCACCGGCCCCAGCACCTCGTCGTCGGGGGCCTTCTCGCCCGAGTCGTAGGTCATCACGAACTGGCCGTCGGGCATGTACATGCTGGCGGGCCATTGGGATTCGGCGGACTGGGCGAAGGCGATCGCGTCTTTCAGGTCGTTCATGCACGCAATCAACATTGGAGGCCGCCCCGGAGCAAGCGTAGAAAACACGCATGGCCCTTCCGACCTCGCTCACGATCCGCCGCCCCGACGACTGGCATGTCCACCTGCGCGACAACCAGATGCTGGCGGCCTGCGCCGTCCATACCGCGCGCCAGTTTGCCCGTGCCGTCATCATGCCCAACCTCGTGCCACCGGTGACCAAGGTTGCCGAGGCGTCGGCCTATCGCGACCGAATTCGCAGAGCGGTTCCGGCCGATCTCGCGTTCGAGCCGCTGATGACCTGCTACCTGACCGACGGCGCCGATCCGGTCGAGCTCGCCCGCGGCAGGCAGGAGCGCGTGTGGGTCGCGGCCAAGCTCTATCCCGCGCACGCCACCACCAACTCCGCGCACGGCGTCACCTCGATCGACAAGATCGCGCGCGGGCTGGAGGCGATGGAGAAGGCGGGCATGCCGCTGCTGGTGCACGGCGAGGTGACCGACCCGGACGTCGACATCTTCGACCGCGAGGCCGTCTTCCTCGACAAGGTGTTGACGCCGCTGATCCGTCGCCACCCCGGCCTCAAGGTCGTGCTCGAGCACATCACCACCAAAGAGGGTGTGGCCTTCGTCGAGGCCAACGCGGGTCAAATGGGTGGCACCATCACGCCGCATCATCTCAGCTACAACCGCAATGCGATCTTCAAGGGCGGCATCCGTCCGCACTTCTACTGCCTGCCGATCGCCAAGCGCGAGGAGCATCGGCTGGCGCTGCGTCGCGCCGCCACCTCCGACAGCGCCTCGTTCTTCCTCGGCACCGACACTGCCCCGCACACCGCCGACACCAAGGAATGCGCCTGCGGCTGCGCCGGCGTCTTCAACGCACCGGTGGCGATGCAGGTCTACGCCCAGGTCTTCGCCGAGGAGGGCAGGCTCGACCGGCTCGAGGCCTTCGCCTCGCTGAACGGCCCGCGCTTCTACGGCCTGCCAGCCAACGAGGACAAGATCACCCTGCACGCCCGGCCGCTCGAGGCGCCGGAAACGGTCGACGTTCCCGGGGCCGCGAAGAACATCGTCGTGTTTCGCCCCGACACGCCGGTCGGCTGGTCGTTCTGACGGCGCTGGTCTATCGTTCTGCCATGAGCAAGCCCCGCATCCCCGCCGGCGCCGTCGAGCGCGGCACCGACAAAGGTTACGTCCACGCCGTGCTGAAGCCGGGGGCCGAGCGCCCGGTCGAGAAGGTCGAGGAGAAATATCCCTACATGCGGCCGCGCGATGCCGCGACGCTGATCCTGGTGCGGCTGAAGGGCAAGACACCCGAGGTGCTGATGGGCTGCCGCGCCGCCGCGCACGCCTTCATGCCCAACCGCTACGTCTTCCCCGGTGGCCGCGTCGATCCCGCCGATGCGCATGTCCCGATCGCCACGACGCTCGATCGCCACGTCAAGACGCGCCTGCTCAAGGCGGCAACCCTGCAGCGCGCCCAGGCGCTGGGCGTCGCCGCCGTTCGCGAGACCTTCGAGGAGACGGGCCTGATGTTGGCCAAGCCCTTGGACGGCGGGGCGCCCCGCAAGGACTATGGCGAGCACTGGCATGGCTTCCTCGACAAGGGCATGGCGCCGGCGCTCGACTGCCTCGACCTGATCGCGCGCGCGGTGACGCCGCCCGGCCGGCCGCGCCGCTTCAACGCGCGCTTCTTCATGGCGCGCGCCGAGGATGCGACCGGCGATATCCGTCATTCGAGCGAGATGGGCGACATCCGCTGGGTCAGGCTCGACGAGGCGCGCGAGCTGCCGCTGCCGACGATCACCGGGCTCATCCTGGGCGAGATCGGCCGTCTGGTGAAGGAGCCGCCCGACCGCAGGAAGCAGCGCAAGATCCCGCTGTTCATCACGATCAATCGCAAACACCTGATGATCGAGGAATAGCCGGTGGCGGGGCGCGTCGAGAACAACTCGCCCGCGCCTCCCGTCCTCGCGGCGGCGGCGAGCCCGACCCTGCCGCCACGCGGCGGCGTGCGCCTGCGGGCGCTGGTCCTGATCCGCTGGGCCGCCGTCACCGGACAGCTCCTCACCGCCGCCGTCGTCCACTGGGGCCTGGGCTTCACCCTGCCGCTGCTGGCGGCGGGCGGCACGATCGCGCTGTCGGCGCTGCTCAACCTCGCCGTCAGCCTCGGCCGGCCGGCCTCGGCGCGCATCGACGACCGCGAGGCCACGTTCTTCCTGGCGTTCGATGTCGTGCAGCTCGCGGTGCTGCTCTATCTCACCGGCGGCCTCACCAATCCGTTCGCGCTGCTGCTGCTGGCGCCGGTCGCGGTCGGCGCCACCATCCTGTCGCTGCTCAGCAACATTGCACTCTCGCTGCTCACCATCGCCAGCATCGGCCTGCTCGGCATCTTCCATCAGCCGCTGCCGTGGCTCGGGCCGACGCCCGAGTTCCCCGATATCTACCAGGCCGGCGTCTGGGCGGGCCTCACGCTCACGACCCTGCTGATCACACTCTACGGCTGGCGGCTGGCGGAAGAAGGCCGCCAGATGAGCGATGCGCTGGGTGCTGCACAGGCAGCGCTTGCGCAGGAGCAGCGCGTGTCCTCGCTCGGCGCGCTCGCGGCGGCGGCCGCGCACGAGCTCGGCTCGCCGCTTTCCACCATCGCCGTGATCGCCAAGGAGATGCTGCGAGAGGTCGAGCCCGACGATCCGTTGCGCGAGGATGTCGAGCTGCTGTCGGCGGAGTCCGAGCGCTGCCGGTCGATCCTCGCCCGCCTGTCGGTCGATCCCACGGGCGACGTGTCGGACTCCTACACGCTGGTGCCGCTGCCGGCGCTCATCGAGGCGGCGGCGGAACATTACAGCAGCGACAGCATTGTCATTACGTTCGAGGCCGGTCCGTTCAACGTGAATGCACCGCAGACCGCGCCGATCCAGGTGCGCAGCCCCGAGATTATGCAAGGGGTCGGCAACATCGTGCAGAACGCGATCTCCTTCGCCCGTCACGAGATTCATATCGCCACGCGCTGGACCGCCGAATGGGCCGAAGTCGAGGTGTCGGACGACGGGCCGGGCTTCTCCGAGGCGCTGCTCGACAAGCTCGGCACGCCCTTCATCTCGACCCGCCAAGGCGAGGAAGGCCACATGGGGCTGGGTGTTTTCATTGCCAAGACCTTGCTGGAACGCACCGGCGCTACGGTTATCTTCGGCAACCGGAGTTCCGCAGGGGGGGGCGCCGCCGTCGCGGTGCGCTGGCCAAATCCCGTCTTCAAGGCTACATAGCGCCCAATGTCGAAGGAGTTGCCCATGACCCAGGACGCCGGTGCCAACCGTCCCGTGTCGCCCGCCCTCGCCGGCGTGACGGCAAACAAGGATCGCACGCTGCTGATTGCCGATGACGATGCGGCGTTCCGCAACCGCATCGCCCGCGCGCTAGAGTTGCGCGGCTTCATCGTGACTGCGGTCGGCTCGGTGGCCGAGGCGCTGGCCCAGACCGCGCGACCGCCGGCCTTCGCCGTGCTCGACCTGCGGCTGGGAGACGGCAACGGCCTCGAGCTGGTCGGCCCGCTGCGTCAGGCGCGTCCCGATATTCGCATCGTCGTGCTGACCGGCTACGGCAACATCGCCACCGCCGTCGCCGCCGTGAAGGAAGGCGCCGTCGATTATCTCGCCAAGCCCGCCGACGCCGACGCCATCGAGCAGGCGTTGAACGCGCACGGCCGCAAGCTGCCGCCGCCGCCCAGCAACCCGATGTCGGCCGATCGCGTGCGCTGGGAGCACATCCAGCGCGTGTTCGAGCAATGCGACCGCAACGTCTCGGAGACGGCGCGCCGCCTCAACATGCATCGGCGCACCCTGCAGCGCATCCTGGGCAAGCACGCGCCCCGGGAACACTAGACCGCGGGCGCACTGCTCACCTTCCAACTTGTCCTGAACGCGCTGGCGCTGGGCATGGCCTATGCGCTGGTGGCGCTCGGCTTCGTGCTGGCGCTGAACGCCTCGGGCGCCGTCAACTTCGCGCACGGCGGCCTCGTCGTGCTGGGCGGCGCCGCGGCGGTGCTGGGCGACGCGTGGACCGGCCTGCCCGCGCCGCTCCTGCTGCCGCTGGTGGCGGTGGCGCTCGGCGTCGCCGGTATCGTCACGGCGCGGGCGGCGATCCTGCCGCTGGTGCGGCGGCCGCCCGAGGCGACCTTCGTGGCCACCATCGCGCTCGCCGCGGTCATCGAGCAGGGGTTGCTGCTGGGCATGGGCGGCGCCCCGCGCAGCGCGCCGGCTCTTGCCGGAAGCCTCGGGGGAAGCAACGGCCAGCCGTGGGCCATCGTGATCGTGGGCGCGCTGTCGATCGCGGCGGTGTGGTTCCTGCTCGAGCGCACGCAGACCGGGCGGCGCATGCGGGCGGTCGCGGCCGATCGGTACATGGCGCGCGCCACCGGCATCGCCGTCGATCGCTACATCGTGCTGTCGCTGGCGCTTGCGGGCGCGCTCGCCGGCGTCGCGGGCCAGTTGCTCGGGCACCAATTCCTGGTCGTGCCGACCGATGGCGGCGGCCACATGCTGCGCGCCTACATCGCCGTGGCGCTCGGCGGCTGGGGCAGCGTGCCCGGCGCGCTGCTGGGCGCATTGGGCATCGGCGTGTTCGAGACCTTCGTCTCGGCATGGCTCGGCGACGCCTGGGCCTCGGCCGCGCTCTACATCGCCGTGCTGGTCGTGCTCAGCCTGCGCCCGCAAGGCCTGTTCGGCGAGCCGGTCGGACGGCGGGCCTGAACGATGCGAAGCCTGCGCTGGCCCTGGATCGTCGTGCTGGTGGCCGCACCTATCATCGCTCTCACGGTCCTGCCACCGTTCGGCCAGCGCCTCGTAACCCTGGTCGGCCTCTATGGGTTGCTGGGCGCGGGATATCAGCCGGTGTTCGGCCAGTTGGGCGCACTCAACCTCGCGCAAGGCGCGTTGTTCGGCGTCGGCGCCTATGCGGTGGCACTCGCGGCGCCCGTGGTCGGGCCGCTCGCCTTCGCCGTCGCGGTCCTCGCCGCGGTCGTCGTGGCGGCGCTGGCCGCGGCGCCCGTCCTGCGCCTGCAGTCGCATTACTTCGCGCTGGCGACGCTGGCGTTGGCATCGCTGGTCAATCTCGCGGCCGTGCACGCCGAAGGCCTTACCGGCGGCGCCAATGGCCTCGCGGGCTTTACCCCGGCGTTGCCACGCGGCGCGGCGCTGCTGGCGGCGGTGTGGCTTTGCCTGATCGCGGTGGTGCTGGCTGAGGCGCGGTTCTTTGCCGGCCGGCGCGGCGAGACGGCGCGCCTGGTGCGCGAGGCGCCGCTGGTTGCGGCCACGCTCGGCATCGATACGCGGCGCTGGCGCTTCGCGGCCTTCGTCGTGGGCGGCGCGCTGGCCGGTCTCGCGGGCGCTGGCTCGGCCACGTTGAGCGGCGTCGTCTCGCCCGAGACCACGGGCTTCTCCATCATGCTGCTCTGCCTCACCTCCGTCGTGCTGGGTGGCGCGCGCCATCCGATGGGCGCGGTGCTGGGGGCGGCCATCGCGGTCTGCCTGCCGGAGTTGTTCCGCGAGCTGAACGGCGCCTGGCTGTTGGCCTATGCCGTGGCGACGCTCGCCGTCGTGCTGTGGGCGCCGCAAGGTCTCGCCGGGCTGATCGATCCGCCGGCGCCGGTGCCTCTACCCATCCTGCCCGAGCAGCTCGCACCGGCGGCGACGGGCCAGCGGCTCGTGCTGGAGAAAGTCAGCAAGGCTTTCGGCGGCGTAGAAGCCTTGTCCGAAGTGTCGCTTGCCGTAACGCGGGGCGAGATCGTGGGGCTGGTGGGGGCGAACGGCTCGGGCAAGACGACGCTGCTCAACGTGATTTCGGGCCTCGAGCGGGCGGACTCCGGAACGATTGCGCTCGACGGTCGGCGCCTCGAGCGGTTGGTCGCGCACAGGATCGCGCGCGCGGGCATCGGCCGGACGTTCCAGGCGCCGTTGCCGGGCGAGACGCGGCTTGCCGGCCTCGCCCGCGCGCTCTCGGGGCCGGCGGCGTTCCTGCTGCTCGACGAGCCGCTGGCCGGCGCCACGCCGTCGGAGAAGACGGCGCTGGTCGAACTGCTGGGCCAGTTGCGCGTGGCGGGCTATGGCGTGCTGATCGTCGATCATGACACCGAGCTTCTGTCGAAAGCGTGCGACCGGCTGATCGTGCTCGATCGCGGCAAGGTCGTGACGTGAGCGCGCTTGTCCTCGCGGTCGGTACGCTCGCCGTCGCGGCTGGCGAGATCGTGTCGCTGCCGGGCGACGACGGTATCGCCAAGACCGCGGTGCTGGAGACGATCCTGGGTTTCGAGCCGGGCACGGTGGCACTCTTCGGGCGCGACGTCTCGACGTTTTCGGTCGAGCAGCGCGCGCGGCTGGGCGTGGGCTACGTGCCCGCCGGCCGGCGGGTCTTCGCCGGCCTCACCGTGCATGAGAACATCGAGGCCGCGTCCTTCCTGCCGGCTGCCGAGCGCCGGCAGCGGGTAGGCGAAATGCTGGCGCTGTTTCCGATGCTGGGCGAACGGCCTCAGGCGCGGGCCTGGCTGCTCTCGGGCGGCCAGCAGCAGATGCTGGCGCTGGCGCGCGCGATGGTCGACCGGCCGCGCCTGCTGCTGCTCGATCAGCCGACGTTGGGGTTGGCGACGGCGGTGGCGGCCGAGGTGCGCCAGCGTCTCGAGGCGCTGGCGAAAGAAGGCGTGGCGATCGTGATCGCCGACTGAAGCGCCGCCGCTCAGGCCTTCTTGTTCTGGGCGTTCCAGTAGTTCTCGAGGTTGGCGATCAGCGCCGGGCTGAAGTGGCAATAGGCCTGCTCGCGGGCGTAGAGCGCGGCATAACGGCGGAACATGTCGAGTGGCTCGACCGAGAGGCGCAGCGCGCGGCGATTGCCGATGGTGCCGACGGCGCCCGAGCCGGTGATGCGCTCGGCGACGCGGTCGATCGCGGCCTCGATATCGTCGGGCGCCACGACCTCGTCGCAGATCAGGCGGCCTTCCACCGAATCGCACTCGAAGCGGCGCTCGTACATGATCGCCTGGCGCGCCAGCCGATCGCCGACGAAGCGGGCGAGGCGCAGGTTCGCCATCGCCGGGATGATGCCTTCCTTGCGCGCCGGCAGGGTCATGTAGGCGTCGTTGGCGGCGATGTTGAAGTCGGTCGCCAGCAGGATCTGGCAGCCGCCGCCGATGGCGAAGGTCTCGACGGCGGAGATCCAGATCTTCTCGATCGAATCGCCCGAGACCTCGTCGGGCGGCACGTCGGTGCGGGCGAGGCCGCGCGTCATCTTGTTCACGAAGCCCATGTCGCGGATCAGGAACCACAGGAACGGGATCTTGCCGTGATAGATGTGCGTGAGGTTGATGCCGGCGTTGAACACGTGCCGGCCGGCGTACTTGCCCTCGGGCACCACGTCGCCGCGCAGCACGGCGACCTTGCTCTGCGGGTCGAGGGTGCAGACGTCGGCGCCGATCTCGGTCGCGGGCTGGGTGAAATTATCCTCGGCATTGAGGAAGCGCCGGTTCGACAGCAGCAGCACCGCGGCCTGGCCGCGCCGCTCGACCCTCGCCGTGCCGAGGTCGAGCCGGCCGTCGCGCAGGAACTTGGCCAGCGCCTCGGCCGATTCCTCGCGCGGCAGCAGCATGGCGTGGCACAGGTGCATGCCGCTCTCGGGGTCGGCCAGGATCTGGTTGCACAGGATGCCCTGGTCGATCTCGCAGCCGTCCTTCTGGGATTGCTTGAGCTCGGCTTCGGTCGCGACCTCGGCCCGCGTCGGCACCAGACCCGGCACCAGCTCGGCGGCGTCGTAGACCAGTCGCTCGAGGCGGACGAACTTGCGGCGGCCGTCGGTCAGCCGGTCGTAGACGGTGCGGGCGTGGCGGCGCAGGAAGACGAAGCGGGCGTCGCGGGCGGCCTGCTTGATGATCTCGGCGATGTCGTGGGCGGCAGGATCGCGCTGGGGCTTGGGCGGCAGGCGGCGCAGGCGCTCGTTGGCCTGCAGCCAGTAGGCCGAGAAGGCCGCCGCATCGGAAGCGAAATCGCCGCCGGCCGAAACCGGCATCGCAACGACGGAATCCATGATCGCGCTTCCTGCCCGAAGAAGAATTGTTGGAGCGGGTGAAGGGATTCGAACCCTCGGCCTACGGCTTGGGAAGCCGACGCTCTACCCCTGAGCTACACCCGCATCGCCGATACTCTAGCCTGCGGTTGCACCGTGGGTCCAATCGTGTATCTGAGGCGAATGCTCGATGAATTCCTGACGCCCGAGGAAAATTCCGTCGTCGCCCGCGCCCGCGCCTTCGCCGAGGAGCACGTGGCGCCCCATGCCGCACGCTGGGAATGGGAGCGGCGTTATCCGCTGGAGACCATCAAAGCGGCCTGCGCCGCCGGCCTCAACACCATCGAGCTGGCCAAAGAGCACGGCGGCCAGGGCCTGTCCTTCTCCTGCAAGCTGCGCGCCTTCGAGGAGATCGCACGCGCCGACTTCGCCTTCGCCTTCGCGCTCATCAACCACCACAACGCCTGCGCCCGCTTCGCGCGCGACGGCCAGCCGGCCCATGTGGCGCGCCTGCTGCCCCGCATGATCGCGGGCGAGCTGATCGGCTGTGCGGGCTTGAGCGAGCCCAATGTCGGCAGCGACTTCGGCGGGCTCGAGATGACGGCGATCAAAGTCGAGGGTGGCTGGAAGCTGAATGGCGCCAAGGCCTGGATCACCAACGCCGCCGTTGCCGGCCTTTCGGTTGCCTATGCGCAGACCGACAAGACGCAGGGCTATCGCGGCATCGCCTGCTTCGCCATCGAGGCCGAGCGGCCGGGCTTTCTGCGCGACAAGCCGTTCGAGCTGCATGGCGGCCACGCGATCGGCGTCGGCGGTTTCCGGCTGGTCGACTACATCGCGCCCGACGAGGCGCTGCTCAAGCCGCCGGGCGAAGGCTTCAAGGCAGCCCTTGCCGGCATCAACGGCGCGCGCGCCTACGTGGCCGGCATGTGCTGCGGCATGCTGCAGGCGAGCCTCGAGACGGCGGTGCGCTACACCCGGCAACGCAAGAGCTTCGGCCAGCCGGTGATCGAGCACCAGGGCGTGCGCTGGAAGCTCGCCGACGCCGCGACCGATCTCGAGGCCGCGCGGCTTCTCACCTATCGCGCCGCGCGCCTGATCGACACCGGCGGCGACGCGGTGATGGCCGCGGCCTATGCCAAGAAATTCGCGACCGACATGGCCGTGCAGCGCATCGCCGACTGCATCCAGGCGATGGGCGCCAACGGGCTGCGGGCGGAGTATCCGCTGGCGCGCCACCTCGCCGGCGCCAAGATCGCGGCCTACACCGACGGTTCGATCGAGATGATGAACGAGCGCATCGGCGCGGGGCTGGGCAAGGTCTTCGGCTGAGCCGCGCCCCTGCGGTTCAGGCGTTGTGGGCGCGCTTCAGCGCCTGGTCGAGATCCTCGTAAAGATCGGCGCTTTCCTCGACGCCGACCGACAGGCGCAGCAGGTCGGGCGGGCACGGCGTGCCGGGTCCCTCGATGCTGGCGCGATGCTCGATCAGGCTCTCGACGCCGCCCAGCGACGTCGCGCGCTTCCACAGCTCGACGCGGGCTGCGGTGGCGATGGCGGCGCGCTCGCCGCCCTTGATCCGCACCGACAGCATGCCGCCGAAGCCGTTTGTCATCTGCTTCTTGGCCACCGCGTGGCCGGCGAACGACGGCAGGCCGGGATAGAGCACCTCTTCGACCATGGGATGGGCCGCGAATTTCTCGGCCAGCGACTGCGCGGAGCGGCAGGCCCAGGCCACGCGCGGGTAGAGCGTGCGCATGCCGCGCATCAGCAGCCACGCCTCGGTCTGTCCCAGGATCGTGCCGAGCTGGGCGCGGATGGCGCGCAGCTTGGCCCAATGCGCATCGTCGCGCGCGCCCACGAGCGCCCCGGCGATGATGTCGGAGTGGCCGTTGAGGTACTTGGTGGCCGAGTGCATGACGATGTCGGCGCCGAACTCGATCGGCCGCGTCAGCACCGGCGTGGCGACCGTCGAGTCGACGGCCAGCAGCGCGCCGGCCTTGTGCGCGATCTCGGCGGCGGCGGCGATGTCGCTCAGCGCCCACGTCGGATTGGCCGGCGTTTCGAGCCAGACCAGCCTGGTGGCGCCCGGCTTCACCGCCTTGGCGATAGCGTCGGTGCGGTCGGCGTCGACGAACTCGACCTTGAGGCCCCAGTTGGTGGCGAAGGTGCCGAGCCAGTTGCGCAGCGACCAGTACATGACCTTCGGCACGACGACATGGTCGCCCGGCGCCAACGCCAGGAAGCAGGCGGTGGCCGCACTCATGCCCGAGGAAAAAATCAGGGCCTTGGCGCCGCCCTCGAGCGCCGCCAGCGTCGCCTCCGCCTGGTCGAAGGTCGGATTGTCGGCGCGCGCGTAAATGCGTCCGGAACTGTAACCATTGTCCTCGTCGCGCAGGTAGGTGCTCGCCATGTGAATCGGGGGTACCACGGCCTTGGTGACGGGATCGATCCAGCCCATGGCCTGGGCAGCGAGCGAGGCTGGGGCGACTTTCTTCTTTGTCATGGTAGATGGTACCTTACGGAAAGCTTACTTATGAAGCGGTTGCTTACGAGCAGATTACGCCAAAAGAGCTTTATATCGCTTCGTCGCATACACGTTTCTCGGCTAGATTGCGTATCATCGGCGTCGTTGAATCGTGTCGTCACTCGCACGCAAAGAGCAAGGCTCCGCGTCAAGAGGGACCGCTCGCAGGGGTAGAGATCATGGATGTCCTTTCGTCGACTGAATCACGCCTCCAGCCGCTGCCTGCTGGCCGCGGTGATCGCGTCGCGCGCACCCGCGAGGCGATCGTCTCCTCGACGTTGACGCTCGCGCAGGACGGCGAGGTGGCGCCGATCGTGCGCGACATCGCCAAGCTCGCCGGCGTCTCGGCGCGCACCGTGTTCCAGCATTTCGCCGACACCGCGGAACTATATGTCGCAGTGCTGGGGCGCGTGCTCACGACGATCGTGGGCGAGCAGCCCGAGATCAACCGCCAGTCGCCGCTCGACCAGCGCATCGGCGCCGCCGTCAACCACCGCGCGGCGCGCTACGAGGGCGTGCGGCCGATGTGGACCTTCATCCAGACGCTGCAGCGCCGCTCGGCCGATGCCGCGACGAAGATCGTGCAGCTCTACTCCGGCAATCGCGAGCAGATCGCCGATTCGTTCGACCCCGAGCTGTCGGCGTTGCCGCAGGAAAAGCGCGAGCGCACGCTGAACGCACTCTCGGTCGCGCTGACGCCCGAGAGCTGGATCGTGCTGCGCGAGCGCCTCGGCCTCACCGTCGAACAGGCGCGCGAGGAATGGCGCTTCATCGTGCGGTCGATCTTCTCCGACAGCCACTAAGCTGTCGGTCTTCTCCGACAGCCACTAGGCCGGCTTGCCCGGGGCGGCGCGCCGCGCCAGCTCCTCCAGCGCGCGGTCGCGCAGGCCGAGCGCGCGCAGGTGGGCCACGGTGTTCCTGACATAATCGATATTGCTGCCGGTCGCGCCCTTGCCCTGACGCACCAGCGCGATCGACCGCGCGAGCGGCAGCTTGCCCGCGAACTGGCGGTGCGCGCGGTCGGCGAGATAGACCAGCGACGCCACGGTGCGGCCGTCGGCCAGGCGGAGCGGGCGCACTTCCTCGACATAGACGCCGTCGTTCTCGATCTCGCGCCGCCACAGGTAGCGCCGGACCTTGTCATACGCCGCGGCCGGCAGACGGTGGGCGAGGCCGCGGCACGAGCCGCCGGCCAGCAGTCCAAGGATCAGGCCCGGCTTCTGCGGCGTGCCGCGATAGTGCTCGGAGTAGATGCAGAGGGCGCGATGGAAGCCGTGCAGGCGTGCGGGCTGCGTCTCCGCGGTCCTGAAGCCCGGCCTCCACATCAATGAACCGTAGGCGAAAACCCAGAAAGGTTTTTGCGCGCTCACGCCTGGTTGAGGTGGATCAGCGCGCGGCGGATGTCGCGGGTGCGCGTGAAGAGGTCGAACAGCTTGTCGCCTTCGCCCCAGCGGATGGCGCGCTGCAGATAGAACAGGTCTTCCTGGAAGCGCTGGATCACCTCTAGCACCGCTTCGCGGTTGTTGAGGAAGATGTCACGCCACATCGTGGGATCGGAGGCCGCGATGCGCGTGAAGTCGCGGAAGCCGCCGGCGGCATACTTCAGCACTTCGCTGTTCAAGTGCCCGCCGAGATCGTCCGCGGTGCCCACGATCGTGTAGGCGATCAGATGGGGCAGGTGCGACGTGATCGCCAGGATGCGGTCGTGGTCGGCCGGGTCGACGCGGTTGACCAGGCTGCCGAGCGATTTCCAGAACGTCTCGAGCTTGTCGACGGCGGCGTCGTCGCTGCCGGGCAGCGGCGTCAGGATGCACCAGCGGCCCTGGAACAGGTCGAGCAGGGCCGCTTCCGGGCCGGAATTCTCGGTGCCGGCGACCGGATGGGCGGGCACGAAATGCACACCCTTGGGAATGTGCGGCAGCATGTCGGCGATCACGGTCTGCTTCACCGAACCCACGTCGGAGACGATGCAGCCCGGCTTCAGCTTCGACGCGATGGCCGCGGTGGCGGCGCCGCAGGCACCGACCGGCGTGCAGACGATGACGAGGTCGGCATCCTCGACGGCGGCCGCGAGATCGGTGCCGCAGTGGTCGGCGAGTTTGAGTTTGTTGGCCAACGCCGCCGTCTCGGGGCTGCGCGTCGCCGCCACGATCGAGTTGGCGAGGCCGCGCTTGCGCGCCTCGAGTGCGATCGAGCCGCCGATCAGGCCGATGCCGATCAGCGCGATCTTGTTGAACAGCGGACCGCTCATTTGTGCGCTCTTACTTGTTTTGGGCGACGAAGCGGGTGAGGGAGGCCTGCACCAGCTTCACTTCCTTTTCCGTGCCGATGGTGATGCGCAGAAACTCCGGCATGCCGTAGCCCGCGATCATGCGCGGGATAAGCCCGTCCTTCATCAGCCACTCGTTGGCGGCTGCCGCGCGCTCCTTCGACCCGAAGCCGACGGCAAGGAAATTGCCGACACTGGGCAGCGGCCTGAGGCCAAGCCTGATGAGCTCGGCCGCGAGCCAGGACAGCCAGATGTCGTTGTTGGCGCGGCTGGCGTCGGTGTGGGCAAGGTCGTCCAGCGCCGCGATGCCGGCGATTTGGGCCGCAAGGTTGACGTTGAACGGCTGGCGCAGCCGGCTGATCACGTCGACGATCCCGGCCGAGCCGTACATCCAGCCGAGCCTGAGGCCGCCCATGCCGTAGATCTTCGAGAAGGTGCGGGTCATCACGACGTTGTCGGACTGGTCGACCAGCTCGATGCCCGACTCGTAGTCGTTCTTGCTCACGTACTCGGCGTAGGCCGCGTCGATCACCAGCAACACGTTCTTCGGCAGCGCCCTGTGCAGGCGGCGCACGTCGTCCTTGGTGACGTAGGAGCCCGTGGGATTGTTCGGGTTGGCCAGGCACACGACCTTCGTCTTGTCCGTCACCTTGGCGATCATCGCGTCGATGTCGGTGCGATAGTCCTGCTCAGGCGCAGCGACCGGCGTGGCGCCGACACCGAGCGCGTTGATCGGATACATCAGGAAGCCGTACTGGCTGTAGAGCAGCTCGTCGCCGGGGCCGCAGAACGAGCGGACCAGCAGGTTGAGCAACTCGTCGGAGCCGGCGCCGCAGATGATGCGCGCCGGATCGAGCCCGTAGTGCCGGCCGATCGCGTCGCGCAGTTTCTCCGAGGCGCCGTCGGGATAGCGATGCAGCTCCGACGCGGCCTTGGCATAGGCCGCCATTGCCTTGGGGCTCGGGCCGAGCGCGCCCTCGTTGGACGACAGCTTGGCGATCGGCTCCTTGCCGTCGACCGAGTCCTTGCCCGGAACGTAGGGCGCGATCTGCATGATGCCCGGACGCGGCTTGAGCGTCGTCATAGCTCTCTCCCGTTAGAAACGATCAGGACCGCTGCGACGCGGGCACTGCGTAGGCGCCGATCGCGGCCACCCTGCCGTTCTCCAGCCCGAGCGCCGCCTCGAGCTCGCGCAGACGCTGGTCGCCATCGGCGATCACGCCCGGCAGCTCGACGAGATAGTGATGCACGCCGTGCACAATCTGGTCCAGAGCCGATGTGAGGGCGGGCAGGCCGACCTTCTCGACCGCTGCCGAGATGCGGTTGCGACTGATGCCGGTGGGCGTTTCCAGCGAGATCAGGGCGCGGTCGTCGCCGCTCTCCTCGGGCTCGATGCGGGCCAGCACCAGGGCCGAGATGCCGCGCGCGCGGGCGTTGGGCATCACCAGGAAGGGCAGCTTGCCCACGATGTTGGGCAACGTCGCTTCGCCGCTGGCCAGCAGGGGCCACCACGGCACCGTGTCGGCCTCGATCGCCGCCGGCACGACGCCGATCGTGGCGGCGTCGGCGCGCACCGCGGCCAGCACCTGGTTGGGCGACTCGTGGGCGACCAGCGGGATCTGGCAGCCGAAGTGGTCGCGCGCGAGGTCCCAGTAGCCGGGCTGGTCGGCCGGGCGGCAGACCGCGATCTTGAGCGCCGGTGTCTGCATCAGCGCGAAGCTGCTCATCATCTCGCGCCACATGCGGTAGACGGCCGCGGCCGGGAAGACGCCATCGTGCAGGGCCAGCCGCTTGCGCATGACCTGCGCCTCGCGGCCCGGCCGGAACGACAGCTCGCCGGCGGGCTTGGCGGCCGAAATCCGGCCGACCAGGGTCGCGCGGCGCCTGATCAGGCCGTGCAGGTCGCCGTCGATGGCATCGATTTCCTGCCGCAGGGCGTCGAGACTGGGTGCATCCATGGAACGAGCGGCGATACACGTCCGGGGCCCCTCAGTAAAGCCTTCGCGTAAAGCCTTGCGCGCGGCCCGCCCCACCCTTATAGAGTCGCATCCCGTGGAATTTGAGCCGACCGGCTTGCGGCCACGTTAATCCTCGCTAAAAGGTCGGAGTGCTCGAAAAAGCCCCCGACCCACGGTCGGGGGCTTTTCGTTTGGAGCGGCGACCGTGTTCGACGATCTCACCGATGCAGAAAGCAAGGCGCTTGCCCAGTGCCGCCACGCGGTCCTGGGAACGGAGCGGCCGATGCGGCTCGACTGCGGCGTCGATCTCGGGCCCTTCCGTATCGCCTACCAGACCTACGGCACGCTGAACGCCGAGAAGTCGAACGCGGTCTTGGTCTGCCATCCGCTGACCTGCGACCAGTTCGTCGCCGAGCAGCATCCCGTCACCGGCAAGGAAGGCTGGTGGGATTCCCTGATCGGGACGGGCAAGGTGCTGGACCCGGCGCGCTACCACATCATCTGCGTGAACGTGCTCGGCCATTGCATGGGCTCGACCGGCCCGCAGGCGCGCGACCCCGCGACCGGCCAGGCGTGGAACCTGCACTTTCCGGTCGTGACCATCGCCGACATGGTGCGCGCGCAGGCAGCGCTTCTCGATCATTTGGGCATCCCCGACCTGTTCTGCGTCATCGGCGGCTCAATGGGCGGCATGCAGGTCCTGGAATGGGCGGCAAGCTACCCCAGGCGCGTCTTCACCGCGGTGCCGATCGCCTGCGCCGCGCACCACTCCGCGCAGAACATCGCGTTCCACGAAGTCGGTCGTCAGGCGATCATGGCCGATCCGGACTGGAAGGGCGGCGACTATCGCGCGCACAACGTGGTGCCGGCACGGGGCCTTTCGGTGGCGCGCATGACCGCGCACATCACCTACCTCTCGGAGCAGGCCCTGCAGCGCAAATTCGGCCGCTCGCTGCAGGACCGCAACGCGCTGGGCTTCGGCTTCGATGCCGACTTCCAGGTCGAGAGCTACCTGCGCCACCAGGGTTCGACCTTCGTCGATCGCTTCGACGCCAACTCCTATCTCTACATCACCCGCGCCATGGATTACTTCGATCTGGCCGCCGCGCACGGCGGCGTGCTCGCCAGTGCCTTCAAGGGATCGGCGACCCGTTTCTGCCTGATGAGCTTCACCTCCGACTGGCTGTTCCCGACGCGCGAGAGCCGGTCGGTCGTCCATGCGCTGAACGCCGCCGCGGCCAACGTGTCGTTCGTCGAGGTCGAGAGCGACAAGGGCCACGACGCCTTCCTGCTCGACGAGCCCGAGATGTTCCGCACGCTCTCGGGCTTCCTGCAGGGCGCGGCCAACGCGCGGGGGCTGAAATGAGCGCCGTCATTCGCGTCGACCTCCAGCTCATCGCCGACATGATCGATCCGGGCGGCCGCGCGCTCGACATCGGCTGCGGCGACGGCGCGCTGCTGGCCTACCTGGTGGACTTCAAGCAGGTCGACGCGCGCGGCATGGAGCTCAGCCAGGCCGGCGTGAACGCCTGCGTGGCCAATGGCCTGTCGGTGATCCAGGGCGATGCCGACACCGACCTGCACGACTATCCCGAGCAGGCTTTCGACTACGTGGTCCTGAGCCAGACCCTGCAGGCCACGCGCGAGCCGCGCGCGGTGCTCGAGCAGATGCTGCGGGTCGGCAAGCGCGCCATCGTGTCGTTCCCCAACTTCGCGCACTGGCACGTGCGCCTCAGGCTGGTGTTCGGCGGGCGCATGCCGGAGACGCCATCGCTGCCGCACAAGTGGTACGACACGCCCAACATCCATTTGTGCAGCATCGACGACTTCCGCGCGCTGTGCCGCGACATGGGCGTCACGGTCGAGCGCGCCGTGGTGCTGAACCGCAACAGCCGGCCGATCCACATGCCGCCGCTGCTGGCCAACCTGTTCGGCGAGCAGGCGGTGTTCCTGCTGCGGCGCGACTAGCTGCCCGAAGTGCGGAAAGTCAGCCGGCCGGCCGTTCGAACATCACGTCGTGCTGGCCTTCGCCGATCGGGCGGAAGCCGTGGCGGAGATAGAAGCGGTCGGCGGGGCTCTGCTTCAGCACCTCGAGGCGCATCGGCTTGCCCAGCGCATCGGCTTCGGCCAGCAGCGCCGTGAACACGCGCGAGCCCAGGCCCGCATTCTGGAAGCGCGTCGCGAGATAGAACGAATCGACCGTCACGATCTGCGGCTCCTTGCGAAAGGCGACGCAGCCCGCGCAGTCGTCGCCGACCAGGATCAGGCGCAGGCCGGGTTGGTCGAAATGCGCACGAAAGACGCCGCGCGAGCGTTCGGGGGTGAAGCGGCCGACCCGTTCGAGATGGGGGCGCATGACCTCGATCCGGAGCGCCAGCAGCGGCTCGAAGTCGGCCTCGCGGACTGGCCCGAAACGCCAGTCGATGGGCACGCCGGTGGATACGTCGGCGGCCACGTCAGTTGACGCGCGTCAGGAACCGGTTGGGCCGGAAGGTGCTGGCCCAGCGCTTGACGTCGAACCAGCCGACATCGGGGTCGGTCGACAGCAGCAAGAGGTCGGCGCGGGCCACCAGGTTCTCTTCAGGCACGAAGCCGACGCCGCCGTCGGCGGCGGCGACGCGGCTGTCCAGCGAGTTGTCGCGGTTGTCGCCCATCATGAAGTAATGCCGCGCCGGCACGACGTAGGTCGGTGTGTTGTCGTAGCGGTCGGTGTCGGAGACCTCGATCAACTCGTGTTCGCGGCCCTTTCCGTCGCGGGTCGGCAGGGTCTCGACATAGAGGGTCGAGCCCTCGAACGTGCCGACGGCGCGGCGCGGCACCAGCGCGTCGTTGATGTAGAGACGGCCGTGCTCGGTGCGCACGCGATCGCCCGGCAGGCCGATCAGGCGCTTCACATAGGTCGTCGAGGGATCGCGCGGCAGGCGGAACACGACGACGTCGCCGCGCTCGGGTGCCTTGTCGAACAGGCGGCCGGAGAAATCCGGCAGCTCGCCGATCGGCAGCGAATAGCGGCTGAAGCCATAGGCGAACTTGGCGCCGATCAACTCGTCGCCGACCAGCAGCGTCGGCACCATCGATCCCGACGGCACGCGATAGGGCTCGGCCACGACGGTGCGCACGATCAGCACCAGGCCGACGGCGGCCACGAGCGGCTTAAGCTGGTGGATCCAGCCCATGTCCATGCCGAACGCCTCCTGCGCAAAGGTCCGGAAGACTAGGGCCTGGCCGCGATCTTGGCCACGCGTGGCTTTGCCACGGCGATCCAGTCCTTGGTGTCGAGCTCCATCGAGCGGTCGAGGCGGCCGGCGTTGAAGAACAGCGTGTCGTTGGCCAGCAGGTCTTCCTCGACGACGATGGACAGCGCGGGATTGAGCGCGAACGGCGGCACCGCGCCCATGACGCAACCGGTCAGCGCCTGCGCCGTCTCGGGGCTGGCGAAGCCGCACTTCCTGGCCTCGAACAGCGCGGCGACCGCGGCGAAGTCGAGCTTGCGGCTGCCCGGCAGGATGGCCAGCACCGGCCGCTTGCCGCCGCCGCCGCCGCGCACGTCGAGCACCATCGCCTTGGCCGCCTGGTCGGGGCGGTTGCCGCGGATGGCGCTGATCGCCTCGGACTTGCCCTCGGCTTCGTGCTCGATGACTCGGAACCTGGCCTTGGCCTCGGTCAGCAGCGCCACCAGCCGGTCGAAAATATCATCGGCCACGGACGACCTTCTCCGACAACAGCTTCAGCGCGTCCTCGAGGCTGGGCACCCGGCCGTCGGCCGGCGCGATGTGCGCATCGACCGTGCGGCGATGGCTCCTCTCGATCGCCTCGGTCATCAGCGGATCGACGCCGGTCTCGCGCAGGGTCCGCGCCACCAGGCCCATCTCCTCCCAGCGGCGATGGGCATGCACGATGTGGGTCTGCGTCAGCATGGCGAGGGAGCCCGCGAAGGTCCGGGCATCGATGTCGCCCAGGCATCCCATCACTTCGGCGAGGATGCCCTGGCGCTCGGCGGTGACGAAGGCCTCGACGGCCAGCGCCTCGATGCCTTTCACGATCACCGACCGCAGCATCTTCACCGACGAGGCGCTGCCGGGCTTGGGCCCGAGGTATGTCGCCACGAAGCCGGTCTCGTTCATCCACTGAACGACCGGCTCGACCCCGTCGCCCGCGACCAGCATCGGCGCCTTGATGCCCGACGAGAAGAAGCCACCCATCACGGCCACGTCGACATAGTGGCCGCCGCCGGCGTCGATCTCCGCGCGGTCCTCGTCCGACATCTTGCCGGTGACGGTGCAGAGGTCGAGGTAGTGGGCGCCCTTCTTCAGCAAGGGAGCTGCCGAAAGTGCGGCATCTCGGGCGAACTCGCCCTGCACCGCGCAGATCACGAGGTCGGCTTCGGACAACGCGGCGGTGTAGCTGCCGGCGATGGCGACATCGAGCCGGCGCGCTTCCTTGCCCAGTGCCGTGCCGCGCGCATCCTTGTCGAGCGCCGTGTCGATCGCGATCAGCCGGCGCGGGGCGTTGTCGCCGGCTCTCGGCACGCCGCGCCAGCCGCCGTCGGCGGCGAGGCTGCGCGCGATGGCGGACCCAGCCTCGCCAAACCCCAGCAGCGCGATCACACGCGGCGACACCGACATCGCAAAACCCCTAGTGCAAGAAATATTGTTCTTTGCCATCGAGCGCGATCGAGACGACAACCCGGTCCGCCGGCCGGCTGCTGCTCACCGGCGCCTGATCCGTGTCGCCATAGGCGCCGACCTGGATGCGGTCGCTGCGAATGCCCGACGACATCAGATAGGTCCGGACGACTTCGGCTCGCCGCAGCGACAGCGCGACGGTCGCCTCGTCCGAACCGATCGATGCGGCGTATCCGCGAACGAGGAAGGAATGCCCGGCCGCGAATTTCCGGACGTCGGGGCACAGGCCGTCGGTCGGGATGGCCTTGAGCGCGATGCGGGCCGCTTCATCCAGCGCCGCGCTGCCCTTGTCGAAGGAAACGCTCAGTGCGCACGTGCGCGGCACCAGCGCCAGGACGTCGGGCGCACGCGGAGGCTCGGGTTCGCTGCACGCGGCGACGAGGGTTGCGAGAAGGGCCGCGACTGGGGCGGCGACTGCGAGGAGAACGGGAAGGCGGCTCATCGGGCGCGGCTCACGAGGCCGGTGCTTCCCCGTCTTCGTTGCGTGCAACGTGGGTGTCGCGCGAGGCCGCGATGCGCAGCTTGGGCCGCGCCACGGCGCCTGCGGGCTGGGTGTGGCGCTCGGCGATGCCGGCGTAGAGCTGCTTGCCCGACTCGATGACCGAGACGCCGGCGAAGCGGCCGAGCCAGCGCTGGCCGAAGCGCTCGATGGTCGGCGCCATGCGCAGCGCCAGCCGCGAGTGGGTGGGCGGCATGTAGAGCGCGCGCGCCTGGCGCATCGGCGCGAACATGTTGGCGCGCAGCATGCCCGCGACCTGGCCGGCGGAATAGGGATGGCCCTGGTAGAACGGCGAACGGTCGAGCTGCGACCACAGGCCCGCGCGCGTCGGCGCCACGGTGATCAGCCGGCCGCCGTCGGCCATCACGCGCCAGATCTCGCGCAGCATCGGGCGCACCTGCTCGGTGCACTCCACGGCATGGACCAGCAGCACGCGGTCGACCGAGCGGTCGGGCAGCGGCAGGTCGTTCTCATCGACGAAGGCGGTGCGGTTCGGCCCCTTGCGCGGCCAGCGCGTCACGCCCTGCTGGGCCGGCATGAAGGCCATCGTGCGCTGGGCTTCCTCCATGAACGGCCGCAGGAACGGCGTCGTATAGCCCAGGCCCAGCACGGTCTCGCCCTTTACGCTCGGCCACACCTCGCGCAGGCGGGCGCGCAGCAGGCGCACGGTCATCTGGCCGAGGCGGCTGCTGTAGAAGTCGTTGAGGTCGAGCACGTCGGTCCACATGGGCACCATCCTATCAGAAAGCCGGCCCGGATGGTCACGCAGAGGTCATCGAAGGGGCGTGGCGGTCGCAGGCCAGCTTTGCTAGCGTTGCGCATCATGAGCACATCCCTGGAAATCGTCCGTATCCCCGTCCTCAACGACAATTACGTGTGGCTGATGCGCGAGCCGCAGAGTGGTTGCGTCGGTGTGGTCGACCCCGCCGTGGCCGGTCCCATCCTGGCCGAAGCCGACAGGCGGCACTGGAAGATCACCCATATCCTGAACACCCATCACCACGGCGACCATGTCGGCGGCAACATGGAGATCAAGAACGCCACCGGCTGCACCATCGTGGGGCTGGGCCGCGACCGCGCCCGCATCCCCGGCATCGACGTCACGGTCGACGACGGCGACCGTTTCCGCTTCGGCGAGGCCACCGCCGAGGTGATCTTCGTGCCCGGCCACACGGTCGGCCACTGCGCCTACGCCTTCAACGAGGAGAAGGCGCTGTTCTGTGGCGACACGCTGTTCGCGCTGGGCTGCGGCAAGATGTTCGAGGGCACGCCGCAGCAGTTCTGGACGTCGCTCAGCCGGCTCAGGCACCTGGCCGACGACATGCGCGTCTATTGCGCCCACGAATACACCCAGTCGAACGCCCGCTTCGCCGTCACCATCGAGACCGACAACAAGGCGCTCAAGGTCCGCTCGGCCGCAATCGATGCCGCGCGCGCCAGGGGCGAGGCCACCGTGCCCTCGCTGCTCGGCGAGGAGAAGCAGACCAACCCGTTCCTGCGCGCCGACGTGCCGTCGCTGCAGGCCGCCGTCGGCATGGCCGGCAAGGACCCGATCGACGTGTTCGCCGAGGTTCGTCACCGCAAGGACGTCTTCAGGTGATCGCCGCGGGATGGCGGGCGCTCGTGTCGGGCGCCGCCTTCCTGCTGATGAGTCTCGCCATCGCCTCGGCCGCCTTGGCCCAGGACGAGGCCGAGCCATCGCCTGCGCCTGCCGACGAACATCCCGGCATCGCCACGGCGCGCAGCCTCAAGGTGTTCGACGTCGTGGTGGTCTATCCCGCGCCGCCGTGGGTCACCGAGACGCGCAACCGGGCCCGCGCCAGCGCGCGCTTCCCGCTGCAGCGCGACACTTCTTTTTCGCTCGAGGAGATCGCCGCCAGCGAGACGCCGCAGACCTGGAAGCGGATGCTGAGGGTGAGCGGCTATCGCGGGCCTGACGTGCCGAGCTTCACCCTGGCGCAGGCAGTCAATCTGTTCGCCACGCCCTACACGACCGGCTGCGACCGCGGCAACGCCAGTCAGCAACTCTTCCGCGAGGAGGCCGAGATGGCGCTGGTCGGCATCCTGTGCGGCAACAGCTCGAAGGGAAAGAAGATCGCGGGCTACGGCGACGGCGTGGGCGAGGTGGCGGTGGCCAAGCTGTTCATCGTCGGCGCCACCATCGTGGCCGTGCAGTTCAGCTGGCGCGGACCGAAGTTCGACCAGGCGCAGCCCGAGACCTTCCCCGTGCCGCCGGCCACGATCGGCGAGACGGTGCGCTGGCTCGACATCTCCGTGCAGGCCGCGCCATCGCCCTAGGGGCTTAGCGAAACGCCCTAAGGCAGGGGCTCGGCCTCTTCTTCCTCGTCGTCGTCGGGCCGGCGCCACGAGATCCAGGTGGCGAGCACCAGCGCCAGGAGCCAGCCGGCCTGGGTGAACCAGAACACCGGCTTCAGGAACAGGCCGAACACCAGCCAGGCGACGTTGTCGGCTGCGGTCTTGATGCCGAGCGCGCCCGGCGCGTAGAGCGTGATCGCCTCGCCGGCGAGCGGCGCCTCGACCGTGGTCAGCTTCAGATGCACGCGGTTCATGCCGGGCTGCAACCACAGCATCGGCGTGTCGGGCGGCGGCGGCCAATGGTAGACGCCGGGCGAGGTCGCGAGGTTGGCGGTCATGCCGCGCGAGTTGCCGTTGCAATAGCCGCTCATCGGCATGGCCTCGAAGACGACCGGCTTGTCCTCGCCGAGCCGGGCTTCCAGGCGCACCGCCGCGCCAGGCTTCAGCGTCAGGATCCCGTCCTTCTCCTTGGCGCCTTGCCAGTTCCCGAGCTCGGGCCGCTGGTCGCAGCCGTCGGCGCGGAACTCCAGCACCATGCGCAGCGGATTCTCGAACAGACGGAAAGTGTCGAGCTCGACCTCGGTGCCGGGGGTGAGCTTGAGGCGCACGGTCGTGGGCGTGCTCTCCAGGCGCGCGGCTTCGCCGTAGAGCAGCAGCAGCACCGTGGCGACGAGCCAGAGCAGCCAGTGGAACTTGAGCGACGTCGCCCTGTCTTTTGTCACGCCGCCAGTATGGCCGTCCGGGCGCGGTCAGGCCACCCGCACGCCCACTCGCACCCCGTCCAGTTCCGCCATCTCGGTGGCGTCAGGCGGCTGCCAGATCGTCTCGATGAAGTCGAACATCGGGCGCGTGACGGTGACGCGCCAGGTTTCGCCCCGGCGCTCGTTGCGGCCGCACACGCGCCGCCAGCGCTCGTCGGCGGGCACGTCGATGCAGTGCAGCCGCACGCCAAGCCCCGCCGCGCGCGCCCGGTCAGCGACCGCGCGGCGCCGGTCGGCACGCTGGCAGCCGATGTCGAGAATCGACGACAAGCCGCGCCGGCCGGCGGCGATCGCAGTGGCGGCGATATGATTCTCGCAGCGCGCGACACGCTCGGCGATCCACGGCCACTGCGGCGGCTGCGGCGCGTCGGGGCCGTAGAGCGTCACCATCCAGTCGTCGATCGAGAAGTGCAGCGCGCCAAGCGCGTTCGCGAGTTCGAGCGCGTGGGTCGTCTTGCCGGCGCCGGTCGAGCCGGCGACGAGGTGGACGATCGCCGGGGGAAGGGGCGCGGGCGCGCTCACGCCAGCCGTCCGAGCAGCTCGCCCAGCGTGCGGATCTCGCCCGCGGTCCAGCGGTCGCGGAAGACGTCGGCCGCCAGCCGCCCGAACGTCGCCTCGGCATTGGCCACGGCTTCGCGGCCGGCCTTGGTCAGCACGACGAAGGCATAGCGCGCGTCGCGCTCGTGGCTCTCGCGGGCGACGAAGCCCAGCTTCTCGAGCGGCTGGGTGGTGCGCGTCACGGTGGACGGGCTGACCGACAGGTGCTTGGCCAGATCGATGCGGCTCACCCGCCCGCCCTCGGCGCGCGCCACGTGCATCAGCAGCAGCGCATCCTTCAGCGACAGCCCATGGACTGCGCCGAGGCCGGCGGCGAACCGCTCCTCCAGCCGTGCGCTCGCCTTGAACAGGGCGAGGACGGTGATGGCGGTGTCTTGTGAAAATATTTCCATGTGGAAGTAATATGGAATCTATTTGCAAATATCAAGGGCGGTATGGATCGTCTCGGCAGGCCCCTACCACGCCACCAGCGAAAGCCCCGGAATGTCGGCATAGTCGCCGGTGTTGCGGGTGACCAGCGATGCGCGATGGACGATCGCTTGCGCGGCGATCATCCGATCGAGAAGCTTGCGGCGGGAGTAACCGGCCTTGGCGACGATGGCGCTGTAGGCCGCGGCGGCTGCGTCGTCGAATGCAAGAGTGGGAATCGCCGCAAGCATGGCATCCAGTCTCGGGCGTCTGATGGCGGCAGAGGTTGGCTCGCGATAGACGCCACCCTCCAGTTCGACGCGTGTGACGATCGATAGAAGCACCGCGTCTTCGAGCCTGGCAACCCGATCGGTGATCGTCGGATCGCCATCGCGCAGATGGATGGCAATATCGGTGTCGAGCAGGAGCGACATCGCTCAGAGGCCTGGTCGCTCGGGCAGTTCCTCATCGTCACGGCGCTCGATGCCGGGGGGAACCGGCAGCGAACGCAGGCGCTCGATCATCGCGGGAATCGAGGTGGCGGCCGGATAGATCGTCATGACGTCGCCGGACCGAACGATCACGAGCTCGACGTCCGGGCCATAGGCGACGTCGCGCGGGAGCCGCACCGCCTCGCTGTTACCGCTTCTGAATGTCCGTGTACGTCCGATCGTCATGATGTCCTCGCAAAGTATATACGAGTATATACGTCTTTGGTTGCGCAAAATCTTGATAAATACTTGTGATTATCGCAATATCGGCACATCTCGAAGCGGGGACCCGGACCCTTGGCGCAATGCCAAAAACGCGGGGGTCACAGGAGACGCCGGACAAGCCTCGAGAGGGGCGGCGGGCCGGATCGAGCGTGGCATGATCGGGCGACCCTTCTGAGATCGCCCTCGCTATTTTTCCGCTATTTTAGCGGTCACTTTTCGTAACGTTTATATTTCGATTATTAAAAACGTTACTTTTCGTAACCGGACGTTGGCCCATCTACTTCCGCACCAGACACATCCACGCACACACGCCCAGCCCCACTGCCAGCGCGCCGTAGAGCGGCGTCTGGGTCACGTTGAGGAACAGCCACGGGGCGCTGAGCGGGCCGACGGCGGCGCCGAAGTCGCGCCAGGTCGAGTAGCTCGCTTGGCTGGAGAGGACTCCTCCCTTGCCGCGCTCGATCACCAGCACCGGGATCAGGGTGTTGAACATGCCGCGCGTCATGACGATCAGCAGCGCGCCGCTGAGCTCGAGGCCGGCGGCGACCAGCACGAAGCCCGCGACCATGATCGCGCCGTTGGCGATCGCCGACTGGCGCGCGCCGAAGCGGTCGCCGATCCAGCCGCCGAGCGGCCCGGTGGTGATCTCGACCAGCCAGCGCAGCGCCAGCAGCATCGCCGTCGCCAGGATCGGCGCCACCGAGGTGATCGAGTCCTTCATCAGGAAGGCAAGTGTGAGCAGGAACACGCCGTCGCCGGCGAAGCCCAGCAGGAAGCCCCACACTTCGAGGCGATGCGGCACCGGTAGGCGGAAGGCGCGGTTGGTCACCGGCTCCGGCGACAGCTTCGGCAGGAAGAGGGCGCCGGCAAGCGACACGATGGTGAGGCCGCCATAGATCACGAATACCTCGCGCGCGCCGACGGTGAGCGCGATCCACGCTCCGCCGACCAGCGAGCAGGCCTGCACCATGCCGATGGCGGCACGGCTGTAGCCCACCCGCTTGCCGGCATTGGCGCGGTCGCTCACGGCATAGGCCAGCGTGCTGAGGTTGAGCGCTGCAAAGGAGACGCCCCACAGCAGGCGCGCGAAGATCTGGACGGCCGCACTCTCGACCAGCCCGTAGAGCGCCGTCGAGACGATCGAGCCCACGGCGGCGGCGATCATCAGCGTGTGCGGGCCGATGCGCTCGCCGAGGTGGGCCATCGCCGAGTTGGCGAGCAGGCGGACCCAGCGGTTGAGGCTCAGCAGCACGCCCACCATCGCCAGCGAGAGCCCGAACTGCTGGTGATAGAGCGGCAGCACGACATAGAGCAGCGAGTCGCCGATCATGGCGACGGCGATCACCAGGCCCGGCAGGGCCATGCCGACCGCGACGGTACGGGGAACGGTCGTTGTGTTCACCTGTCTGCTATTGGCCGCGCAGGACCAGCGCCTCGCGCAACGCCGCCGCGCACAGGCTGGTGCCGCGGCGCGCGCCGTGCAGCAGCATCGGCGCGCTGAGGAAGCCGTGCATCATGCCGCCGAACTCGACCAGGTCGGCCACCGTGCCCTCTTTCTGAAGGCGCCAGGCGTAGGCGCGGCCCTCGTCGCGCAGCGGGTCGTAGCCCGCCGTCA